>NZ_VOZI01000030.1:0-18777 GCF_013419835.1 Acinetobacter sp. YH12052
TCAATTACGCAAAATAATTCGGTACTATTAAACATGAGGATAGAGTTGTGAGTTTTGTGTGGTAACTCAACTGATGGCTCTAGTCCTCATATTTTTCAAGTCAATTTCTTATCCGCGATTCGGGTTAAACTAGAAAGATTTTGTATTACTATCAATTTAGAATTCCTCTCTTATAAATCTTATTTAATGACGCTATCTTTTTGTATTGATGAAGCTATTTTATCAATGGTAGTACGAACACGTATTGGTAAGAAATTTGATCTTTTCCATACAATTTGAATAGGATAGTTAGTACTTGAATAGTTAGTAAGTAGGTGTATTAATTGACCACTTTGTATATATTCTTGAATCAACCAGGAAGGTAACCAACCAATTCCTCCATGCATTAGTACATAATCTAATATGCTTTTTATGTCATCCATTTGAACTTTATTTTTTGGCAAATATTTCATAGTTTTATGATGAGAACTTTGAAATATCCACTTTTCAAGCTGCCCATTTTTCAAATATCCAATAGTCTGATGGTTATCTAAATCTTTGATACTCTCAGGAACCTGGTATCTTTTTAAATATTCAGGTGTGGCACAGAGCCACATTGCATGCTCAGAAATCTTTTTAACCATTAATTGACTATTATCTTCTAAATTACCAATTCTTATCACTAGGTCATAATTATCTTCAATTAAATCAATATAACGATCATTAAAAGAAAGAACCATATTCAAATTTTGATGTTCATCTGCTAAGTCTCTTAATATCGGAACTATGAACTTTTGTCCAAATAATACAGGCATAGAGATACGTATCATTCCCTGAATATTTTGATTATTACTTTCAAATAATGTCTCAGCTATTAATAATTCTTGTACAGCCCGCTGGCTATGTTCATAGAAAATACTACCTTCTTCTGTGAGAGCTAAATGACGTGTATCTCTGTTAAAAAGTACTACTCCGAGCTGTACCTCAAGCTTTGAAATCATCTTACTGACAGCGGAACGAGTCAGATGTAATTTTTCTGATGCTTTAGTAAAACTTCCTTGTTCAACAACACTAATAAATGCCATCAAACTTTTCAGATCATTAACACGCATATTAGTTCCAATTGGGAATCAATGAGTTGATTTATTATCACTTTTGTATCCAAT
Source organism: Acinetobacter sp. YH12052 (assembly GCF_013419835.1). NCBI lineage: Bacteria > Pseudomonadati > Pseudomonadota > Gammaproteobacteria > Moraxellales > Moraxellaceae > Acinetobacter > Acinetobacter sp. YH12052. Next base: position 1,146 of record NZ_VOZI01000030.1, read on the forward strand.
TTATCAATGATAATCTAATTAAAATTCATATTAGGAACCTTACTATGAACAGAATTTTAGTTATCAAATCTAGTTTTATGCAGGAAAAATCTCTAAGTAATCAGCTCATTAATAAATATTTATATAGACGTAAGCAAAGTGGTTATGTTGACCAAATAATTGAACATGATCTAGGAGCTATGAACTTACCAGTATTAAACTTAGAGATATTTAATGCCTTACGTGGAGAGGCGAATGAAAAACCTGAGGTAAAAGCAGCAGTAGCTCTCTCTGATCAATTTATTCAAGAGCTGAAAGATTGTGATCTATTATTGATTGCAGCACCAATGTATAACTTAAATGTACCAACCCAATTAAAAAACTGGTTCGACTTAATTGCACGAGCACGAGTAACTTTTCAATATACAGAAACCGCACCCGTAGGATTAATTAAAGGTGTTAAATCAATTATCTTTAGTTCACGTGGTGGTTTTCATCAAGATCTCCCAACAGATGCTGTTACAGCGTATTTAATAGCAGTATTAGGATTAATTGGTATTGATAAGGTAGATTTTATATATGCTGAAGGCACTGATATTAAACCATTAGGGAAATCTAAAGCACTTGAATTAGCTTCACAGCAAATTGCTTTACAAACGAACGTAGGATTGTAAGTATATTCTTCCTTATGGCAATGAAATTATAATTTTCTATTGTTCTAAGGTTCCTATTTAACATAATGGCTGTTATATGAAATTCAGCTGTTAGAACCCATTTAAAGTGTCTATATTCTCACCAATAAAAATGTCTAGTTTATGATGGTTTTTATCACCATGGACTGGATATAAATATAGATGCTTATCACTATGTCTGACAAAGAAATTCAACGGCTTGCAGTTCTGCAAGACGTTCGAGATCATCGTATTACCCAGGTCCGTGCTGCTGAAATCCTCAATCTTTCCACCCGTCAAATTACCCGGTTATTGCAGAAGCTCAATCAAGATGGTGTCTCAGGTATGGCACATGCCAGTCGTGGTCAACCTGGCCATCGTCGCCATGATGACTTGTTAAAATCAAAGTGCCTTTCCATTATTGCTGAACATTTACTGGGCTTTGGACCCACCTTGGCGCATGAGAAGCTCAACAGCATATTTGACCTGAATATCCCGGTAGAAACGCTTCGTCGCTGGATGACTGCCAATGACCTGTGGATTCCGCGATCCAAGCGCCTTAAACGTCCATATCAGCCACGTTATAACCGGGATTGCTTCGGTGAGCTAATCCAGATTGATGGCTCATATCATGACTGGTTCGAAGGTCGAGCTGCAAAATGCTGCTTGTTGGTTTATATCGATGATGCCACTGGAAAGCTGTTGCATCTGCGCTTTTGTGAGGCTGAAACGACCTTTGACTACATGCTTTCAACCCGAGCCTACATTGAACAATACGGCAAACCTCTAGCCTTTTATAGTGACAAGCATTCGGTATTCAGAGTTAATCAGAAATCCAGGCAAGACAGCCAGATTACGCAATTTGGGCGGATTCTGAATAATTTGAACATCGATATTATCTTTGCCAACTCACCCCAAGCCAAAGGTCGTGTGGAACGTGCCAACAGAACCCTTCAGGACCGTCTGATCAAAGAGATGCGCCTGGAAGGCATCGGTTCGATTGCAGAGGCCAATATATGGTTACCCTGCTTTATTGAGCAGTTCAATCAGAAGTTCGCCAAATGTGCGCGAAACTCAAAGAACCTGCATCGGCCATTAACCGAATCTGATCTTGAACTGGATGATATTTTTACCTGGCAGGAACCGCGTAAGGTCACCAAGAATCTGACCCTGACCTATGACAAGTGTATTTATATGCTTGAACCGACAGAGCTGAATCATAAGCTTGTTGGGCAATACATTTCATTTCTGGGGTATCCGGATGGCACTGTAGCTATCATGCATGAAGGACGGAAGATCAACTATAGCGCCTTCAATAAACTGGCTGGACTACAGCAAAATGCAGTTGTTGAGAATAAAAGATTAGGCTCGGTTCTAGCCCATATCCAGCAGCAACATGAAGATTTGGAGAAACAGAATAAACGTTCCCGTCTCAAGAAAAGTATGCCGAGTCGTAAAGCTCAGAAAGCCATCATTGAACAAAGAAATTTAAATCCTGTGCTTGACTCTTGTAGTTAAAAACAGGACATTTTAAATAGTTTATCGCATAGACATTTTAATTGGGGAATAACATCAAATCCGTCCCAACTATGGGCGGATTTCTTTCAACTCACGTTGAATAAAATGCTGAATCATATCGCGGTATAAACGTTCCACAATATCTGCATTTACACCGTACTCTGTGGCTTGTAGACGAATTTTACTTATTACCGCTTCGACACGCTCTGGTGATTGAACATCCTGTACTGAACGCTTAAAACGCACCGCTTGATCGACATAAAACTGACGTGCTGCAATGAGCTCAATAATCCCCTGATCAATCACATCAATCTGTGCACGGGCTTGCTCTAATGACTCAACTTTTACTTTCTTCATCTTCTCTGGCTTCACTTTCAGCGGTGTTTTCACTTTTATACTTCTCTTCTAACACATTACTGAAAATACTTTCAATCATCCATACGCGGTATAAGCTATTAAATACATAGCTTTGACCTGCAATACGTAATTCCAAGACGGGAAAATCCGGCTGTGACTTCATCTCACAGTGCATATCATTTTCTTTTAATTTTTCAGCAATATCGTTAGTAGTCAGTTCAGAAATCTCTAACTCATACTGTAAGGCCTGAAAATGTGCTTTGAAGGATAAATCACGCCCTTTGGTCCATACGGCTTCCAAAATGCGATACATCACATCAATACGTTGCTCTTCAGGCGCACTGTAGTAAAGCTGTGACATAGCTAATGTCGCAGCTTCTGTAGGCCGGCAAAATGGCGTGAACTTAACTTCTGTCCGTTTAGACAGACGTGTTGCCAAACTCCAGTCAAACAAATCTCGACCGTGATACGACAATGGATACACATTCAGCTGAATATTATAATAGTCCGCCAATTCCTCACGAATATAAGCCAACAGTAACCATGAAATCGGATCTTCCATCGCGATGTAGAGATCAAGCTCAGGATCAAGTCCCTGAATTTCATTTAACTCTTCTGCATCACTAATCAGGTGCTCACGCCATTCAATATGATTGATCATAAAGATCGGGTTATCTGTCAGGAGCTTTTGTTGTTTTAAACGGCGCGTTAAACGCAGTAAATCATCTACAGCATGGTACTTACGTTCACCAAACTCAAAATACCCCGTCAAAATTGGTAAGTCAGAAAAGATCCGTTCTGGAAAATCTTGAGCTTTATGATGACGGCTGGCCATCGCGTACAGTGTTCTCAGCTTGCCATACTGCTTTTGCCACAGCATGTGGAACACATCTTCAAGTAAATAGAGAAAGTCTTGGCCGCGTAATGGGGTATTTTTTAGAATAATTTCGGCTTGTTCTAAAGCTTCAGCGGTCGGTTGTTCAGGTGTTTCATGAAAACTAAAACGATGCTGACGCGCTAAAATTTGAGCATCATTCAGACAATATTGTTGCCATTCTATCGAGGACATTTGATTAGGAGGTTCAGCACTCTGACGACAAATAATCACTTTCAGTGGTTTAATTTCATCACTGAGAATTTCTTCTAATTGAGGCAGTTGCTGCGCAGCCAAATAGCTATAGACATCATCCAGTCGAAGATAAACACTCAGACCTTGTTCCGTGGGTAACACCGCTTGTCGGGTCGGTTTCTGATAAAACCAACTCGATCGGATTGGATCGAACCAACGGCGTAACAGTGACATGCGTTTTTTGCCTCAAAATGATGAATTGTGCCGAACCTGCCAGCACATGCTTAAAATTCAACTTCTATTATGAAGCTGTTTTAAATGAGATATAAGCCTTGTGCAAAACTTATATCAAGTCAGGGCTGAATGTTCAATGTTTAACAATGGATTAGACGTCTAGATTTAGGTCAGTCACTGCACCTTTTTCCGCACCAGAGGTCAGCTTGGCAAATTTAGCCAAAGCGCCGTGGGTATAGTTTGGTTTCGGTTTGACCCAGGCCGCACGACGTGCAGCAATTTCATTCTCAGCCACATGCCAAGTCATTTCACGAGTTTCAGCGTTAATTGAAATTTTATCGCCGTTTTTGACCAAGCCAATTGGACCTCCTTCATAGGCTTCTGGTGTCACATGCCCAATCACAAAACCATGACTACCGCCAGAGAAACGTCCATCGGTCAATAACGCAACGGATTGGCCTAGACCTTTACCAATAATTGCAGAAGTCGGTTTCAGCATTTCCGGCATACCCGGCCCGCCTTTCGGCCCAACACCGCGAATCACCACCACTTCACCTTCTTGTACTTCGCCATCTAAAATACCGCGCATGGCACCCTGCTCACCCTCAAATACCCGCGCGGGCCCTTCAAAATATAGTCCTTCTTTACCGGTAATTTTAGCCACGGCACCTGTCGGTGACAGATTGCCTTTCAGTACCACCAAGTGCGAATCCTTTTTGATTGGCGCATCAAATGGCAGAATAATTTGCTGTCCTTCAGGATAATCCTCTACATCAGCCAAGTTTTCCGCCAAAGTTCTGCCCGTAACGGTTAAGCAAGAACCGTCAAGCATGCCTGCATCCAGCATGCGCTTCATCAGCGGTTGAATGCCGCCAATGGCAATCAGTTCCGACATTAAATATTTACCCGATGGGCGCACATCGGCCACCACAGGAATATCTTTACCAATGCGCACAAAATCATCCAAAGAGAGTTCCACACCTGCGGTATGCGCCATGGCAATCAAATGCAGTACGCCATTGGTTGAACCGCCTAAAGCAATCAGCACTTTGATCGAGTTTTCAAAAGCGGCTTTGGTCATAATGTCGCGCGGCTTAATATCGAGACGCAGCAGGTTCATCACGGCTTCACCTGCGCGCTGGCAGTCGGCAATTTTATCCGCGGATACCGCTTCCTGTGCTGAAGACCCGGGCAAGCTCATGCCCAGTGCTTCAATCGCTGAAGCCATCGAATTGGCCGTATACATACCACCGCACGAACCCGGCCCCGGTAGCGCGACTTCTTCAATCTGCTTCACTTGAATTTCATTGATTTCGCCTTTGGCATGCTGACCGACTGCTTCAAATACCGAAATCATGTCGGTATGACCAGCTCCAGGTTTAATGGTGCCGCCATAAATAAACAGACCCGGACGGTTTAAACGCGCCAAGCCCATGATGCAACCCGGCATGTTCTTGTCACAGCCGCCAATCGCAATCACGCCATCATAGGCCTGACAGCCCACCACAGCTTCAATAGAATCGGCAATGATTTCCCGCGACAGCAAGGAATACTTCATGCCTTCTGTACCGTTGGAAATGCCATCAGAAATGGTGATGGTATTGAAAATAATGCCTTTCCCGCCTGCAGCATTGACCCCACTTTCAGCTTCACGGGCCAAAGCATCAATATGCATATTACATGGCGTGACATTGGCCCAAGTCGAAGCAATGCCAATAAAGGGGCGAGTAAAGTCAGCATCTTGGAAGCCCGTAGCACGCATCATGGAACGTGCAGGCGCATTTTCAATGCCTTCATAAACAGGAGCGGAATGTTCACGGATATTATTTTTACTCATTGTTCTTCCTTGGCGATGGCTGATTTTGGCTTCAGCTTTGGCGGGTTCTTTTAAATTTATTGTATAGAAAGCGCTCAGCATGTAAAAGAAATTCCATCCCCGCATATAAAGTTTTTATGTACATCCAATATTATTGAATCACATGCCAAAGCCATAAAAGGCGTATGAGAAGATTTGAATAAAGGGAGGATTTTCACATGAATCCTCTCCCTAGCCCTCTCCTTTAAAAGAGAGGGAACGTCCATAATGTCGGCACTACTGCCCATAAAATGACTTAGGTAATGATTTATTATGCGTTGAATTTTATCTAATACCTGATACGCGGAAATGTCATCCGCAACCTGCGTGGTCTTTTAAAGAAACTTTTTTTGCAAAAAATATTTTTAGAATCTTAAGTGGACAGGTTTTGCGGATGACAAATGGTTTTGGTTACTTTTGCCAAAACAAAAGTAACATAAGAGCTCCTAAAATTTGCTTTAAAAAGATAAGACTCCGTCGTGTCATTTTTTTAAATTTAGAGACTATAAAAAATAAGCTTCCACAATATTCAATTTAGTGAAAATCAAAATAAAAAAATCACCGCAGAAAGTATGATTTTAGGTTTTAGATTCTTTCCCATACAACCTCATACTAAAGAATAAAACTCTAATGCTATCTCGTAGGCACTCCTTACTTTTGACAGGCCAAAAGTAAACAAAAGCCTTTATCTACCCGATATAGCATCCCTGCTATACTGGCAAACGTGCAACTTCCTGTCGCACCTCTCCATAGCAAAAGTTGGGAATTTATAAAATATTACTTGCATAAAAAAAGCACCCCATTCGGAGTGCTTTTTTATTTAAAAATCTAGAGCTTAGATTTCACGTACTGCGCCTTTCGCCGCACTTGTAGTATGCATTGCATACGCTTTCAATGCTTTCGAAATTTTACGCGGACGCTCTTCCACAGGATGCCAACCTTTGGCTTCTTGCGCTGCACGGCGAGCCGCCATCGTAGCGTCATCAACAGCTAAGTTGATGGTACGGTTTGGAATATCGATTTCGATTAAATCACCATCTTCCACCAAACCAATTGCACCGCCTTCTGCTGCTTCAGGTGAAACGTGACCAATTGAAAGGCCTGACGAACCGCCCGAGAAACGACCGTCAGTCAATAACGCACATTCTTTGCCTAGACCTTTCGATTTTAAGTAGCTGGTTGGGTACAGCATTTCTTGCATACCCGGACCACCACGTGGGCCTTCATAGCGAATCACCACCACATCACCGGCTTTGATTTCATTACCCAAGATCGCCTCTACTGCTGAATCTTGGCTTTCAAACACACGTGCAGTACCGTTGAATTTCAAGATTGAATCATCTACACCCGCAGTTTTTACAATACAGCCATCTAGCGCGATGTTGCCATAAAGCACAGCCAAACCACCATCTTTAGAGAATGCATGTTCTGCATTACGGATTACACCCGCTTCACGGTCACCATCAAGACGTTGGTAATAACGATCTTGAGAGAATGCAGTTTGCGTTGGTACACCGCCCGGTGCTGAACGGAAGAATTGATATACGTCTTCATTTTCAGTACGGATGATGTCCCATTTATCCAAAGCATCTTTTAGTGAAGCTTCATGAACGGTACCAACCGAAGTATCGAGCAAGCCTGCACGGTCTAATTCACCCAAAATCGACATGATGCCGCCTGCACGGTGTACATCTTCCATATGCACGTCGTTTTTCGCAGGTGCAACTTTACAGAGTACAGGCACTTTGCGAGACAAACGGTCAATGTCGTCCATGGTGAAATCAACACCCGCTTCATTGGCAGCTGCTAATAAATGCAGAACGGTGTTGGTTGACCCACCCATTGCGATGTCCAAAGTCATGGCATTTTCATACGATGCTTTGGTTACCATTTCACGTGGCAATACACTGTAATCATCTTGTTCGTAGTGACGTTTGGTAATTTCTACGATCAATTGACCAGCTTTTTCAAATAATTTTTTACGGTTGGCATGGGTTGCCAGTGTAGAACCGTTACCCGGTAAGGACAGACCCAATGCTTCTGTTAAGCAGTTCATTGAGTTTGCGGTGAACATACCTGAGCATGAACCACAAGTTGGGCATGCAGAGCGTTCGTATTCAGCAACTTCTTCATCAGTATAGTTGTCATCTGCAGCCACAATCATGGCATCAATCAAGTCGATCGCTTTGTCATTGCCGCGGATTTTGACTTTACCCGCTTCCATTGGGCCGCCAGAAACAAATACCACTGGAATGTTCAAGCGCATTGCCGCCATCAACATCCCTGGGGTGATTTTGTCACAGTTTGAAATACACACCATGGCATCGGCACAGTGCGCGCTCACCATGTATTCTACTGAGTCTGCAATCAAGTCACGTGAAGGCAATGAATACAGCATGCCGTCATGGCCCATCGCAATACCGTCATCGACTGCGATGGTGTTAAATTCTTTAGCAACACCGCCTGCTTGCTCAATTTGACGCGCCACAAGTTGACCAAGGTCTTTAAGATGAACGTGACCCGGTACAAATTGGGTAAATGAGTTCACGACAGCAATAATTGGTTTACCGAAGTCTTCATCTTTCATACCAGTTGCACGCCATAAGCCGCGCGCACCCGCCATATTTCTTCCGTGTGTCGATGTTTTTGAACGATAGTCAGGCATTTTATATTTCCAACAAAGTTTGAGCTTGAAATGAACCCTGCAGATTCACTCTGGCTAAATCATACTGACAATGATGTAAAATCAGTCGAATTTTAAACCTATCATACACCAAGCCATTGTTTTTAAAGATGGCTTTTTAAGCTGAGATTTGGGCAGATGGGTCTATCAATAAAAACGAGTGATTTGACGACAAAAATCTTTTAACTGAAATCTACTATACCGCCATCAAAGGCTGCACAATACAAAACTTTCATGAATAATTTTTAAATTTTATATAAATATAATTTATTTAAAAATTGCAAAATTTCTATTTTGAGTTATGAAATCATTGAGCTTGAACAGCTCCAAAGTTTCAAAAATCAATTTCTAATGTTCTAAATTACGCTTTAATCCTTTGCTATAATCCACATATTCAACACAAATTCGGTTCATTCATTTTGAAAATCATCTTTGCCGGTACACCAGAATTTGCCGCAACAGCATTAGCTGCATTGCTCAAAACACAACATGAAATTGTTGCGGTATACACTCAACCTGACCGCAAAGCAGGTCGTGGACAAAAATTAACTGCATCCGCTGTTAAAGTCTTAGCACTTGAACATGATATTCCTGTTTACCAACCCCTTCATTTCAAATCATCGACTGAAGAAGGTTTAGCCGCACAGGCGGAATTAAAAGCCTTAAATGCCGATGTTATGGTGGTTGCAGCCTATGGTTTGATCTTGCCGCAAGTGGTGTTAGATACCCCGAAATATGGCTGTCTGAATATTCATGGTTCATTGCTGCCACGTTGGCGTGGTGCCGCACCGATTCAACGTGCCATCGCTACAGGTGATACTGAAACGGGTGTCACCATTATGAAAATGGCAGCCGGACTCGATACAGGCGACATGATGTATAAAACCATCTGCCCGATTGAAGCAACGGATACCTCTGCAACTTTGCATGACAAACTTGCAGAGCAAGGTGCAACTGCTATTGTTGCCGTTTTAGATACTGAACAAACATTGCAGCAATATCTGGACAGCCGTGAAATCCAAGACGAAGCATTAACGGTTTATGCACATAAGCTTTCAAAAGCTGAAGCAAAAATTGATTGGTCCATCGATGCTGTACAAATCGATCGTAACATTCGCGCCTTTAATCCGTGGCCGGTAGCATTTATTCAGTTGGATGAACAAAACAACTTACGTGTTTGGCATTCTGAACTTTCTGCTGCGTCTGCACCGAATGCTCAAGCAGGTGAAATCATCGCTATCGACAAAAAAGGCATACACGTTGCCTGTGCCAATGGCAGCGTGATTATTTTGACTTCTTTGCAATGGCCGGGTGCTAAACCACTCAACCCTGTACAAATTTTACAAACCCAAAAATTGACTATTGGACAAATTTTATAATGAAGCAATCTCCCAACGCCTCGACCCGAGACCTTAATTTACGTGCTCAGGTAGTGAAGACGTTATTGGCTGTCCAAAATGGTCAATCGCTGCAATCGGTACTCGCGCAGCAAATGAATATCGTGTCAGATAAAGACCGTGCGTTATTCCATGAATTGGTGCTTGGTTGTTTACGTCAATGGTACGCATTGAAACAACTGACTTTACCATTACTGTCTAAACCTGTAGATAACCAAGTGGTTGAAACCTGTTTATACCTTGGTTTGTACCAATTGTTGTGTACCCGTGTCGCAGCTCACGCTGCAATTTCTGAAACGGTGGAAGCTGCAAAACAATTGGGTATGGGCAGTCTAAGTGGCTTAATCAACGCGATTTTGCGCCGTGCAACACGTGAAACAGAACAGTTCTACGACGTACTTGAACAAGCCACCAATTTACCTAGTTGGTTATCTAAACGTTTGAAAAAAGACTGGGGTGAACAATTTGACGAGCTCAGCTATGAGCTTAAACAAATTGCACCACTGACGTTACGTGTTAATACACGTCAAGTGAGCCGTGACGAATACCTTGATATTCTGGAAGATGAAGGCATCGATGCACATCGTTGTGAACTGTCTGATGTCGGTATCGTGATGGACGAAAGCCTACACATTCCAAGTTTGCCGGGCTTTGAAGCAGGTGGTTTCTCGGTACAAGATGAACATGCTCAGCTGTGTGCAACACTCTTACCAAATCTCGATGGTAAATTTGTGATAGATGCTTGTGCTGCACCGGGTGGTAAAACCGCACACATTTTAGAGACTTTCCAACCGAAGAAACTCATTGCACTGGATCAAGATGAAAAGCGTCTGAAACGCGTGGTTGAAAACCTTGATCGTTTGGATCTCGATGGTAAACATGTTGAAATTCAAACTGCCGATGCCATCACTTACACTTCTCCTGAGCTTGCTGATTGTATCGTGCTCGATGCGCCATGTACTGCTGTCGGTGTAATGCGTCGTCATCCGGATATTCGTTTACTACGTCAATCGGGCGACATTGCGAAAACAGTAGTATTACAAAAGCAAATTTTGGAAAACATGTGGAAGCAGCTTAAAGTCGGCGGCACCTTGCTTTACATCACTTGCTCGATTTTAAAAGCTGAAAATGAACAGCAAATAGTTGAGTTTTTTGCTAATCATGCAGATGCTCAAGAAGTCAAAATTGAGGCAGACTGGGGTATGGAACAGATCCATGGCCGTCAACTTTTCCCAAAAGTCGGTTATGGTGATGGTTTCTATTATTGCCGTATAGTAAAAACGGCCTAAATCAATAAACACCTTTTTAGATGTAAACAATCATAAAAAATGCCCGATGATTTCATCGGGCATTTTTTTCGTCATTCTAAATTTAATCTTCAGCTTCGTCAGGATTTTTCACCAAATGAATCGTCGCTAAAAGTAAACCACCCCATAGCAAAACAATTGATAAAATCATCATGATCATTGCAGATGTATTCATATTAATTCTCCTCTGGACCTTTGTCTTTACACAAGCTTAATAGAACAGAACCCAATACAAAGAAGGCCAATACCGAACCACCCACCAACCAAAGTGTCGTTGCAGGATAACCGCCATAACCTTCAGTTGCGACAGCCTTAATCGTCAATACAAGTGCAACCAATAATGAAATTGGGGTGATCACGGTCAATAAGAAATTCCAACCTTGACCCAACTTGATACTTGAGTATTGATTTGCATGCTCTTGTAATTGTTTCATCAATGGACGATGGAACCACGACACCAAAATAATAGAGAGTAAACCACCACCCACGATCCCAATGTTATTGGCAAAGTAGTCAATGATATCAACAAAAGTAATGGCACTTTGTGTAGAGAATAAAAGTGTAGATACGATTGCTGAACCGCCCGCAACAATCGTTACAGCTTTATTTTTTGACCAACCCAATTTGTCTTGAAACGCTGCAATTGGCACTTGCAAGATACTCACCATAGAGGTAATCCCTGCAACCACCAACGAAGCAAAGAACAAGAAGCCAAACAAATCACCGCCTGCCCCCATACTCGAAATGATTTTCGGGAAGGCAATAAAGGCTAAACCAATACCACCAGATACTACTTCTTTTACAGGTACACCTGAACTTTGTGCCATGAAACCAAGTGCTGCAAAGACGCCAATACCCGCTAAGATTTCAAATGATGAGTTGGCTAATGCAACGACTACACCTGAACCGGTTAAGTTGGTTTTTGCTTTTAAGTAAGACGCATAGGTCAACATGATCCCGAAACCAATCGATAACGAGAAGAAGATATGACCAAAGGCTGCTAACCATACTTTATAGTCGGTCATCGCTTCCCAGTTTGGCGTAAAGAATGCATTTAAGCCTTCTGCCGCACCCGGTAGACGCAATGCTTGAATGACTAAAATGCTAAATAACACGATCAATAACGGCATAAAAATTTTATTGGCAAGTTCTACACCACGACGTACACCGCCATAGAGAATGAACATCACCACAGCCCAAACAATGACTAAACCAACAAATAAAGTCGGAACAAAACCAAATGTTAAGCCATCACCATTTTGTAGATAGGTTTTAAAGAAAAAGCTTTCCGTATCTGAGCCCCATTGTTGTCCAATGGCGTAATACATGTAACTACCGGCCCATGACAATACGCTGGCATAGTAGATCCCGATGATGAGTGTCACCATCACTTGCCACCAGCCTAATGCCTCACTGTTCATAAGTTTTTTATATGCAGTTGGCGGTGCTTTTCGGAATTTATGCCCCACTGCATAATCTAAGAACAATAAAGGCAAACCCGCTGCAAAAATTGCAATTAAATAGGGAATTAAAAATGCACCGCCACCATTTTCATACGCCACGTAAGGGAAACGCCAAATGTTTCCCAAACCTACAGCGGAACCAATAGCGGCAATGATAAATCCTGATCGTGCCGACCAGATTTCACGATTATCTGACATAGAACACCTAAACCTCAGGCATCTTTAACTGCTGCTTGTTATGGTTATATCGCGAGCAAAAAAAGAACCATAAAAATAAAATTCTGGGTGTTTGATCTGGTGAGATACCTTGTGAGCGTCTATACCAAATTGCAAACAGAAAAATCACATGCGCATTTTGGTTAAAAACACCACAAATAACTTTCCCTTTGTATGAATTAACAATACTCACTTTTTTTAAGTTTTTCTGTAATTTCTACGGCAAATATTCCATTTTTATAATGTGTTTAGGCTTAAATGTTCATTTAATCAGCTTATTTTTCATACAATTTAAGTTATTAATAATATAACTTTTAGGAATATTTTATTTCCAATTAAATTTTTAAAGTTATTTCACTCGATAATGTCCGGTAATTTGATAGGCATGCAAAAGATCTTCTTCCTGTGTGCCCTCTCCTATATTATGGATGATCAGCGGAACATCGCTAGCTTTCACTTTACGATCTGAAACCACGCCAATATGCACTAAACCACGCCCTAAGTCCCAAGTGACAATATCTCCTGCCAAATACTGATTATTTTTGACAACATAGCCCTGACGTTGCATCCAAGTTTGAATATTGGGAACACGTCGATGATCAATATTTTTATCGGTTCCTTTTAAGCCCCATTTTTGTGGATACTGCTTAAAATTGGCTTTCATATCTTCATGAATGGCTTGTTGTAAATCAATCCCTTGCTGTCGTAATGCACGAATTACCACGTCGGTACAAACACCCTTGATTAAAGGGACATCTCCCATTGGATAACGCAGTGCAGTATACGCAGGATCATAATATAAGGTTTTCCCAATTTGACTGCGTGCATCCGTCACCATTTGAGTGGCGTTAAAAGCAAAGACAGCCATATTCACGGTCATCAAACTGACCCATAATAAAATTCGTTTCATTTTTTCTTATTCACTTTAGATTTTTGAAATGATTCAAAAACTGGGCTTCGAACAGATCCATGCTGAACCAAGCCCATGTTTAAACGACTACAGTTTTATTGCCAATACGCGTTCTTCTTGCATATCTCGAATGGCAGACTGAATCCCTTCTCGGCCTAAGCCAGAATCTTTTACGCCACCATATGGCATGTTATCAACACGGAAAGATGGAATGTCATTAATAATCACCCCACCGACATCTAAGTGATTCCACGCATACAGCATTTTATTCAAATTTTGCGTATAAACGCCCGCTTGTAAACCAAAACGGCTGCTATTAATTTTGGCGATGCCTTTTTCAAAATTTTTGTATTTCTCTAAAATCGCGACAGGGCCAAAGATTTCATCTTTATACACTTCTAGTGATTCATCGACATTTTCCAATAAAATTGGATCGAGCAAAGCCCCCCGATGTTCACCACGAACCAATGCTTTGGCACCTTTTTTTACTGCTTTATCGACCCATTTATGCACGCGTGTTGCTTCAGCTTCCTTAATCATTGGACCGACCATGGTGCTTTCCAAGTGAGGATCAGCCGCTTTAAGCTGCTTCATTCTCGCCACGAGTTTTTTCTTCACATCGGCATAGATATCAGCATGCACCAAGATGCGTTGTACGCTGATACACACCTGCCCTGCATGGTTATACGCCCCACCGACTAAGCGTTCAATAAATGCCGCTGAAATTTCAGTATCAGGCTCAACCAATACCGCAGCGTTGCCACCGAGCTCCAAAGTCACTTTTTTACGTCCCGCACGCGCTTTCATATCCCAACCAACCACATCGGAACCGGTAAAGCTGAGCAGTTTAAATCGGTCGTCAGTGACCAAGATATCTGCATGTTCACGTGGACAAGGTAAAACCGAAAAGGCACCTTTTGGTAAATCCGTTTCTGCTAAAACTTCCGCAATTTTTAAAGCTGAAATAGGCGTCAAACTTGCAGGTTTCAACACAAATGGACAACCTGCAGCAATGGCGGGTGCAATTTTATGCGCAGTAAGATTGATCGGAAAATTAAACGGGCTGATCAACGATACAGGGCCTATCGGCACATGTTTGACCATGCCTTGATAACCGGATGCCGCTGCGGTAACCGCCAATGGTATCATACGACCATCATCCATCTGTGTGACAGCATCGGCAGCAATTTGAAAGGTATTGATTAAACGTTCAACTTCAGCAGCTGCGGCTTTACGCGGTTTTCCACCTTCCGCAATTAAAATTTCAGTCAATTCTGCACGCATTTCATTAAAACGTTTAACACAGTGCAGTAAAATTTTTTGTTTTTGAAAAGGTTCCAATGCCGCCATTGCAGCGCTAGATTTAACCGCTGAATCAATGGCTTTTTCAATGGTTGCAGCATCTGCGAGTGCAACGCGTGCATATACGTCTTGGGTATATTTTTGATTCACTTCTAACCACTGATCGGTAGTCGCTGCTTTACCTGCAACATAGAGCGGATAATCTTTTATATCTTGTACGGCTTTGGACATGACGATATTTCCATGATCTTGAGACATTATTGATAAATGTGAATAAATCTATGCCTCTATCATGCGCTGACTGAGCACAGAGTTCACTATATTTAAGTAACAAAATGAACCACAAGCGTCAAACTCAGCTACCTAAATGCCTTGAATATTAACCCCTATTTTCAGATCTCTGCTTGCACTGAAAAACGTATGATCGAGTCTCTATATAACGATGAAATTAAATTAGAAGAGCTGTTTAAAAATATTAAATCTCATTATTTATCAATATGTTTTAATAAATCATTCAGCCCAAATTCAATGATAAGAATTATGAGTACAACATAAAAAAAGCCCATCAAATGACGGGCTTTTTAAATCTATGTTTTAGCTATACGAACGCTGTGTTTTCACTGAAGCCTTATTCACATTTTCTAAAGCGGCAACCTCTTCATCCGTTTGCGCTTTGCGAATAAAGAACACTGCAATCGCTGCGATGACTACTGGAATTCCCACGGCCATAAAGTTAATTTGATGTGGCAATTCTTGTGATAATAAATAGCCGATCAGAATCGGGCCAACAATCGCACCTGTACGACCGACTGCAGATGCCCATCCAATACCTGTCGAACGTACAGACAACGGATAGTACTGTGCAACATAGCTATACAGCAAGATTTGCGAACCAATTGCCGATGCACCTGCGACAGCAACCAAAAGATAGATCACAGGCTGTGGTGAATTAAAGCCGAGTAACGATAGTGCCACAGCACCTGCGAGACATAATGTAATGATCACCGGTTTTAAATGGAATTTGTCAGCTAAAATACCGCCGCCAATCGTACCAATCACCGCACCAATATTCATCGCCAATAGGAAGGTCAAACTGCTACCTAATGAATAACCTGCGGCCATCATTAGTTTTGGTAACCAACTGCCTAATGCATAAAGGGTTAATAGACACATAAAGAAACACAGCCAAAACAACATCGTACTTACGCCACGACCTTGCTTATACAACGCTTTAACAGACGTTCCACCCGGAACCGCAACTTCAGTCAGTTCCAGTTGAGTATTTGCAGTCACCGTTTGCTCAGGTGCAATGGTTTGAATCATACGACGTGCTTCATCGTGACGATTCACCTTCACCAAAAATGTGAGCGATTCAGGTAAAAACTTCCAAGCAAATGGCAGCAGTAACAGTGGAATACCCGCAATGAAGAACATGATTTGCCAGCCATAATCCGCAGTAAACCATGAACCAAATAGAGCCGCCATGATGCCACCCATTGCATAACCACTGAACATAGTTGTCACTAAAGTACTGCGTAGATGCTTAGGTGCATATTCCGAAGTCAATGCCACAAGGTTCGGTAATACCCCACCAATACCAAGTCCAGCAATAAAACGTAAAGCACCAAATTCCGTAGGATTTGAAGCAAAACCACCTAAAAATGTGAATGTACTGAATAAAAATACACAGATCATGATGACTTTCTTACGGCCAATCTTATCAGCCAAAGTACCAAACATCATGGCACCAAACATCATCCCTGCAAGTGCTGTACTCGCTAGCATACCTGCTTGAACAGCTGTTAATCCCCAATCTTTCATTAATAAAGGCAGCGCAACACCATTGATCGCTAAGTCGTAACCATCAAATAAAATAAGAATTAGACACCACATCATGATGCTGAAATGCGATTTTGTGAACTTAGCGTTATCGACAACGCTATTCACATTCATTGTGCTTGTAGACATTGAACCTCACCTCCAATTGTGAGTTTTATTTTTCGCTACAATGCCGTTTTTGACTGTAAATTGTCCAAAATTACAAAGGTATAGACCCATACCTTTCAGATATATCCATGTTGTTTGGGAATAAAATGTCATAAAAACTCGAATATTTTTGAAATATTTATACATAAAAAAGTCGATGGACTGCGGGTCTAGTTTTTATAATGATTAATTATCAATGTGTTATTAGAAGCTAAATCACAATCAGACGATAGATTATTTGATATGAAAATTGTCAGAATAAAACTCAAATTTTATAGAAAAAAATCGCAGCTCTACGATCTAAGTCGTAGATTTCTAAATCATAAGTCATCAAGCATCACTTAAGTCGATAATTAGGCATTTAAACGGTTGTTTTGGCTTACTTACATTCAGGTTTTACGGCATTTAAAGCTGAGAATTCCTTAAATTGATGATTTTTTGAATGCATTGATTGTCTAATAATCACCCATGTTTAGATGATTCAAGCATCAATTTATCTATATTTTTCTCCTTTTCCCTTTTTCCTTTTTTCTCCTTGCATAAAAAAACACCCCCTGGACTAGTCAGGGGGTGTTTCGAATAATGAGCTGGCGATGACTTACTCTCACATGGGTAACCCCACACTACCATCAGCGCTAAGAGGTTTCACTTCTGAGTTCGGGAAGGGATCAGGTGGTTCACTCTT
>NZ_VOZI01000031.1:0-18413 GCF_013419835.1 Acinetobacter sp. YH12052
TTTCATGTACTTATATTAACAATCAAAACTCAAGGAAAATAGTCCTTAGTTAAATCAAACGACACTTCAGGTCGTGTCGCTTATATCTCTGACCTGAAGGACAGAGTTTTACGCTCCATTTGATAAATATCATCTTCAATCACATAACATTGATATTTTTCAGCGAGTTGTGCAATTCGTTCCTTATCTTCATTACTTAAACAAAAACCCAAAGGATTTTGAAAATTTGCAGTCAATAAGCATACTTTCGCGCCTGAATCCCGCATCGCCTGCTCTAAACGATCTAAATCAAAACCTTCCGTATTGGCAGGAATTTCAACAATTTTCCGCTTCAATAAAGCCAATAATTGCAATTGCCCATTATAGTTCGGCGTCGGGACAATGACACTCTCCCCTTCCGCACTCAGATTTTGCAACATCACTGACAAAGCAGGCATACAACCATTGCTTATGTAAATATCATCCTTAGGCATGTAAAAACCATCTTCAGCCCAATGTGCCGACAAAGCTTCATGCAATTGTGGATGACCTTGCCGATTGTTATATAAAAAATCTTCTGGTTTACAATGCTTTAATGCCCTTTGGATTGAACGTCTGAGTGCTTCAACAGGAACAAAATTGGGGGGACAACTGAATTGAACCCAAATGAATCAGGCGACTATTTGCAGAGGCTTCATGGATCTGAATTTGCAATTCTAAATTCGAAATTTCACGAGGTCGGGAATCAAAATCAGGATGATTCGGCACGGCAATTTGCTGGGCTTTCTGTGAGGATTGCACAAAATAACCAGACTTTTCTTTGACATAAATCAGGCCTTTGGCTTCAAGTAATTCATAGCAGCGTTTCGCGGTATTTAAACTGATCTGATGCTGCTGTGAAAATTGACGTAGCGCATACAGACGCTGCCCTGCGGCCAATTCACCACTATAAATTTTCTGTGCCAACTGCTGCGCAAGCTGCTGATATTGAAAAGCCATCTGTACCCTTTTTTTAATCATTCTTGTATCTGTACCCATTAAGTTAACAGATTTAAGCTGATGGCATCAGGTTGATATCTCAAAAATAACGATAGGGGGACAAATACATGAATGACTTCACGCAGCTTCGAGCGGGTCTAATCATCTTCAGCACACTCACGCTTATGGCGTGCCAACCCGAACAGCACACTCAAGCTCAAAGCCAGCAAAATTTTATCTGTAAATCTTTAATTCAAGGTTTTTTGAGTGCCCAAAAACTGACGCAATATGAACTTGAGCAGATCCAACCGATCACCAGCGGCGGGTTACATCAGCAGCTATATATCTATAAAGCCAAGTCTGAAAACGGCATGAATATCATGCCGCAGCAAGCCAAACTTCGCTTTGCCTGTGAACAAATGACCGCGCGGCAATTTCAAATCAAGTTACATCCGCATCAATTTCCAGAACAGACCTTACTCAGCATCGAACTTCCAGAAACACAGCACATGCAGCAGTTGACTGCATTTCGCCTGCCTGAGATGCAAAGTCATTGATCGTTCATATTGAACTGAATCATTACTAAGGCTTATTTTAAAATTTCGGGAACGGTCGCAACAGTTTTGCTTTTACCCAGCTGCACTTTCATTTTTTGTAGCATTTGATAAGGCTGTTGCTGCACAAACATATTCACGAAACTGAGCGGAATGGAGCCTTCCGGATTGGCATAGCCATAGGTCGACACTTTGACTTTTTGATTGCCTAAACGCTGGAAGGTCCAATCGCCCTCATAGTCGGTTAGGCGTACATAATTGGGATTGATCGGATAACCTTTTTTCACTGCTTTATTTTGGATGCTAATAATGCCCTGTGCATCTTTACGCATTTTGCCTTGTACCACCAAATCACGGTCTTTTAAGGGAAAAGGAAAATCCAACACCATATATAAACTGAATTCACCTTTTTGGTCATCGCGGGATAAGACTTTGACACTGCCCATATAAGGGACCCAATTCACTGCATTTTCCACATCTAAAATCAGGGAAACCGCTTTTTCAATGGGTACATCAAAACTGGTTTCAGCTTTGTATTGAAAGACAGGATTTTGAGCATTTTGGTAGGTCCAAACCTTAATATTATTTTTATTAATCGTGAGTTTGGCATTATCCATAGTTTTCGCTTGTACTGCCGCAGTGAATGCGACAGCACAGGCCATAAAGATGACTTTTTTCATTCCATTGATCGTCTTATTTTAATTTTATGCTGTTGTTATAACGGATTTTAACGCGCTTTTATACGTCAATATCGTTAAAACCCAGTACGTCTTTCATATCGTACTTACGTGCTTCACGACCAACTACCCATGCAGCTGCACGTACTGCACCAGAGGCAAAGTTCATACGGTTAGTCGCTTTATGGGTAATTTCAACACGTTCGCCATCCGCAATAAACATCGCAGTATGTTCACCGACAATGTCACCACCACGAATCGTTTGAAAGCCAATGGTTTGACGTTCACGTGGACCCGTATGACCTTCACGGCAATACACAGCATCTTGTTTTAAGTCACGTCCTAAAGCACCGGCAATGGCTTCACCCCACATCAGCGCTGTACCTGATGGTGCATCAACTTTATGGCGATGATGGGCTTCAATCACTTCAATATCTACAGTATCGCCAAACACTTTTGATGCCAATTCAAGAAGTTTGATTGAAACGTTTACACCGACAGAATAGTTCGCTGCATAGACCACTGGAGTTTCTGTTGCTGTTTCATCGAGATAAGCTTTTTGCTCATCATTCATACCTGTGGTACCAATGACAATCGCAACGCCTGCTTCACGGCAAAGTTTAAGATGCTGCACTGTTGCTGCAGGTGCAGTAAAATCGATCACGACATCACAATCTTTTAAAACTTCAGCAAGGTTACCGACAACCTTTACGCCAACCGCGCCAATCCCTGCAAGTTCACCGGCATCCGCACCGACCAAACTACTTTCAGGACGTTCTACCGCAGCAGCCAATTGATAACCAGCTTGCTGAACCGCCTGAATTAAGATGCGTCCCATACGACCGCCTGCGCCCAAGATACCAATACGTGGAGCTGCTGACATAACATTTTCCTAATGTTGATTCGAAATTGGTCTTACTATATCAAAACTCCATGCGCAGGCTAAGTTACAAACAAAAAAATCCTGCATTTTCCTAAAGACTTTTGCAAATCAAGCTCTTCGACAGACGCTGACTATTCCCTCACCAAGTTTGGGTATTTTCACTGTATGATAGGCGCGTTCTATTGATCTTGAATATTCATGAAAACCCTATTGTATCTTTGTGCGGCAGTCTGTATTGCATTGGCATGGCTGATTCCGATTCATTACCGACCTTGGGCCACGTATACCGGTGAGCTTTATACCTTCTTTGCCCTATTTGCCTTAGCGGCAACGTTCTTTAAAGAAAAGCTCATGGTGGCAAAAATTTCCTTGCCCCTGTTGCTCTTAGCGCTGATCCCCTTCATCCAACTGGCTTTTGGGCAGGTATATTATTTTAGTATCGCCTTGCTCTGTATGCTGTTTGTGTTCAGCTTCTGGCTGTGTATCAATCTTGGTTTCAGCCTCTCACAAGGTACAGAAAAACGCGAAAAAACATTCCTATACCTAAGCTATACCTTTGTTGCTTCTGGGGTTATGACAGGGCTCATCGCAATATGTCAGTGGCTAGATTTTGACTCGTTTCTTCCTTTTGTGATGAAAATTAGTGGAACTACGCGCCCATTTGCAAACTTTGCTCAGCCAAATAACATGGCCACGTTTCTGCTCATGTCCTTGTTAGCCTGCTTATATGTTTATGAACAGCAAAAAGTTAAAACCCGCTATTTGGTCACTTGTGCAATTCCTATTTTAATTGGGGTCGCGCTCAGCCAATCTCGCACCTCTTGGGTGGCAAGTATCTGTGTCCTAGTCTATTTGGCTTATGCACAGTACAAAGATTATATCCGTCTTCGCTGGTTTTACAGCTTGGCCTGGTTTATGGGCTTTGTGGCACTGATTGTATTGATGCCAAAATTAAGTCAAATCATGAGCCAAATATCCGACATGAATATTCAAGAAAGTCGTGACGTAGCCGAACGTGCTAGTGGAGATATGTCTCGTTTAGCCATTTGGCAACAAATGGCGCATGCCGTAGCTGCACAGCCTTGGTTTGGCTATGGTTGGCATCAAACCAGTAGCGCTTTTGTCTCGATCTCTGACACGGTACAAGGGCCTGTATGGATTCGTAGCTCACACAATTTTATTTTGGATTTCTTATTGTGGAATGGCGCCATTATTGGTGTGCCGTTCTTGGCCTATTTCGCTTACTGGGGCATTCAATTACAGAAGTTAGCCAAGTCTGCATTATCTGTGATTGGCCTATTGATGGTCGGTGTCTTCGTTATTCATGCCATGTTGGAGTTTCCGCAAAACTACGCATATTTCTTACTGCCTGCGGGTTTTATTATCGGGATTCTTCAAGCTGCGAAATCACAGACGGCTACATTGAGTCTGTCTCCGTGGTTTATCCGCATTGTTTTCGTGATTGGTGCCGTGCTGATTACGGTGATTTATCGTGATTATGCCAATGCAGCAATTCAGCTGGGTCAGGCATCAAAATATGAAAAAATGCCGGAGAAAATCACCAACCATGAGCCGATCTATTTACTCACAGAATTTAGACATCGGGTAGCGATTATTCGTTTAAATCCGTATTCCATCGTTTCTGAACAAACCATTCAGGAGACTGAAAAATTGGTTCGCAGCTATCCAGCGAAATACCACATCATTAAATATGCACGTTTATTGGCCTTTAATGGTCGTGAGGCTGAAGCACGTCATCAGCTACAGCGTCTTAAAAATATCTATAGGCTCGACATGAGCTATGAGAGTTTATTACTACCTATAGCACAGCCGAAACCTTAAAACGCTCATTAAAAAAGCCTGCAATTTTGCAGGCTTTTTTATAGCTAAGTTCAAATCACAGCGAACTCAAGCAAATCATATCAATTAATCAAATAAACGGTCGAAGAATGATTTTTTCTTCGGAGATGATTTATTGTCATCGCCATCCATCGTGTCTTGTAACTCTTTTAACAATTCACGTTGACGAGCCGTTAAATTCACTGGCGTTTCCACCACGATACGGCAGAGTAAGTCACCAGTCATGCTGGTACGTACAGGTTTCACACCTTTACCACGTAAGCGGAACAATTTGCCAGTTTGAGTTCCTTCAGGCACTTTCAAGCTCACACGGCCATCGAGAGTCGGAATTTGAATTTCTTTACCCAATGCAGCATCTGCAATGCTTACAGGCACATCCATATACAGGTCAGCGCCATCACGTTGGAAGATTTCGTGTTCACGTACCACCACTTCTACATATAAGTCGCCTGCTTGGCCATCACGGATCGCCTCGCCTTTGCCACTTAAACGTACGCGGTCGCCATTATCCACACCTGCAGGAATGGTCACTTCTAAAGTTTGCTGACGGTCAGAAACCCCTGAACCATGACATTTATTACATGGGTTCTTAATAATTTTACCTTGACCACGACAGGTGCTACAGGTTTGCTGCACAGAGAAGAAGCCCTGTTGCATACGCACTTGACCTGCACCATGACAAGTTTTACAGGTTTCAACGTCGTTTGGATTTTTAGATCCTTTACCATCACAGGCATCACATGGCGCTGGCGCAGTAAAGGTAATGGTTTTTTTCACGCCCTTCACAGCTTCCTCAAGGGTAAGCTCCATAACATAGCGTAAGTCTGAACCACGGCGTGCACGTTGCTGACCACCACGGCCACCACCGCCAAATGCGCCACCGAATATGTCACCAAACTGACTAAAGATATCTTCTGCGCTAAAACCGCCACCGAAGCCACCGCCGCCGCCCATGCCGCCTTCAAAAGCTTGATGTCCCATACGGTCATACATACTACGTTTTTCGCTGTCCGATAAAACTTCATATGCTTCTGCAGCTTCTTTGAATTTTTCTTCAGCTTCTGGGTTATCTGGATTACGGTCAGGGTGATACTTCATCGCCAACTTACGGTAGGCTTTTTTAATTTCATCATCACTTGCGGTTTTAGATACACCTAAAACCTCATAATAATCACGTTTAGCCATGTCTGGCGATGCTCCTCACGGAATTTAATTTAATACTTAACTGTGGTCTGAAATTGGGGAATCAAACCATTTTTTCAAGGGGTAGGCAGGAAAAAAATAAATCGACTTAGAAAACAGCCTTATTTTTAACGAATTTGGATAGACCTTGGATCCATGCATTTAATAGATACAAAAAGGCAATCGCAGAAAAGATCACACCAATTACCGTGCATGCAGTCACCCAAAGATAGGTGTCCCAATAATAGAAAAATAAAGGAATAAACCACAGTGCGGCAAAAATGGCCATCATGGAATAAATCACGACGGTGCGCATGACCCAAAGCGCTTGGGCTTGGAGCCAAACTTCTGCAGAATCGATTTGAGTTACTTTGCGTGCAAAGCCGTAGGCAAATACACCACTAATCAGGGTAAATAAAGCGAAAAACATGAAGACATAAGAAATCGCAATATAACGGCGATACTTAGCTAAACTCTCTGCTGTCATCTGTGATTCAACCCCGTACACCACAATATGCCGCGCTGCACTTGTGGTTGTTTTACTTTTTAAAAATGTCTTTGTAGATCAGGTGCTACTATAGAGAAAAATTCAATATTTCGCACCCAATATTATGACACTTTTAAGGATTCTGCTGAGTTTTTTTCACTTTAAACCACTGTGCATACAACGCAGGTAAAAAGAACAAGGTCAGTAGGGTCGCCACGATCAATCCACCCATAATCGCCACGGCCATTGGACCGAAGAAAATACTGCGAGAAAGTGGAATCATCGCCAATACAGCGGCCAATGCAGTCAACACAATGGGACGGCAACGACGTACCGTCGCATTGATAATCGCATCCCAAGCCGACTCCCCGGACTGAATATCTTGTTCAATCTGATCAATCAAAATCAGTGAATTGCGCATAATCATTCCTGACAGTGCAATCGTGCCGAGCATCGCCACAAAACCAAAGGGTTTATTGAACAATAACAGGAATAACACCACGCCAATAATGCCCAAAGGTGCAGTTAAAAATACGATCATCGCCCGTGACATGCTGCGTAATTGAATCATCAACAAAGTCATGACAACTGCGAGAAATAGTGGCATGCCCGCATTTACAGAAGTTTGACCTCGTGCTGACTCTTCCACAGTGCCGCCTACTTCGAGTAGATAACCATTCGGCATCTCTGCACGTAGCTGATCAAATGAATCTTTTAACTCACCCACCACCGTTGCAGGTTGCAATTTACTGCGAATATCCGCGCGCACAGTAATGGTCGGTAAACGGTTACGATGCCAAATCAAACCTTCTTCAAAGCTATACTCAATTTTCGCAATCTGCGCCAATGGCACTGAACCACCATTGCTGGTCGGTACTGCCAAACTGCTGAGCGAACCGACATCCAATCGCTCCGCTTGATCACCACGCATCCGAATTTCAATCAGCTCTCGTTTCTCACGATACTGATTAATCACTGCACCACTGATTGAACTATTCAGGAAATTGGACAGATCTAGACTGGAAACTCCCATTTGACGTGCGCGATCTTGGTCGATGTCCAGTTTAATGACTTTGCTTGGTTCACCCCAATCCAAATGCACATTGGTGGTGTTCGGGTTTTCACTGACTTTTGCAGACACCCGTTGTGCCCACTCACGCACCAAGATCAGATCTTCACCTGACACGCGGAACTGCAATGGATAACCCACGGGTGGACCATTTTCTAAAAGTGAAACGCGAGTACGTACTTCAGGTAAGAGCTTACGGATTTCTTCTGCTAATGACTGACGGATTTCATTGCGATCATCTAAAGATGAAGCCAACACCACAAACTGAGCAAAACTGGCTTGAGGTAGCTGTTGATCTAGAGGTAAATAAAACCGCGGCGAACCTGTCCCCACATAAGCCACAAAATTATCAATGCCCTGTTTTTTTGACAAGAACGCTTCGACTTTTTTTACGGCTGCTTCTGTGGCTTTCAGAGATGCACCTTCCTCGAGTTTTAAATCCACTAAAATTTCAGCACGGTTTGACGGTGGGAAGAACTGCTGTGGTACCGTTTTAAACATTAAAATCGATAACACAAAAATGCCAACCGTCGTTGCAATGACCGTCTTGCGATAGGTCACACAGATATCAACCCAACTACGGAAGCGTTGATAAAACGGAGATTGATAAGGATCGTGATGTTCACCGGCATGATGCACCATCGGCTGAGGTTCAGGTTGTTTGCGCAAACGTGCCCACAGGCGCTGATACCACGGGGCTTTTTGTACTAAGTCTTTGTTGAAATCGGGTAGTAATTTATCCCCCAGATAGGGTACGAACAGCACTGCTGCAAACCATGACACCACCAATGCAATGGTGACCACTTGGAAAATCGAGCGAGTGTATTCCCCTGTGCTCGATGCGGCTGTGGCAATCGGCAAAAATCCTGCAGCCGTAATTAGCGTGCCTGTTAGCATTGGAAATGCGGTGGTGCGCCACGCATGTCCGGCGGCTTGTAATCGACTATAGCCCTGCTCCATTTTGATCGCCATCATTTCGACGGCAATAATCGCATCATCCACCAATAAACCGAGTGCGAGAATCAAGGCCCCCAAAGAAATCTTGTGCAACCCGACATCAAACATCTGCATGCCAGCAAAAGTCATGGCCAAGACTAAGGGAATGGAAAATGCCACAACCAATCCTGTACGGAAACCCAAGGAGAAGAAGCTCACCAACAGGACGATAATCACGGCTTCAGCGAGGACTTTCATAAACTCATTGACGCTGCGCTTCACGGCTACAGGCTGATCCGACACTTTTTTTAGTTCCATGCCCAAGGGCAAGGTTTTTTGCAGGCGGGCAAATTCTGTTTCTAGGTTTTTACCCAAAGCCAGAATGTCGCCACCTTTACGCATCGACACGGCAATGCCTAAACCATTTTCGCCCATAAAACGCATACGCGGCTGCGGTGGATCACTAAAGCCCCGATGTACATCTGCCACATCACCCAACTGAATGGTTCGACCATTCACCAATAAGGGCATCTGACGCAGTTCATCAATGTTTTGTAAATTGCCGCTGACACGCACTTGAATCCGGTCTGAATTGGTTTCAAAAAAGCCAGCACTGGCAACCGTGTTTTGCTGCTGCAAGGCTTGTTGAATCGCCGTCACGGGTATGCCCATTTGCGTGGCTTTGGTGTTGGAAATTTCAATCCAAACTTTTTGATCTTGCAAACCAATTAAATCCACTTTCGCAACGTCTTTGACTCGTTGTAACTGGAGCTGTAAACGGTCGGCATATTCCTTCATGGTGGCATAGTCAAAGTC
Source organism: Acinetobacter sp. YH12052 (assembly GCF_013419835.1). Lineage (NCBI taxonomy): Bacteria > Pseudomonadati > Pseudomonadota > Gammaproteobacteria > Moraxellales > Moraxellaceae > Acinetobacter > Acinetobacter sp. YH12052. Next base: position 9,422 of record NZ_VOZI01000031.1, read on the forward strand.
TTTGCCGGTGAGCACATAGATATTACCGAAGGTGTCACCAAACTCATCATTAAAGAAAGGACCTTGCACCCCAGATGGCAATTGATGGCGAATATCATTGACCTTTTTACGCACGGTGTACCAAACATCGGGGACTTGCAGCGAACGTAGACTGTCCTTGGCCACAAAGGTCACCATGGATTCACCCGGACGTGAATACGCCATGATGCGTTCATACTGCCCCGTGGTCATCAGTTCTTTTTCAATTCGATCGGTGACCTGTAGCGAAACTTCTTTGGCTGTTGCACCAGGCCAATAGGTTTGAATCACCATGACTTTAAAGGTAAATGGCGGGTCTTCACTCTGCGACAATTTGGAATAAGAAAATATCCCAACGATGCCCAGTAGAATCATAAAATAAAGGATTAAGCCTTTATTTTTCAGTGCCCACTCAGACAAGTTAAAATGCATTATTTAACTCCTGTCTGAATGTGTACCGCTCGATTTTCACGATCAACGGGTTGTATTTTTTGCTTTTCACGGAGCAAATGTACGCCGCCAACCACCACAAAATCCCCTGCTTGCAGACCACTGAGTACGGGCACGCTGTCACGTCCGTATTCGCCTAAACTTACTGGAACTTTACGTACCGTATTATCTGCATTGACCACCATCACATATGCCTGCTGACCACTCGCAGACACACTCGATAACGGCACATGCAAAACATTCTGCTGTGCTTTGGTTAAAAATACCCGTGCACTTTGCCCCAGTTGAATGGCGCTATTGCCTTCACGTAATGCCACTTTGACACTATATGTACGAGACTGATCGGCTGCAGGACTAATTTCACGCACATAGCCTGCAAATTTTTCCTGTGGTTTAGACCACAAGGTAACCCATGCATCCTGCCCTGTTTTAATTTCAGTAACCGCTTGTTCAGGCACACCAATGACCACTTCACGTTCACCTGCTATCGCCAATTGAAAAGCTGGTTGTCCTGCTGCAATCACTTGACCAATCTCAATATTACGTTCAGTAATGACCCCATTTTTATTGGCAATTAATTGGTTATAACCGGTCTGATTACGACTCACATCATAATTTGATTGAGCTTGCTTTAAGTTCGACTGTGCCGCTTTATATTGGTTTTCCACCGCATCATACTGCGAACGACTCACGGCATTGACTGGCAATAATTGCTTAAATCGTTTTAATTCGTCTTCAGCAATTTGTGCAGCGGAACGCGCACTTTCAAGCTGTGCTTGTGCTGCATTCAGTTGCAACTGTGCATCTTTGACATCTAATTTTGCCAAGACTTGTCCGACTCGGACTTGGTCTCCAACATCGACATAGCGCTCAGTGATTTGACCGCCAACCCGAAACGCTAAAGCTGTTTGCTGGCGTGCTTGTACATCACCCGCATAACTTTTTTGTTCAAAATGTGCGGCACCCGGCTGAGTCACCATCACAAATGGCACTTCCTGTTCCGTTTGGGCTTTATCCTTGCTGCATCCCCATAAGGTCACACTGCAAACGATAATCATGCTGACAACTGTGGTCTTAATCGTACTCATGAAGTTCGCTCTTAATAAAAAGTCTTTTTTAGGGCAGAATATTATTCAATTAATTTGGTTATTTTTTAATTAATAAACCATGCGGTACATTAATTAGATTAATTATCCGAAATCAATGACCTTTTCGCCTTTTTTGGAATTTTTTCAGCAAATGAATGTCGGCCGCCCAAAAGACTTAGAAAAACGACAACGGATTTTAGAGTCTGCAAAACAATTATTTTTAGAAATGGGCTATCACGGTTGCAGCATGAATCAGATTGCGCAACATGCAGGGGTCACCAAACTGACGGTCTATAACCATTTTCAGGACAAAGCCACTTTATTTACCAGTGCAATTGAAGATACCTGTGAATATATTTTAAATACTCGCCCGCGACATCTGCACAGCGAAAGTCATTTTATGCAGGCTTTCGTTGAAATTTGTGAGTTGGGGCTGAACATCATGAATTTGCCTGAAGCCATTAAACTGGATTTATTACTTTTGGAGTTGGCTGCCGAACACAGTCCCTTGGTGGACCAGTTTTTCCGTGCCTCACATTTGAAAATGCGCCAAGTCTGGGAGAATTTCTTTCAAGACGCAGCGGCTTTAAATTTCATTCAGCAGGATAATCCTGCCCGACAAACTGAACTGATTGTGTCGCTACTGATGGGACTACGCCATCAAGAAGTCTTATTGGGCATGCGCCCAGTACCTGAAGCAGCAGAGCGACAGGCCATTATTCACTCTGCCATCGACATCTTTATGCTGAAATATCAACTCAGCACGCAGAGCTAAGCATTTTCTGAAATATTTCAACGCTAAACTGAAACAAATGGCATAGCTATTGCTCATTTACCTAGAAAAGTTATCCGACTTTTGTCTGTACCCCCTTTTGCCACGGCACTTTCGGGGTATAGTCGAGACAGGAATACGCGGAGAAATAACAAATGATTCAACAAATTGATGCTCCATTACGTGAAGACGTGCGCTTACTGGGCAATTTATTAGGTGAAACCCTAAAGCAGCATGCAGGACAAGATTTGTTTAATCAGGTAGAGCAAATTCGTGCTTTGTCTAAAGGCGCGCGCGATGGACAAGTTGAAGCTGAAAAACAGTTAGAACAATTATTTTTAAATTTAAAAGATGAAGAAATTCTGCCTCTGACCCGTGCATTTACGCACTTTCTCAACTTTGCCAATATTGCCGAACAATACAATGTGGTGCGCAGCCGTCGCCAAAGTGAGTTTGATGAGCAAGCACCATCACCGAATCCACTCGATCATTTATTTGAAAAATTTAAAAGCAATAACATCAGTGCGGACCAACTGTTCCAACAAATTTGTGAATTAAAAATTGAACTGGTCCTGACTGCACATCCAACTGAAGTCAGCCGCCGTACCTTGATCCAGAAATATGATGGGATTAATGATTGCCTGTTTAAAATGGATCAACAAAAACTTACGCCACGCGAACGCAAAGCCGTTCTGGATGATTTAAAACAACTGATTTGCTCTGCATGGCAAACAGATGAAATTCGTCAACATCGCCCGACGCCTGTCGACGAAGCTAAATGGGGCTTCACGACCATTGAACAGACCTTGTGGAATGCTGTACCCAAATTCATGCGTGAATTGGATGGCATGGTTCAAGATCATTGTGGCAAGACCTTGCCTTTAAATGTTGCCCCAGTGCGCTTTGCGTCATGGATGGGCGGTGACCGTGATGGTAACCCAAACGTCACCCATAATATTACTCAAGAAGTGCTTTGGCTTTCACGCTGGAAAGCTGCCGACCTGTATTTACGCGATATCGAAGACCTGCGTTGGGAACTCTCTATTCAAGAATGCAGCAAAGAGCTTAGTGATGCCTTGGGTCATTTCCACCCTGAACCGTATCGTGAATATCTACGTGATGCACGGGAACGCCTCAAAGCCACTCGTCACTGGTTGGCACTAAAACTCCGTGGTGAAGATGCGGACGATAGCCAAGTCATTAAAAGCCGCCATGAACTGCTCGATCCACTATTGGTTTGCTACCGTTCACTGATTGACAGCGGTTTACCTGAAATTGCCAATGGTCAGTTACTCGACTTTATTCATCGGGTGAATTGTTTCGGTATCGAATTACTCAAACTCGATATTCGTCAGGAGTCGACTCGTCATCGCCAAGCCATTTCTGCCATTACGGAATATTTAGGTTTAGGCAATTTTGAAACATGGACGGAGCAAGCCCGTCAAAATTTCTTGATTCAGGAACTGCAAAGCAAACGTCCACTGCTACCGAAGTTTTTAAATGAGCCAAAACAAAGCCTGATTGAACATCCAGATGTACAAGAAGTCTTTGCGACCATGCGCACTTTGGCAGAGCAACCACCTGAAAGTTTAGGGGCTTATATTATTTCCATGGCAGAGCATCCGAGTGATGTCTTGGCCGTATTGTTACTGCAAAAAGAAGCGGGCATCAAACAAGCGCTACGCGTTGTGCCACTGTTTGAAACTTTAAAAGATTTGGATGGTGCCGCCCGTACCATGAATACCCTATTCAATATGCATTGGTATAAGCAGCATATTCAGGGTAAACATGAGGTGATGATTGGCTATTCAGACTCTGCCAAAGATGCGGGCTTTATGTCGGCAAACTGGGCACAGTATCGTGCGCAGGAAGAATTAACCGCGGTTGCGAAAAAACATGATGTACAACTGACATTATTCCATGGCCGTGGCGGTTCAATCAGCCGTGGTGGTGCGCCGACACAGCAAGCCCTATTTTCACAGCCACCAGGTTCGATTTCAGGTGCAATCCGTGTCACAGAACAAGGGGAAATGATTCGCTTCAAGTTTGGATTAGAAGGCATTGCCTTACAAAACTTAGAAATTTACACCGCAGCGACCTTAGAAGCGACCTTATTACCACCGCCTGAACCGAAACAGGAATGGCGTCAGCTCATGCACAGCATGACGGATCTGTCGGTACAGGTGTATCGTCAAACCGTGCGTGAAAATCCGCATTTTGTAAAATACCTACGGACTGTAACGCCAGAACTGGAACTACAAATGTTACCGCTCGGATCACGCCCAGCCAAACGTAAAGTCAGCGGTGGAATTGAGTCATTGCGTGCGATTCCGTGGGTATTCGCATGGACTCAAATTCGTTTAATGCTACCTGCTTGGCTCGGTACTGGTGCTGCGATTAATCAAGTGATTGATCAAGGTCAAAAGCAGACACTCGAAGAAATGTTAGAGCAATGGCCGTATTTCCAAACCCTGATTGATATGTTGGAAATGGTCTTGTCTAAGGCTGATGGCCATGTGGCACTATATTATGAGTCTCATCTGACAGATGACGCAGACCTCAAACAGTTGGGCGAAGAGTTACGTCAGCGTTTACGTGATGCGGTACAAACGCTATTAGCACTCAAAGGTGAATCGAAATTACTTAGCAGTAACGATGTGCTTGACCAATCCATGAAGGTGCGTAAGCCTTATTTATTGCCGCTACATTTACTACAAGCCGAACTGATGAAACGCCGCCGTGCATACCTTGCCGAGCGTCAAGCTGAAAATACCCCAGTCGACCATGCGTTAATGGTCAGCATCGCGGGTATTGCGGCAGGTTTGCGTAACACTGGCTAAATCTTCCAAGTTTTCAAAAAGCACACAGAACTGTGTGCTTTTTTTTTGATCAGTCATATTGGTTTTAATTTATTTTGGAATATATAAAATAAGAAAAATTTATGAAGTATTGACTCTTATCCTATTTGATTAATTGCATGATTTAATGCCTTTTTTACACCCTTAAAACTTTTACCATTTGGTAAATTTACATGTAAAGTCATGTAATTAGTTTGAACAAAATATTTTTAAAAGAGATTAAATCTTCTAAAAAACAAGAGTATGATGTGCACAATTTATCTATTGAGTGCTCATTTTATGTCCAATTGGTTTCCCAAATGGCGCCCGTACGAAGGCAATATTGATGCACGTCCTGTAGGTACAAATGAGTACCTACCTCCGGTGCAAAGTGTTGTATTGGGGATACAACATGCCTTTGCAATGTTTGGTGCAACTGTCCTTGCGCCATTTTTGATGGGCTTTGATGCCAACCTTGCGATTTTAATGTCGGGGATCTGTACCATCCTGTTCTTCTTTATGACAGGTGGTCGTGTACCAAGTTATTTAGGCTCTAGTTTTGCCTTTATTGGTGTGGTGATCGCGGCAACCGGTTATGCAGCATCAGGTACTGGCGCGCCAAATGCCAATATCGCGATGGCGGCCGGCGGGATCATGGCGTGCGGTATCTTATATGCCATTTTTGGTTTTATCGTGATGGCAACGGGTACACGTTGGATTGAAAAACTCATGCCGCCTGTCGTTACAGGTGCAGTGGTGATGATCATTGGTCTCAACCTTGCCCCAGTCACCATTAAAGGGGTTGCAGGCAACAACTTTAATATGTGGATGGCATTAGTCACTGTACTGTGTATGGGTTCGATTGCAGTGTTCACGAAGGGCTTGTTACAACGCTTATTACTGTTGGTCGGTCTATTACTGGCATATTTGGTGTATTACATCATTTCCAATGTCATGGGTCATGGCACACCGATCAACTTCGTTCCAGTACAAGATGCAGCTTGGTTTGGTGTTCCTCAATTCCATTCGCCTGTTTTTGATTTCAATGCCATGCTCATCATTGCACCGATTGCGTTGATTTTGGTTGCAGAAAACCTTGGCCACATCAAAGCTGTAGGCGCGATGACGGGTGAAAATCTCGATCCGCACATTGGTAAAGCCTTCGTTGCAGATGGTGTTGCAACCACACTTTCAGGCGGTGTCGGCGGTCCGGGGATGACCACTTATGGCGAAAATATTGGTGTGATGGCGGTAACGCGTGTTTACTCGACCATCGTGTTTGTATTTGCAGGGGTATTCGCCATCTTCCTTGGTCTTTCTCCAAAGTTTGGTGCGATTATTCATACTATTCCTCAAGCCATTTTGACAGGCGCATCGATTGTTGTATTTGGTCTAATTACCATTGCAGGTGCGAAAATTTGGATTGAAAACAAAGTCGATTTCTCAAAAAATAAAAACCTGATGGTGGCAGCAGTCACGATTATTTTAGGTACAGGTGACTTTGCACTTCAATTCGGTAACTTCAACTTAGGTGGTATTGGTACTGCTACATTTGCAGCGCTGATTTTGAACTGGTTCTTTAGCTTGGGCGATAAATCAGAATAAGCCTCCAAAGCATTTAAAAAAGAATACAACATTCATTTGAAAAGCGGCCGAAAGGTCGCTTTTTTTTATAGCTGCTCTTTCGGTAAGATAAGGCATTAGCCAAGGAATGCACCGTATGCGACTGGATTTGTTCGACCTTCAATTGGTACTGCACATTGTAGACAGCGGCAGTCTGACCAAAGGCGCTGCTCGTTCTGCCATCTCGCTACAAGCAGCCAGTGAACGGATTAAAAAACTCGAACAGCATTACCGCACAGCCCTGTTCACTCGCCAAGCCAAAGGGGTCAAACTGACCCTTGCCGGTCAAACCTTGGTTGAACATGCACAGCGCATCTTAGGTGAGGGGCAAAAATTAGAGCACGCTATGCTGCCCTTTGCGCGTGGGCTGAGTTCCAATATGACCTTATGGTGTAATTCATCTGCACAAAGTGAATATTTGCCGGTCTTGCTGCCACGTTATTTACTGGAAAATCCCAACACACAAATTGAGCTGCATGAAGCCGAGTCTAAAGACATCATTGCAGCGATAGAGCAAGGCAATGCACAACTGGGCTTAATTTCAGGTTTCTTTAAATCTGCACAGTTACAAACACTAGAGTTTGCAGATGATCCTTTGGTACTGATTTGCCCTATAACTCATGAATTGGCCTCGATATCTAGCGTCAAACCCGCAGAGATTTTAAATTATCCCTTTGTCGGTTTGATGCAATATCATTCCTTGCAACAATCGATCGAGGCACAAGCCAAATTATTCGGCTGTGAAATTCAGTATCGGCTGCGTTTGCCGAACTTTGCCGCGATCGCCCAAGTGGTGGCGAATGGTGTGGGCATTGCCATCATGCCAAAACGTGCGGCCGGACGATTAATCAGTTTGTATGCCTTTGCCCAAGTTGAGCTCAGCGGTGAATGGGCCAATCGAAAACTGCTCCTAACCGCACGTAATTTTGATGATTTACCCTTAAATTATCAGCATTTTAGTCAGTTTCTACTGTCAGAAAAATCTACTTTAGATGGCCAAGTCTAGGCTTTAAATCACGCCAAACTGGTGCAGCATCATATAGCCACCGAGGGCAATCAACCCGATAAAAAACACCTTACGGAATTTTTGTTCTGGAATGCGGTAACGGATTTTTTTCCCTGCCCACATGCCAATGAGCGCTGGAATCAGTGCTATGGCTGACATGGCATAATCAATCGGGAGATCTTCCACAGGATTTTGCTGTAAGAACACTGCCAAACAAATAGTTGATGTAGTAAAGGCCAAACCGAGTGACTGTACAAGATCATCGCGTTTGAGCTGCAAACCTTGTAAATATGGCACCACCGGGATCACCACCACACCTGTAGCAACAGTCAGCGCTCCACCAAGATAACCGATCATTGGAGATAGCCATTTTTCATGCGGTGCAAAGTTTGGCAAGCTTTTGGCACAAAGCCCATACAATCCGTATAGTGCCAACATGCCCCCCAGTAAAGCTTCACTTTTAAATTCACCCTGTCCTAAAGTTGGGAAAATACTCCAAATTGAACCGACGATAATCCCAAGTAACAAGGGCCAAAAGCGTTGAATTAGTCGCAGCACCTGCCCTTCGGCAAATAGTTGCCAAAAGTTGGTGACCATAGATGGAATGATCAATAACGTGGCTGCCTGAAATGGACTGATCACCATAGTGAGTAAGCCCATCGATACCGCAGGCAGGCCTAACCCAATCGTGCCTTTAATTAGACCTGCGATTGCAAAGACTGTGATGACAAACCAAATCATGGCGAAACTCGTTGAAGAATTGGTTCTATGCTATGCAATTCAGGCACTTTGAAAAATCAGTGTTTTTGGAATAGAGCCTCAATAAAAAGTTGAGGCTAGGTTATAGCATCTAAAACAGATAGCGTAGATGGGCTAAACAAACTCTTCTGATTTTGAATAAGTTATAAGCGTATTGGTGGAATAGTGATATAAAAACCGTTCCAATATGCTGTTTACTGGAACGATTTTCAATAAAATATTGATACTTATAGGAAAATTTCAAGAATTTCGTATAACGTGTATTATGTTAATTTTAGGAAAGCTTAATAAATCCGTGTTTAAAAATTAAACTAACCCGAATCCTTTTTAAGCCAATGACTGCATAATTTGAATTGTGGGCTTATGCTGCTGAGTTAATTGGTATGCACATAGTGATGCGTAAATACCACTTAAAAAGCCTGAGATACTTCTAGCTCTA
>NZ_VOZI01000032.1:0-16329 GCF_013419835.1 Acinetobacter sp. YH12052
TTGGAATAAGAGAATGGGAGTGCATGAGCTGTGGTACAGCTCATGATCGAGATATAAACTCAGCTCTAAACATTCTTGCGCTTGGGCATAAGCGTCTAGCTGTAGGAATCACCCTCTTTTAAGGGGGGTGAGGATGTCAAATTTGCTTTCCGCTGTCATATGTTTTTGTTTAGAATCATCCATACCAAAGCGAATAAACAGGCATAGGCATGCAAACGAATATCACTGAACCATCTTCTAGCACAACCTTACAGTATGTGCATTGGTTCCGTCATTCTGCACCCTATATTAATGCGCATCGCAACAAAACCTTTGTCATCATGTTTGATGGTGAAGCGCTGCAACATGAAAATTTTCAACATATTATTCACGATATTGCCTTATTACACTCGCTTGGTATTCGTCTAATTTTGGTGCATGGTGCCCGTCCGCAAATCAATCATAATTTACAAAACAGCGGCATCCAGACACCATTTCATCATCATCGTCGCATCACCACTCGCGAATCTTTACCTGCTGTGATGAATGCTGTTGGCTCCATTCGTCTGCAAATTGAAGCCCTCCTATCTATGGGTTTAGCCAACTCACCGATGTACGGCGCGCGTATTGATGTGGTCTCCGGTAATTTAGTCACGGCAAAACCGTATGGCATTCGTGACGGTATCGATTTTCAACTGTCTGGTGAAGTTCGTTCCGTCGATATCGATGCAATTCAACGTCATTTAGAGAGCCAAAACATTGTGGTGCTTGGGCCGACAGGTTATTCCACTACAGGTGAAGTGTTTAATTTATTGGCTGAAGAAGTTGCGACCAAAACCGCGATCAGTTTAAAAGCAGATAAGTTGATTTTCTTGGGCAAACAACACGGTTTGCACAATGAACATGGGCAGCTACAACGCGAAATTACACCTCATCAACTTGATCAGCATATTTTGCAATATCAAGATTCTAATCCCGATATTGCCCTGCATTTAAGCGTTGCTAAAGATGCCTCGTTACAAGGCGTACACCGTGTTCATCTTATTTCATATGCCTATGATGGCGCATTGATCGAAGAATTGTTCACACGTGACGGTTCTGGCACCATGATCACCGATGCGCATTATGAAGAAGTGCGTACTGCCGATATTCAAGATGTTGGTGGCTTAATCAATCTCTTACGCCCTCTCGAACAAGAAGGTATCTTGGTTTATCGCTCACGCGAGCGTTTGGAAAATGAAATTGGACAATTTGCAGTGATTGAACGTGACGGTACGATTTTGGCCTGTGCTGCGTTGTACCCGATTCCTATCACAGGGGATGAAAAACGCTCTGCTGAAATCGCATGTGTGGCTGTGCATCCGGGGTATCGAAAATCGAATCGCGGTAGCCAAATTTTGCATTATTTAGAAGAAAAAGCGCGAGATTTAGGTATTGAACAATTGTTTATTTTGACCACACGAACAGCGCATTGGTTCCTTGAACAAGGTTTTGAACAAGTCAGTGTCGATGACTTACCGAATGCCCGTCAGGCCTTATACAACTACCAAAGAAACTCATTGGTTTGTAAAAAGTCACTTTAAAGTGGCTTTTTTTATGTGCTGAATAGCATTATTTTGCATAAGGTTATGCCGAATCCATTGGCTACACCCTCAAATCACTTTGCAAGCCACAGAATAACCATATCTGCCATTCAAATAACCCAAATAAATAAAATAATTTCAACAACTTAAAACAATACATTGAAACATTATATGTTTTTATAAAATCATATTTTTTCATAACTTTTGCTGATTTTTATTTATCTTTTTTCCTGATTTTAAATTTAAGTTTTCTTATTTTTTTCGAAAAAGAAAACTCTTTAGCTTATGTGTTTATAAATCAACAGTTCTGCACATTTAGACCTTTATAGGAGCAACACATGCGTACTCACAAAGCAAAACTTTGGACAAAAACACTTGTACTGTCTACAGCGGTTGTGGGTGCCATGATGATGTCGGGCTGTGGCAAAAAAGAGGCTGAAGAAAATGTCACCTTAAATATTGGTTTCCAAAAATATGGCTTATTGCCAATTTTAAAAGAACGCGGAACTTTAGAAACAGCCTTAAAAAGCCAAGGTGTAAATATCAAATGGGTGGAATTTCCTGCTGGCCCACAGCTGCTTGAAGGTCTCAATGTAGGCAGCGTGTCATTTGGTGAAGTCGGTGAAGCACCGCCTATCTTTGCTCAAGCCGCTCAAACCGATTTGGTTTACATTGCCAACCAACCTGCTGTTCCAAAAGCTGAAGCTTTAATTGTGCAAAAAGATTCGGCTATTCACAGTATTCAGGACTTAAAAGGTAAACGTGTGGCCTTAAACAAAGGCTCAAACGTGCATTACCTGTTGCTCAAGTTGTTGGAAGCCAATCAGCTTAAATTTAGCGACATCAATGTCGTGTATTTACCGCCTGCCGATGCACGAGCTGCCTTTGAAAAAGGTGCAGTCGATGCATGGGTAATTTGGGACCCGTTCCTTTCTGCCGCTGAGCATCAACTTAATGCTCGCACCATTGCCAATGGCGAAAACTTGGTGAAGAACTACCAGTTCTATTTGGCCGATCGCAAATTTGCTCAGGAAAATCCAAAAGTCCTGCAAGCTGTGGTGAATGAGTTGAATTTGACCACGCAATGGGTCTCAAAAAATCAAGATGAAGCGGCCAAGTTACTCGAAGGCAAAACCGGCTTAGGTCTAGATGTACTTAAAACATCAATTTCTCGCTTAGGCAATCAAGTGACGCCGATTACTGCACAAGTGGCGCAAGAGCAGCAGCAAGTCGCTGATGCGTTTTATAACGAAAAATTAATTCCAAATAAATTAAATATTGAGTCGGCCATTATCAAATAAGTCGACTACAGCATAAGGGCGATGCCATGCGTATTCTAAGAACATTTTCCATACTGACTTTAGCCACTTTGGCCCTTGGACTCAGTGCCTGCCAAAAACAAGAAACAGCACAGCAGGATGGTGAAAAACCAGCTGAAACAGCCGTAAAAACCTTGGTTATCGGTTTCCAAAAATCAGCCTTAAATTTACTGGTTGCCCGTGAACAAAAGCTCTTTGAACAACAATTTCCCGGCGCTCAGATTGAATGGAAGGAATTCCCTGCTGGCCCACAAATGTTAGAAGCCCTTGCGGTCGGTGCGGTGGATTATGGCTATGTCGGCAACACCCCGCCTATTTTTGCCCAAGCTGCCAATAAAGACCTGAATTATATTGGCTATGAAGTGGTGCCTGAACAGTCGCTTGCTGTCGTGATTCCAGCGGACAGCTCAATCAAAACCATTCAAGAATTACGTGGTAAACGCGTTGCTGTACAAAAAGGCTCGAGTGCGCATGAGTTATTAGCCAAGACTTTAGAAAAAGCCGGTTTGACGTGGAGCGACATCCAACCAATTTGGATTCCACCAGCAGATGCACGAGCCGCATTTGATAAAAAATCAATTGATGCATGGGCCATTTGGGACCCGTTTTTATCTGCAGCGGAGTTGGATGCTCAAGCTAAAGTGCTGATTCAATCTGGTGATTTTCCAAAGACCTATTCATTTTATGTGGCAAATCCAAAAGTCGTTCAAGCACACCCTGATGCCCCAGCTAAATTTTTAAAGGCCCTAGACGCTTCCGATCAGTGGATTGTGAAGAACCAAAATGTGGCTTTAGAGATTTATCAAAACAGCACTGGGCTGCAAAAGAATATTGCTGCGCAAGCCTTTTCACGCCGATCCAAACCATCTCCTGTGCGCTCGCTGACACCCGAGGTCATACAAGCACAGCAAAATATTGCGGACTTATTTAAACAAGTCCAACTGATTCCAAACAACATTCAAGTCCAAAAGCAAGTTTGGATACCTTCATCACATTGATACCCGAGCCATCAAAAATACAAGGAACTGAACATGAAAATTTTCTGGTTTATCCCTACCCACGGTGACAGTCGCTACTTAGGAACAAGTAAAGGTGCACGCCAAGTCGATCATGCCTACATGAAGCAAATTGCAGTAGCGGTGGATAATCTTGGCTATGAAGGCGTTCTGATTCCGACAGGTCGTTCATGTGAAGATCCATGGCTTACAGCTGCAAGCTTGATTGATGCCACTAAAAATCTAAAATTTCTAGTCGCTCTACGTCCGGGGGTGACAACGCCTGCACTGACTGCACGTATGGCAGCAACATTTGACCGTTTATCTGGCGGTCGTATCTTACTAAACTTAGTCACAGGCGGTGATGAGCAAGAACTCAAGGGTGATGGTGTCTATGAAGATCATGCGACGCGTTACCAAACTGCCGCGGAATACACCACGATTTGGCGTGAAATTTTAACCCGTTCACATACTGGTGAAAGCTATACCTTCCATGGCGAACGCCTGAGTGTGGACGACGCAAAATTACTTTATCCACCGGTACAAAAACCGTATCCACCACTATGGTTTGGCGGTTCTTCAGAGGCAGCTGTTGAACTGGCAACGGATCAAGTTGACACCTATTTGACTTGGGGTGAGCCACCTGCTGCGGTAAAAGAAAAAATTGCAGTGGTGCGTGAAAAAGCCAAAGCCAAAGGACGTGAACTGAATTATGGCATTCGTTTACATGTCATTGTGCGCGAAACCAATGAAGAGGCATGGAAAGCAGCTGAAGAGCTGATCCAATATGTCGACGATGACACCATTGCAGCTGCGCAAGCCAAGTTCAAAACCATGGACTCTGTTGGTCAACGCCGTATGGCTGAACTGCACAACGGCGACCGTAGCAAATTAGAAGTATCGCCAAACTTATGGGCGGGTGTTGGCCTGGTTCGTGGTGGTGCAGGTACGGCACTCGTTGGTGATCCTGAAACGGTAGCCGCACGTATCCAAGAATATGCCGATCTAGGAATTAGCACCTTCATTTTCTCTGGTTACCCACACCTTGAAGAGTCTATCCGTTTTGCAGAATTGGTGTTCCCACTACTGCCATTGGAAACACGTCAGAAATTGGTTCAACCTAACTTAACCGGCCCATTTGGTGAGATTGTCGCGAACAATTACACACCAGATGAAAATAAAAAAGCTGAAAAGATTCAGGAGCCGGCCTAATGTCCAAAACTGTTTCTGTTGAAACCTTCAAAGCACCGAAGGTTTCACGTGGAACACAACTCGGGCAGCGTTTGCTGCCTTGGTTGTTTCCTATTGCATTAATTATTGTGTGGCAAATTGCCTCTGTTACAGGGCTGTTAGAAAGTCGTATTTTGCCTGCGCCAAGTGCGGTGGTGGTGGCCTTTTGGAACTTACTGATCAGTGGTGAACTGTGGAAGCATGTTCAAATCAGTGCAGGTCGTGCTTTGGTTGGACTTCTAGTCGGCGGTGGTTTAGGTCTTTTTTTAGGTCTGCTGAATGGTTCATCCAAAACAGCATCGACGTTACTCGATACCACGCTGCAAATGATCCGCAACATTCCTGCTCTTGCCCTGATTCCCTTGGTGATTTTATGGTTTGGGATCGATGAATCGGCCAAGCTGTTTTTAGTCGCTATTGGCGTATTCTTTCCCATTTATATCAATACCTATCATGGTATTAGTTCTGTAGACCCTCAACTGATTGAAATGGGCAAAAGCTACGGTTTGAGTGGCTGGCAACTGTATAAAGAAATTATTCTACCGGGGGCGATGCCGTCTATTTTGGTTGGTCTGCGTTTTTCACTCGGGCTCGTTTGGGTTTTGTTGATTGTGGCAGAAACCATTTCTGCACAAGCCGGCATCGGTTATATGACCATGAATGCACGCGAATTTCTACAAACCGATATCGTCTTGGTCGGGATTTTATTGTATGCCCTACTCGGTAAATTAGCCGATGTACTGGCTGTTGCCTTAGAAAAATATTTACTCCGTTGGCACTCGGGTTACCAAAAATAAGGAGCATGTGATGACCGATTTAAGCATAAGCCGTCATGCAGACGACTCAACCCAACCTCAGCGTTCTTCTGTCGAGGATATCAATCCCCATGCGGTGTTGGGCGCAGAGATCCTGATTGAACAACTACACAAATTTTATGGCGATGTTAAAGTCCTTGAAGACCTTGACCTGCATATTCAACCCGGTGAATTCTTAGCAATTGTCGGTCGTAGTGGCTGTGGTAAAAGTACCCTGCTTCGCCTCATCGCCGACTTAGAAAAACCGAGTTATGGCGAAATTAAATTTAAGTCTGCACGTCATATTCGTGAAGGCATCACCAGTGATGATATTCGTGTGATGTTCCAAGACCCTCGCCTCCTGCCTTGGCGTAGCATTGAGAAAAATGTACAACTTGGTTTAAGCAAAGACCAACACGCCAATGCTACAGCACTCCTCGAAAAAGTCGGTTTAAAAGACAAAGCGGGGCTTTGGCCAACACAGCTGTCAGGGGGGCAACGTCAACGTACTGCACTGGCACGTGCTTTGTCACATAAACCACGCATTTTGCTGCTAGATGAACCACTGGGTGCGCTCGATGCCTTAACACGTTTAGATATGCAGAATTTGATTGAAAAACTTTGGACTGAACAGGGTTTTACCGCAATTTTGGTCACACATGATGTAAGTGAAGCCGTGCAGTTAGCAGACCGAATTATCTTGCTCGATAAAGGCCATATTGCCAAAGAATTTCGTGTCGATTTGGCCCGTCCACGAAAAAAAGGCATTGAATTTACTGAACTTGAACAACAAGTCTTACAAGCTGTCTTGGCCACTTAAGCTGTACTTGTGCAGGAAATCATCACTTAAACCGTGTGACTTCCTGTCCTGTTCAAGAGCAATATCGCAACAAAACCATGTTTTGCATTGAGGGGAGATTTATCGCCTGTTGACAAATACATCACAAAAATTACGACAAATCATATAAATCCATGACTAAAAATAATGATTTATTTAAATTTCACCCTAAAATGATTATTTGAAATATTATGGCATTCGTCGTATTTATTTGACCGTTGAATAGAATAAACTGCCAAAATTCATAAAATTAAAAACGATGATTGTGCACAAATCTGTTGATTTGCCGTACAATTCAATATTCCCTTTTCATTTTCTTAAAAGAGCTAATGGAACAAAAAAAGAGTACCCAGAAACGCCACCAGTTGCTTAATGCAGCACTGGATGTCTTTTCCCTGTATGGCTTCAATGGCGCCAGCTTGGATGAGATCGCACAGATTGCAGAAATGCATAAATCGAATATTTTCTATTACTATGAAAATAAAGAAGCGCTTTATGTTGAAGTTCTGACAACGGTTCTACAAAAGTGGCTTGCTCCGCTACAAATGTTGGAAGCAGACCTTGAGCCTGAAGAAGCGATCACCAATTATCTATTGCAGAAAATTGAAGTATCTCGTACCCAACCGAAAGCCTCACGTTTGTTCGCACTTGAAGTCATTCAGGGCGCACCACACATTCTTGAAATTTTAAAAGGCCCACTAAAAAAATTAGTGAAACGCAAAGCCAAAGTCATTAGCAACTGGCAAGAACAAGGCAAAATTTCAAAAGATATTGATCCAGAACTTTTAATTCTGAACATTTGGGCAATCACGCAAAACTATGCTGACTTTGCAACCCAAATGGAAATGGTCACTGGAAAAACCTTACGTAATCGCAGTATGCAACAACGGATTATTCAACATACCGTCCATATGATGCTTTACGGTGTAATTCCACGCCCAGAAAAGTAAATTGAATTGGGTCGAATTGGCATACGACCATAGCATTCTATGGTCGCCGACCGAAATTAGCTGAATGCCTTATTTTACTGTTTGATATAATTCCAATAATTTCTTTGCGCCGAATAATAAATTTTCTTCCCAATCCAGATGTGCTGTGTCATTCGCACCATCGGTAATATATTTTACCGACACAAAGCGAACACCCAGTTTTTTACATACTTTAGCGATTGCGTAGCCTTCCATATCGACAAGATTACACGGTACTTTCGGCAGCCCAGTTTCAAAGCTGTCGCCTGTACCACAAATTCCTTTAGGCAAATGGCTAAACATGCTCTCTGGCTGAATTTCAGCAGGATGATCGGTATCCATCGGCGTCACCCCGACATCAAAACCCAAAGGTGATACATCCATATCCCGTTGTACAAATTGAGCCACTTCAACCAAAGCATGTGCATCAAAATGTGAACTTCCCGCTGTGCCCAAATTCAGTAAAGTACGACATCCGGTTTTTTGAATCACATCAAAGGCTTTAAATGCGGCATTGACTTTACCAATACCACTGTAATGCACTTCAATGCCTGCGGCTTCAAACAAGCCTTTAGATTCACTCGGCAGTGCCATAATTAAAGCGATTTGCTGACGCATAGCGGTCTCCTCAAATTGATGCCTTCATATAGCATACATTTGCACGTGCGCAGAAAAAATCATCTTCAAAAATCACATTGCTCAGAAAATAAATTCCTCACGCAGATTTGAATGCTATCAAATTTGAAATTGCATCGGACGTTTGCCAATAAAAGATGTTGCCAATTGTTGGTCGTGACGTAAGGCATCTAAAATCTTCTCTAAGGCAATATGTGCCATATCCCCTCTCACACTATGTGAATGGGTCATTGGCATATGCTCGATGCCCGCTCTTCGCGCTGACAAAATTTTAATGTCTTGTTTGTTGACCACCCAAGTATAGGCATTCACAGCCGGCATCAATGCCTTAGACAACAATTTTGGAATCGGAAATTTATAACTGACACAGGTATAAACCCGTGACTCATACGGCCCCACAGGGCTAATCAGACTATTAAACACCATGCCCGATGGCTCTCCCCAATGGTATTCCACCAAGGTAATATTCGGCGCGATAAAACTGTCGCGGTGGACCTGTTCAGCACCATGCGGATTGGTCAGCCATGGCATCATGCCGACATCTGCATCATGGTCATGATAGTCAACGACTACTTTGCGCGGCCCCACATCTATGGTGGCATCCACGGCTTTTCCGGACTCTGAACGAAACCAGCCTTCATGCACAAATATGGTATGAGTCACATCCATAATATTTTGTGCAACAGCGCCCATCTCGCCATCATAACTGCCGACCATGTAGTAGCTGACCCAGCCGGCTTGATCATAAAACGGTAATTTAAATATTTCTGGGCGTTCCTGTTTGGGCTTTTCACCGAGATAAATCCATACCACCCCATCTTGCTCACACACATCAAAACTACGCTGTTTAAATGGATGCGGTTTTTCTGGAAAAAACTGCCCATTGACACTGGGAATATGCGCCACATGGCCATCGCCCTGATACGACCAGCCATGATATGGACATCTCACGCAGCCATCAGTCATTTTACCCTGAGACAAAGGCACACCACGATGCACACATTGATCGAGCAATGCAGCGGCTGTTCCATCTTTTTGTCGGAACAGAACAATTTTTTTACCATACAGGGTGGCTGAAAAAGGTTGATCTTTTTTGAGTTCTTTAGAGGTACAAGCGACGTACCACTCTTCTAATAATCCTTTGGCATCATCCCAAAAACGGGTTTGATTACACATAATTCGATCCTTATTTTTATCTTTTTTGTTTTAATCCATATGCCTTGCTCTAGTTCCTATACTTCAAGCAAGTTTATATCTCGAAGCCAATTGATCTCTCGAAAATACGCGCAAATTTTATACATGAATGTTTTGCTTGGATAGCAAAATAACGTAACTGCATCACACGCTTGCAGAAGCTCTATATTTGTTTGCTGAAATCCATCAAAACCAACGCGCTATAGTTTTCTTCAACGGATTTACATTCACCCGACATCATTTAAGATGCGCTCTGAGCATCACAATACGCTTTTAAACACGGAGAAAAAAATAAGCTACCGCGATAAAACCCTTGTATGGTTTTCAGCATCACCAATAACCAAAGCGTACAGAGCAATACTGCAAAAAAAGTACCGAACTGTTGAATAGCGTGTAATTGCGTCTGTTCCGCCAAATGGATGACCGCCAAACTAAAAACGCCGAATGGAAACGTCATCGCCCACCACCCGAGATTAAAGGGTAAATCTCGCAAATGTTTTAGCGTGATGAGTATAGCGATTCCGAACCACCATACACCAAATCCAAGTAGAACAAGGGCTGCGAACACGCCGCCTTGAAGCAACACCTGTCCTAAATCAACCAAATTTACTACTGTCAAAATACGCGGGGCTTGCTCTCCCAAAAGTAACAGCGCTAAAGCCCCTGTCCCAATCGGTCCTAAGGCCAACCAACTGCTGATCGCCATTTCCTTACTTGGCAATTGATGTAAAGCTAGACGCAGCAACAAGATGCTTAAGATGGCAAATGCTGGAAATACTGAGATCCCCCAAAGCAGATAACTCCCCAGCAAAATATGGACAGCATGAGCCTGTGCAGGTAAATGCGCCAACAATAAACCGCCTGAACTGGCAGCCACCTCGCAAGCCACTATCGGCAATAACCATACTGCGGTCATGCCTTGCAGCGCATGTTGCTGACGACTAAACATCAGAAATGGAACACACCATGCAATCGCTATTGACATCAACACATCGACATACCATAAATATTCAGCCCATGTGATGATGCTCATGCCCAAAAACTCTGTGTATAGCGTGGTGCCAAATTTCAATGCGCCATTGATCAGGGTTGCCAGTGCCATGGGGATCGCCCCAAGAAATAAACTCATCACTGGATGCTGGAAAATCTGCTTGTGGGTACAATATCCATCGGCTGAGATACATCCCACTAAACAATATGAACAACACGATGCTGATCTGCCACAGCGCTGCTCCGAAGGACCACATCCACTGCGGCGCCACCGCTATAGATGGTAAAATGAGGGCCACCACACCTGTGCCCATCACCACCGTAAACCAGTTTGGGGTGAAATGACGAATCAAGTCTTGTTTATGCTGGAGTTGATAAAATGGCATTTTCATCGCATGATGCTCATCAAAATGGAATGTCTATAGTTTAAGCACACCATTAAATAAGAAAAATTGATTAATATTTATTTTTATAATTTATTTTATTGATAGTGAATTCATCTCTGCATAAAAAAACTTGAGTAAAAACACAACAACAAGACGAACGCAGAAGATTATGGCAATATATAGCCCTCAAACATTTTCAACAATTGATTCGCCCATGAAGCTGCTCCGTCTGAATGCTTTAGCGCCCCACTTAGAACTCCCCAAAACTGCCGTGACCATTGGCAATTTTGATGGCGTACATTTGGGTCATCAAGCGATGGTCAGCCAGCTCAAAGACATAGCACAGCAACAAAATTTAAAAACAGCTGTGATGATTTTTGAGCCACAACCGCTTGAATTCTTTAAAGCTTATGATGCACCGCCTCGAATCAGTTCACTACGTGAAAAAGTCGAATATTTAACTGGACTGGGCGTCGACTATATTGTGGTGGCGAAATTTGACAATGCCTTTCGTAATCTCAGCGCCGAAGAATTTGCCGATATTTTAAAAAATAAACTCAATACACAAAGTTTAGTTTTGGGCGAAGATCATCACTTTGGCAAAAACCGCCAAGGCAATAGCGAATTTTTACGCCAATACGGCTTCCAAGTCACAGCCCTGCAAAATGTCGAAGTTGATGGCGAACGTGTCAGTTCGACACTGGTTCGTCAGACATTACAAGCAGGCGACCTTGCCCATGCCGCAAAACTTTTAGGTCGTCCTTATAGCATCACCGGTCGTGTGCAGTATGGCGATCAAATCGGTCGCACCATTAATTTTCCTACCATTAATGTGCGTTTAAACCGTCATAAACCTTGTTTAAATGGCATTTATGCAGTCGATGTCATTTGTGAAACCGAATCTTTAACAGATAAAGTAAAAAACGAAAATGCTGACAAATTAGGGGTTGCAGGTTATGCACCCTCTGCCCTGTTTGGTGCAGGGCATGTTGGTACGCGTCCCGCAATTAAACAGGAACATCCTGAATGGCGATTAGAAGTACATTTTCCTGATGTTTCTGCTAATCTGTATGGCCTGTTAATGCGGGTGACGTTCTTGAACTTTTTACATGGCGAAAAGGACTACCCTTCGCTTGAAGCACTGAAAGCCGGAATTGATGACGACGTCGAAAAGCTCCTTGAGTTTCGAGGTCAGCACCCTCATTTCCCCTTTTAAACCCCGATTATTTATTGTAAAACGCGTCAGTCAACGGGCTGATAAATTTGGAAGACAACTTGCATGAGCGATAAGCAAACTCCTGAAAATGCAGTGGATTATAAAGCCACGCTAAACCTCCCAGGTACTGAATTTGCGATGAAAGCAAATCTCGCAGTACGTGAAGCGAAATGGTTAGAAGAGTGGTATGCCGACAACATTTATCAGCAGATTCGTGCATCGCGTATTGGCAAGAAAAAATATGTGCTTCATGACGGCCCTCCATACGCAAATGGCCAAATTCACTTAGGCCATGCGGTGAATAAAGTCCTGAAAGACATCATCATCAAAAGCCGTGTAATGGACGGTTTTGACGCACCGTATGTACCAGGTTGGGACTGTCACGGTCTTCCAATCGAACTGAAAGTTGAAGAAAAAGTCGGTAAAGTCGGCGTGAAAGTAGATGCCTCAACTTTCCGTAAAGCCTGCCGTGAATATGCTTACACCCAAGTCGAATTACAAAAGAAAGACTTCGTGCGTATGGGTGTGTTTGGTGATTGGGACAACCCTTACCTCACCATGAACTTCAAACAAGAAGCCGACATCGTTCGTTCGCTCGGTGAGATTGCCAAAGCAGGCCATATTGAGCCGGGTCTTAAACCTGTGAACTGGTGTTTGGACTGTGGTTCTGCCTTAGCTGAAGCTGAAGTGGAATACGAAGACAAAAAATCAGATGCGATTGACGTTGGTTTTAGCGTTGTTGATTTAGCTGATTTATCTGCACGCCTAGGTGTTACAGTTAGCGATTCTACAGATATCGTGATCTGGACAACTACGCCTTGGACCATGCCTGCCAACCAAGCGGTTGCTCTACACGCTGAACTTGAATACCAATTGGTGAAAGCAACTGGCGAAGACAAAGCAGCGCAAAACTTCATCCTTGCAAAATCATTGGTTGAATCTGCAACTCAGCGTTATGGTTTTAACGCAGTAGAAGTGATTGCTGAATTTGCTGGTGCAAAACTTGAAAATCTAGTACTACAACATCCGTTAATTGCTGAACGCCAAGTACCAGTGATTTTAGGTGAGCATGTCACAGACGGCAGTGGTACAGGTGCTGTACATACCGCGCCAGGCCATGGTGTGGACGACTATAAAGTTGGCTTACAGTACAACCTGAAAGTCGACAATCCAGTTGGCGGCAACGGTGTGTATTTACCGACTGCACCAATTTTTGCAGGCGAACACATCTACAAAGCCAATCCAAAAATCATTGCTGCTTTAATCGAAGCAGGTAAACTTTGGGCACATGTGGTGATCAAACATAGCTATCCACATTGCTGGCGCCATAAAACACCGATTATCTTCCGTGCAACACCGCAATGGTTCATCAGCATGGATGCAAAAGGTTTACGCCAAGGTGCATTAAACGCGATTGAAAATGACATCAGCTTCGTACCGGATTGGGGTAAAAACCGTATCCAATCGATGATTGAAGGTCGTCCAGACTGGTGTATCTCACGTCAACGTACATGGGGCGTGCCAATTCCGTTCTTTGTGCATAAAGATACTAACGAACTTCACCCACGTACGCCTGAGCTGATCGAAGAAGTGGCGAAGCTGATTGAACAAGTAGGTATTGATGGTTGGTATAACCGTGATGCATCTGAGTTTATCGGTGCAGATGCAGAGCAGTACAATGCAGTTCGTGACACTCTAGACGTTTGGTTTGACTCTGGAACAACACACTTTGCAGTACTCCGTGAACGTGAAGAATTGCAAGACCCAGCTGACTTGTACCTTGAAGGTTCTGACCAACACCGTGGTTGGTTCCAGTCTTCATTGTTAACGTCTATGGCGATTAATAACCGCGCACCGTACAAAGGCTTATTGACTCACGGCTTCGTTGTGGACGAAAAAGGCCGCAAAATGTCGAAGTCGATCGGTAACGTGATCACGCCGCAAGACATCATTAAAGACATGGGTGCAGATGGCCTACGTTTCTGGATTGCGTCTGCAGACTACCGTTATGAAATGACTGCAGGTAAAGAAATCTTCAGCCGTGCATCAGATGGTTACCGCCGTATCCGTAACACATTGCGTTTCTTGTTGGCGAACTTGAATGGCTTCAAACCATCGACTGATGCTTTGCCTGTCGATCAATTGATCGCACTGGATCAATACATCTTGCAACGTGCGGCGGAAGTACAAAAAACTATTCAACAAGCTTATGAAGATATGAACTTCCATATCGTGACTAGCGCATTGACCAACTTCTGTATTAATGACTTGGGTGGTTTCTACCTCGACATCATCAAAGACCGTCAGTACACCACCAAAGCCGACTCTGCGGCGCGTCATTCTGCACAAACGGCGTTGTATCACTTGGTTCAAGCCTTTGTCCGTTGGATGTCTCCTATCTTGAGCTTTACCGCACAAGAAGCTTGGCCACTGATTCCAGAGCAATCTGAGAAATATGTATTTACTGCGGAGTGGTATGACATTCCTGTAGCCTCTACAGCAAATTTAGTGACTGAAGCTGAATGGCAAACCTTAATCACAGTTAAATCTGCAGTGAACAAGTTTATTGAAGCTGCACGTACTGCAAAAACTGTGGGTTCAAACTTGTCTGCCAAAGTTGAACTTTGGGCCAATGCTGAGCTGAAAGCTGTTTTAGACAAATTCGGTGAAGAACTGCGTTTTGTCCTCATCACTTCTCAAGTGATTGTCAATGAGTTTGATGCAGCGCAAGGTGAAGCCTCTGACCTTGACGGTTTAAATGTCAAAGTCTCTGCTGCTGATGGTGAAAAATGTGCACGCTGCTGGCATGTACTGCCAGATGTGAATACACATCACGAACATCCAGGTCTTTGTTCTCGTTGTATTATTAACCTTCCTACAGGTCAAGGCGAAGAGAGAAAATATGCCTAATCCACAAGAAAAAAAGGGCTTCTTTCAATTCTACCCACACAATTTAGTGTGGGTGGGCTTATCCATTGTTGCCATTATTTTGGATCAATGGACCAAATGGATTGCAAGTACACATCTGAACTACGCAGATCCTGTACCTGTCATGCCCTTTTTAAATTGGACATTACTACATAACTATGGCGCTGCCTTTAGTTTCTTGTCCGATGCCGGTGGATGGCAACGTTATTTCTTTACTTCACTCGCAGGACTTGTGTCTGTCATTTTTGTATTTTGGCTCATGCGTATGCCAAAAAACGTGAAAGTCCTTCCAATTGCCATTGCCCTGATTTTAGGCGGCGCAATCGGCAACTTAATTGACCGCGTATCTTTAGGTTATGTGGTGGATTTCATTCACGTGTATTACAACAACAGCCACTTTCCTGCATTTAATATTGCAGACAGTGCCATTACATTAGGCACGATTCTGCTTCTTATCGATACGTTTTTCTTAGAAAAACACCGAATTCAACGTGCGGAAGCGCAAAATGACTGATTTTATCAATCCTAACGAGGAAACTCGTATTGAAGAAGGTTCTAAAGTAGACCTTCACTTTTCTGTTGCTATTGAAAATGGCGTAGAAATTGACAATACCCGTAGCCGTGCTGAACCTGTCAGCCTTGTCATGGGTGATGGCAGCTTATTACCGGGTTTTGAGAAAGCTTTATTCGGTTTACGTGCAGGTGACCGCCGTACTGTGAGCCTTCCTCCTGAAGATGCTTTTGGTCCATGGAACCCGGAAAACGTACAAAAATTTGATACTGTCAAATTTGAGCAACGTCCTGTTGAAGGCCATATGATTGAGTTTGAAGATAAAGCCAAACAAAGTCTGTATGGGGTGATCAAAACTGTAGGTGAAGACATTACCGAAGTGGATTTCAACCACCCTCTAGCCGGTAAAAATATCACCTTTGAAGTTGAAATTTTCAAAGTGACCCCTGCCGGTCAACAAGGCGTGAAACTGATCTAAGTTTCAGCAAATGAAAGCTCCTTCGGGAGCTTTTTTTTATCACTATTTTTATAACTATCAATCGACTCGATACATTTTCTGTATATGCAACGGACCGTTTTCATATTAATTTAATGCAAGACTTTAAAACAAGACGGAAAATACCATGAAACTTCATATTATTAGATTTCTTTCATAAGTCATTTTTCACTCAGCTCCAAGTTATAAATTCCAGCAATTAGATTGAATCTTAATGCTAGTCTTTTGCCTCGATTGCGATATCGCTCAGCAAGAATTTTGAAGGT
>NZ_VOZI01000033.1:0-14134 GCF_013419835.1 Acinetobacter sp. YH12052
AAGCTTATAGCAGTGTCACAGATGCGAAAAAGCAATTGAGTGCATATTTTGAGTTTTATAATCTGAAACGACCTCATTCGAGTCTAGACAAAATGACACCAAATGAGTTTTACTATGATCAGCTACCGCAACAAAACAAGGTGGCTTAACTAGAGCAGAATATCACTTATAAATACGCTTTTAGTTGTTCAAACAAGTGGAACCACCTCTCTTTTTGAAACACTACCAAAAAATTGAGCCATTTTTATTCAGTGGTAGAAAGGCTTTGTTGTACAAAGATTTAAAAATTAAAGTTTTAACTACGCTATCCAAATTTAAGATACAGCTAGGGGGTACCTAAATTTGTTCTCTAATAAAGTTGATTGATTTCGCTTACCATTTGCTTACCAGAATCAAGAAACAAAAAACCCCTCACGATTAATGCACGTAAGGGGTTGTTTTATATGGTGGGCCCACACAGACTTGAACTGTGGACCAACGGATTATGAGTCCGCTGCTCTAACCAACTGAGCTATAGGCCCTATATTCTGAATGTGTTATTTATCAACAAGTTCAGACGCAAAGCATACTAGCGAAGATTTTTTTAAAAGACAAGCCTTTTTCTTCACGGCTGCACACTAACACAACAAATTGGCTGTAGTTGCAGCAGTTGAGCTTGGATTCGACCAAAATGCACAAAGTGTCGAATCCTATCGTGATGTAAATCACGACAAAAGTTATCAAACAGTCAAAATAACCTTATAATAATGCTCATTCTTGTCAGTACCGTGCCCAAAAGCGCTTAGATTGGTACTGGCCTCACATTTTTAAGTCAATGTCCTACAATTATTCGGCTTATGTTTTCATTTTTATGTGTTGCACTGACACATAAGAATATTTAGGTGCCCACATGGAAATTAAGGTTAATTATCTCGATAACCTTCGACAAGAAGCCAAATTTGATGACTTCACGGTAATTGCCGACCAACCTATTCGCTATAAAGGTGATGGTTCTGCTCCCGGACCATTCGACTACTTTTTAGCGTCATCAGCATTATGTGCAGCGTATTTTGTAAAAGTGTATTGTGCGGCGCGAGACATTCCGACAGATAATATTCGCTTATCACAAAATAATATTGTTGATCCTGAAAACCGCTATAAGCAAATTTTCAAAATTCAAGTTGAACTGCCTGCGGATATTTCTGAAAAGGACCGTCAAGGTATTTTGCGTTCAATTGACCGCTGTACGGTTAAAAAAGTGATTCAGACTGGTCCTGAATTTGTCATTGAAGAAGTAGAAAGCATTGATGCAGATGCACAAGCTTTACTTATGCCAAATTTAGCGTCAGACAGTACCACGTTTATTCCGGGTAAAGATCTGCCATTAGAAGAAACCATTGCCAATATGTCAGGTATTTTGGCTGGTTTAGGCATGAAGATTGAAATTGCATCATGGCGTAACATCGTGCCGAATGTTTGGTCTCTACATATTCGTGATGCACAATCGCCAATGTGTTTTACCAATGGTAAAGGTTCAACCAAAGAAAGTGCCTTAGCTTCGGCTTTGGGTGAATTTATTGAACGTCTCAATTGCAACTTCTTCTATAACGACCAGTTCTGGGGTGAAGAGATTGCCAATGCTGACTTTGTGCATTACCCAGATGAAAAATGGTTCCAACCCGGCCCAGAAGGCGAGTTACCTACTGAAATCTTAGATGACTATACTCGTGAAATTTATAACCCAGAAGATGAGTTATTAGGTACACATCTATATGACACCAATTCAGGAAATATAGCACGCGGTATTTGCTCTCTTCCATTTGTCCGTCAGTCCGACGGTGAAACAGTGTATTTCCCATCAAACTTGATTGAAAATTTATACTTGTCAAACGGGATGAGTGCAGGGAATACCTTGGCTGAGGCTCAAGTGCAATGTTTATCGGAAATCTTTGAGCGTGCGGTCAAACGTGAGATTTTAGAAGGTGAATTGGCTCTACCAGATGTACCAGAAGAGGTTTTAGCCAAATATCCAAGTATTGTTGCGGGTATTCAAGGCTTAGAAGAACAAGGTTTTCCTGTATTGGTAAAAGATGCTTCACTTGGTGGTCAGTACCCTGTGATGTGCGTAACCTTAATGAACCCACGTACTGGTGGGGTTTTTGCATCTTTTGGTGCGCACCCTAAACTCGAAGTAGCTTTAGAGCGTAGCTTAACCGAGCTTCTACAAGGCCGAAGCTTTGAAGGTCTAAACGATCTACCAAAACCAACGTTTAGCTCGAATGCAGTCACTGAGCCAAATAACTTTGTAGAACACTTTATTGACTCAAGTGGTTTGGTATCTTGGAAATTCTTTAGCGCACAATCAGACTATGATTTTGTAGAGTGGGATTTCACATCTGAAGGTGAAAATGCCAATGCGGAAGAAGCTGCAGCGATGTTTGCGATTCTAGAAGACATGGGCAAAGAAGTGTATATGGCGGTCTACCAGCATCTAGGTGCTACGGCATGTCGTATTTTGGTTCCGGGTTATTCTGAAGTGTATTTGGTTGAAGACTTGGTTTGGGATAACACCAACAAAGCTTTGGACTTCCGTGAAGATATTTTAAATATTCATCGCCTAGATGAAGACGAGTTAGTGTCACTGGTTGAGCGCTTAGAAGAGCTTGAGGTGGATGATTACACGGATATTGTGACGCTCATCGGGATTGAGTTTGATGACAATACCGTATGGGGCCAATTAACGGTTCTTGAGCTCAAACTACTGATCTATATTGCTCTACAAGAATTTGAAGAAGCAAAAGAGTTGGTCGAAACCTTCCTTCAGTACAACACTAATACAGTTGAACGTGGTTTGTTCTATCAATGCATGAATGTGGTTTTAGAAGTTGAATTGGACGATGACTTAGATCTCAATGACTATGAACATAATTTCCGTCGTATGTTTGGTGACGAACGTATGGATGCAGTGATTGGTTCAATGGATGGCAGTCTTCGCTTCTACGGTTTAACTGAAACCAATATGCAACTTGAAGGTTTAGATCGTCATTTACGTCTGATTGATAGCTATAAAAAATTGCATGCTGCACGTGCGAAGTTTGCCAGTCAGAACGTTTAAATCTGGGCTTGTGAATAACGTTACTCATGTGATCATCTATTTGAAAAAACTCTCCTAAGGGGGAGTTTTTTTGTGCGAAATTTACTGAAAATTAATCTATATCTGTGATGTTGATATTAATAAAAATCCTTATAACTCAGGTGAATATAAGGAAGGCTTAAAAATAACCGATTATCCGAAATTGTGTCATTTTAAAGTAAAGATATTTGACTCATTGGAAAAATATGCTAATAAATTAGCTATGGCGTGTTTAGGCATGATCATAATATTTCAGGACGAAATATTCAGAAGCACATTAATAAATAAACGGGAGTTTTAACAACATGCTTCAATTATTCAGAAAACTATTTTGCATGCATATTTACGAATACGAGCAAATGGAAGAAATCGGTTCGCACAAGGAATGTCGTAAGTGCGGTGTGACAAAGTAATGCAGAGTCTCAGCCGAAAAAAAAGTGAGCGAAAGCTCACTTTTTTAATGCCGGTCAATATTGAAATCATTAAAATAGAAATACATTCACAGTTTTCATGCAGATATGAGTAAAGATTTTCAAGCCGAGCGTTATACCGTCGATGCCAATATGGCAGATACCATTGCATGGTTATTACAACATCAAGATTGCTTTGAATCTTTTCATTATGATGCGATTCAGCAACAATTGGTGGTTCAACATGCTAATGGTCAAGACATCATTCGTGAAGGGGATTATTTAAATGCAGGGTATGGAATTTTAATAACAGCACATAACTTTGCGAAGTAATCGATATATTTTCCATACTCATGGTGATTCAACCATTCATTTATTCGCACCATCTCTTGCATTGCACATTGAAACCTACCACTGATCATTCAATAAAACTAAGCCCCGATGTTCGGGGCTTGGGTTTTAAGCCATTTGCATGGCATCAGTTGAAAGCTGTGCAGCAGTTGGTTTGGGCTGTTCCGCGATTAAACCGAGTTTGCTAAATAAAAGCTGATCTTTGCCTTCGCCTGCATTGGGTGTGGTCAGTAGTTTTTCACCGGAGAATAGTGAATTTGCACCTGCCATAAATGCCAAAGCTTGTTCTGAATCACTCAGGGATTCACGACCTGCAGAGAGACGAATATAGCTTTTTGGCATAATGATCCGTGCGACTGCAATGGTGCGAATCCATTCGATCACATCAAGTTTCTCAACATCAGCAAGTGGGGTACCTTGAATAGGTACAAGGAGATTGATCGGCACAGATTCAGGGTGAATCGGCAGCGTTGCCAACTCCATCAGGAAGGCAATACGGTCATCACGGCTTTCACCTAAGCCCACAATTCCGCCGCTACAGATTTTCATTCCAGATTGGCGGACATAATCCAGCGTCGTTAAACGGTCATCATAGCTACGCGTGCTAATAACATTGGGATAATACTCACGAGAGGTATCGAGGTTATGGTTGTAATAATCTAAGCCTGCCTCATGTAGGCGCTCTGCCTGAGATTGATTTAGCATGCCAAGGGTCATACAGGTTTCAAGTCCCAGTGCTTTGACTTCACGCACCATTTCTAGCACATAGGGCATATCCCGTTCATGTGGATTGCGCCATGCAGCGCCCATACAAAAACGTGAAGAACCTGAGGCAAGTGCAGCTTTCGCTTCATTGATGACTTTTTCCACAGCCAGACGTTTTTCAGCTTCTAATCCGGAGTCATAATGTGCAGACTGAGAGCAATATTTGCAGTCTTCAGGGCACTTACCGGTTTTAATCGAAAGTAAGGTGCTAACTTGAATATGATTGGCTTGGAAATATTCACGGTGAATGGTCTGTGCTCGGAATAATAAATCCATCAATGGTTGTTGATACAACTCTTGTATTTCTGGGTGTGTCCAGTCATTTCGGTAGCTCATAAATGATCCATATTTTCTGCCTAATGCAGATCATCATACGTAAAATTTGCAGACTTCCAAGACTATTTTGTAACATTGAAAGTTGGCTAAAGTACATTGAAATGGCTTTTTTAAAGAACTTTTGATATTTGAGATACTTACAAAGTTGTGTTAAATGCCAGCACAATCGCTGCAATGTTTATTTTAAGATGAAAAATTAAGTTTCTTTGATTGCGTCACTAAATTTTAGCTTAAATGAAAACTTTGTAAGGATCTAGAAAATATAGAATCAAATCCATTAAAGCATCTTTGAGTTTTGTTCTGTAATTGCCCAATCAATATGAACTTGCACAATCGCGTCATGTTTTTCGCGAGAATTTTTTAATGATTGAACAATATTTGAACTGTATGGTGCATTGCCTAAGCCAATGGCGATATTTCGCATAAAGCTTTGATAGCCTGTTCGTCGGATAGGACTGCCTTCAGTGCAGCTTAAAAAGGTGGCTTCATCCCATTGCCAAAGATCTAATAAACTCACTTGGTTGAGGCCATGACGTGGATAAAAGTCCTCAATTTGAGTTTTATGCGCAAAGCTATTCCATGGACAGATAAGTTGACAGTCATCACAGCCAAACACACGGTTGCCAATGCCACGGCGTAATTCTTCAGGAATGATGCCTTTATATTCGATGGTTAAGTAGGCAATGCATTTACGTGCATCTAACATATAGGGCTCAACGATGGCCTGAGTTGGACAGATATCAATACAGGCTGTGCATGAACCACAATGTTTGGTTGCCGGCGAATCAAAAGGTAATTCGAGTGATGTAAACAGCTCACCTAATACAAAAAATGAGCCTGATTTTTTATGGATCAGTAAGGTGTGTTTGCCTGTCCAGCCCATGCCTGCATTTTCAGCTAAGGATTTTTCAAACACTGGTGCAGAGTCGGCAAAGGGTCTAGATTCAAAATCTCCGATTTTTTCACGGATGATATTCGATAAGGTTTTTAAACGACCACGCATGACTTTGTGGTAGTCACGACCTCGTGCATAGCGTGCAATGATGGCTGCATTTGGCTCATCAGGAACATAACGTGGTTTTGGGGTTTCGACCAAATAATCCATGCGGACACAAATGATACTGCGGGTGCCGGGGACTAAAAGTGCAGGATTGGCACGTTTTTCAAGGTTTTCCTCTAGGAATTTCATATCGCCATGATAACCACGTTCTAAATATTCTTTAAAACGAGGGAGTTCCTCTTGAGCATCTGGCTTTGCGATGACACAATCAGAAAAACCTAAATTTAAGGCTTGTGCTTTAATCCATGCTTTTAGGGTTTCTGGATCATATTGATCGACAGGAATTTTTTGTGCAGGAGTTGAAGCGGCCATAATCATAACAAGGAAAAACAATGCGTCTGCAAGTTTACCATAGCCCTGTTTATCTTAGCCAAAGTATTCAAGCTTGGGAGCAGCGTTGGTTTGCTCAGCACAATAGCAGTTATGGCCTGATGCAGCAGGTTGCATGGTCGATTGCTCAGCAACTCATTCCAATGTTAAAGCAGCAAAATTTAAAAAATATTGCAGTGTGTTGTGGGCAGGGCAACAACGCAGGTGATGGCTATCTTACAGCGCAATACCTACAGCAAGCAGGCTTTCAAGTTGATATCTATGCCGCTGAAATAGGGGCATCGAAGAACTTACATTCTGCAGTACAGGAAGCGATAGATCACAAGCTCAAGATCTATACACATTTTGATTTTCAGCGTGACTATGATGTCTATGTTGACGCATTATTTGGTATTGGACTCAATCGTGAACTTTCTAATGAATGGCAAGCCATTATTCAACGATTGAATGCATGCACGGGACTCAAAGTTGCGATTGATATTCCAAGCGGATTACATGCCAATACAGGGCAGCCTTTACCCATCGCATTTCAAGCCAATTATACCTTTACAGCATTGGGTCTAAAAGCAGGGCTATTTACAGGTCAAGCGAAGGAATATTCAGGTGAAGTTTCGGTGATGGCATGCATACCGACTGATGCAGAACTAGAGCCACTTGCGTATTTGTCTCCGCAGAAAATAGCCTTACCTGCACGTCAAGCCTTTGGTCATAAAGGCAGTTATGGTCATGTTTTGGTTGTTGGTGGGCATGCTGAAATGGGTGGGGCGGTGATAATGGCTGCTGAGGCTGCATTCCATGCAGGTGCAGGTAAGGTCACGGTTGTTTGTGATGCACGACATCACACCGCTATTTTGGCGCGCGCACCGAATATTATGCTACGCGATATCAATGCATTAACTACAGAAGCGATTCAGCAACTGATCGATCATGTCGATGCGATTAGCTTTGGCATGGGGCTTGGTCGTGACAATTGGGCACAACAGCAGTTTCAGGCATGGTTTCCATTGATTCAGCAGTCAACCTTTGAAATTGTTTTGGATGCAGATGCCTTGTGGTTTCTAGCTGAAACACCTGAAAAATTGAATGCACAAACCTACGCAACGCCACATCCGGGTGAAGCTGCAAAATTATTGGGTCTATCTACTGCTGAAGTTGAAGCAGATCGTGTACAAGCAATTCAACAATTAAAAGAAAAATTTGAAGGTCAATGGGTGCTTAAAGGGGCAGGCAGCTTGATACTTGAAGATCAGCTTTGGATTTGCACCGCAGGTAATGCAGGAATGGGTACAGGCGGTATGGGAGATGTGCTTGCAGGGATGATTGCGAGTTTAAAAGCACAATTCCATCAGCAAATTCATCTGCACGAAATCGTAAGCTTGCATGCTTTAGCAGGTGATGTATTGGCGCAGTCGGGGATGCGTGGTTTGCAGGCACAGGATATGGCCCAAGCGGTTTATCATGTGGTCAATCATTCAGGAGTTGAAGACTAAAATGCATGCAGTTAAATTGCGAATTCAAGGTAAAGTGCAGGGCGTTGGCTATCGTCGTTGGTTTGAACAGCAAGCGATTGCACTTGGTTTAAATGGCTATGTGAAAAATCTAGCGACGGGCGAAGTTGAAGCACTGATTATTGGAACTGAAGACGCCATTCATAAAATACTGAAACACAGTCTGGTGGGGCCTTTACGAGCAGAC
This sequence comes from Acinetobacter sp. YH12052, assembly GCF_013419835.1. Lineage (NCBI taxonomy): Bacteria > Pseudomonadati > Pseudomonadota > Gammaproteobacteria > Moraxellales > Moraxellaceae > Acinetobacter > Acinetobacter sp. YH12052. The sequence continues at coordinate 8,060 of NZ_VOZI01000033.1, forward strand.
GTAACTAAAATCGATCAGCAAGAAATTCCAATGCATGAATTAGACTATAGCAATTTTAAAATGATCCGCTAAATTTGATCACTAGATTGAGTGGGCTTTTGAAAACAATCTGAATTACTGAGCTATATGTTTTGACGATTATTTATCGACGTCGAGTGCTTACACGACTTCGACCACGAGCCATACCACCTAAGGCATTCAGTACAGCCATTTTACTCATACTACCAGACGCATGCGCATGACAAATTGCGGCAGCCAAAGCATCGGCTGCATCCTGCTGTGGTTTGATGCTTAGGTTCAGAATGCGCATAACCATCATTTGCACTTGTTCTTTATCTGCAGCACCGTAGCCGACCACAGATTGTTTGATTTGACGTGCTGTATATTCAGCGACTTGTAAATCTAAATTGGTTAAAGCAGCAATGGCGGCACCGCGTGCTTGACCCAGTTTTAGGGCTGAGTCAGGGTTTTGAGCCATAAAGACTTGTTCAACAGCAGCTTCAGTAGGCCCGTGAAACTTTACGATACGATCAATACCAGCAAAGATACGTTTTAAGCGTTCAGGCATTTCTGTTGTTTCGGTACGAATGGTGCCAGCATCGACAAAACGTAGTTTAGAACCATCCTTTTCGATGATGCCGTAACCAGTTAAGCGCGACCCAGGGTCAATACCGATAATTAATGACATGTTTGCCCTATTTGCCCTTTAAAAATAAAATAATGCCCATATTGTTACATAAGCGTGTCAAAAAAGCTTGATAGTGATTGAGCAGTTGAACGCAACACCTTAAATTAATTTACTGAGATTTGTTTAATTTTCATGAAATTATTTCTTCTGATTTTAGCAGGCTTGATCCTGGAAGTGTTTGTCTGGATCGGTGTGGGCGACCTCGTCGGCAGCATGTGGTATGTCTTTTTCTGGTTCGTGGCGGCCTTCTTTATAGGGATGAATATTATCCGTAAATATTCATCAGGTCTGATGCCTCAAATGCAGCAAATGCAAGCGGGTCAAATGAGTAATGATCCAGCTTTAACTGGAAACTTACCTAAAATTTTGGCTGGTTTCTTGTTGCTGTTGCCGGGTCTAATCTCAGATATTATGGCACTACTTATTTTGATTCCACCTGTACAAAATGCCATGAAAGCGGTCATGATGAAAACCATGATGAAGCGTCAGCAAGCCATGATGGAAAAAATGATGGGTGGTATGGGAGGCATGGGCGGTGCTCAAGGTCAGAACCCATTTGCAGATATGATGCGTCAAATGCAAGATATGCAAAATCAGCAATCAGGTCGTGATTCATCCGTTATTGATGGTGAAGCTCGTGAAGTAACCCCAGATGCGAAACAAATTGAACTGAAAGATGTTAATAAAAAATAATTAACTCAGTATGAAAGGCCGAATGTGTATTCGGCTTTTTTTTTTTGCGTAAATTTTGATACGGCCTAAAAATAAACCTTGTGTTGCCAACAAAATAATTGAACAGGCGATATAATCTTCACGTTTTAATTCAAATGAATCAGCTTGCATGTCACTGTTATTCACCATCTGTGCGCTACATTTTGTTGCGCAGTTGAGTCCCGGTCCAGACGTATTATTAATTGCTAAAAGTGCAGCATCAACAACGCGTGCAAATACCTTAAAAATTATTGCGGGGATCTCTGTCGGGATAGTGGTGTGGGTCGTTTTAACCTTATTGGGCTTTACGGTTCTGGTCGAGCAATTTCCATGGATACAACAAGTTTTAATGGCTATTGGTGGATTTTTCTTGGCGAAAATGGGCTGGGCGATGTTTAGTGGTGGGCTTAAAAGTTTAAATCAAACAGCCAATTTAGAAGATGGGCAGGCCTTAAGTCAGCAGAAAACTGAAAATTATTTCTTATTAGGTTTATTTACAAATTTAGCCAATCCGAAAACATTGATTTATTTTAGTAGTGTGTTCTCACTGGCGTTGAGTTCATCAGCCAGTAGTAACCTAAAAGCACAGCTAGCTGTCATCATTCCGATTCAAACCTTTATTGTGTTTAGTTTGTTTATGATGATTATGTCTTTGCCTAAAATTAAAGCACTCTACCAACGTTCGGGTAGTTATATTGATGTGGTTTCAGGGGCGTTATTTTTAATTTTTGCGATTTGGCTGTGGTTCGACGCAATTAGAATGTTCAATCTTCAATAGCTGCAAACATATTGCTGTCAGCAAAGCGAAAGCCAAGTATTAAAACTTGGCTTTTTTTATGTCCAAGTTCTATTGCTCTGGATTGGTTTGATCTTGGTCTTTAGACGGTGCTGTATTTGATGGATCTTGTGCAATATCGGTGGTTTCAGCATGATCACGATAACGGTTTGGCTTGAGGTTGGTTTCAGTATTTTCAGAGCCCTTGTATAATCGGCTACGATTGGCGCGTTCACGCAAACCGCCTTTTTTGATTAACTGCACCATCGTCTATAGAACCTCATTGCTATTGCCATAGTTTAAAGAATTTTCCTCGTGAAGATAAGTGAGCAGGGCGATGCTAGCGCATAAAAAAGCCTGAAATCATTCAGGCTTTCATCATTTTAACTTATCTCTTTGAATGACTTTAACGCGACCCGATAACGGTGCTTAAATTCAGCTTAGCTAAAATTTTACACATTGCCAGCTTGTTCATAGGGCTGTATTTGGCTGTTGTAAAAAAAGCTTAATTTTTACCATCTTGCTTGAGTACTTCAAAGATGTTGAGTTGGGTTGTCGCTTCAGTATCGTGCTGTTGCAAATACACTTGAACACTCTTAAATAGAATGGCAACAGCCAAACAACTGAGTATGCAAAATATCCAAAAGCCATATGGGCTACGGATATTATGCGAGCCACATTCGGAACATTCTTTATCGCTTGAAGCCAATACTTTATTGCAACAAGCACAGTGATATTGATAGTGCATTGCTTTTCTCCATTTAGTCGAATTTGACCAACATTCTTGTTGTTATTGTCAACCATCAATCCGTGATGATTGTTTTATCTTAATGTGCAAATAAGCTGCTGTACAAGTTTTAAACGGTTTGTTTTGCTCATTATTGTGTAAGTGAAAAGCGTCAGAGAGTTAAATATTTGTTTTATTGCTAATTTATAAATGAAACAAGAGATGAATTTTCACACATAAAAAAAGCCAGTTCGAAAACTGGCTTTTATTGTTCTGTTTAAACTGAATTATTGACCAGAACGGATGATGTAATCAAAAGCAGATAATGATGCTTTTGCGCCTTCACCTGTCGCAATGATGATTTGTTTGTAAGGTACTGTTGTACAGTCACCGGCAGCAAATACACCTTTTACATTGGTTTCGTTACGCTCGTTAATTACGATCTCACCACGGTTTGAAAGTTCTACAGCTGTTTCTTTTAAGAAATCAGTGTTTGGTAACAAACCGATTTGTACGAAGATACCAGCCAATTCAATCGTTTTGATTTCATCAGTTGCACGGTCTTTGTAGTTCAATGCAGTCACTTGTGAACCATCACCGACCACTTCTGTAGACAATGCATTCATGATCACAGTCGTATTCGGTAAGCTGTTTAACTTGTCTTGAAGGACTTGGTCAGCACGAAGCTTAGTATCAAACTCAACAAGTGTTACATGTTCTACAATACCAGCTAGGTCAATCGCCGCTTCGACACCTGAGTTACCACCACCGATCACCGCAACACGTTTACCTTTAAACAATGGACCGTCACAGTGTGGGCAGTATGCAACACCACGTGTACGGTATTCTTGTTCACCCGGCACGTTCATTTCTCTCCAACGTGCACCTGTTGAAAGAATTACTGTTTTAGATTCAAGTTTTGCACCATTCTCTAAAGTAACTTCAACTAGACCATTGGCTGTTTGATCTGCACCTTTGATGTCAGATACACGTTGCAAGTTCATGATGTCCACACCGTACTCACGTACATGTGCTTCCATTTCAGCAGCAAACTTAGGACCTTGAGTCTTTTGAATCGACGTGAAGTTTTCAATGTCCATGGTATCCATGACCTGACCGCCCATGCGTTCAGCCACGATACCGGTTTTAATGCCTTTACGTGCAGCATAGATTGCAGAGGTATTACCCGCAGGGCCGCCACCAATCACAAGGACATCAAATGCTTCTTTGGCATTTAGCTTTTCAGCATCTTTTGCGGCAGAGTTGGTGTCTAATTTGGCAATGATTTCTTCCAAGGTCATACGACCTTGACCGATGTGGTTGCCGTCTTGGAATACCATCGGTACAGCCATGATTTTGCGTTCTTCCACTTCGTCTTGGAAGAATGCACCATCAATCATGGTTGCAGTTGTACCTGGGTTGTAGATCGCAATCAGGTTCAAGGCTTGAACCACATCAGGACAGTTATGGCAGCTTAAAGATACAAACACATCAAAGTCAGTTTTAAGACCTAGACCTTTAATGGTATTCAGTACTTCGTCAGAGACTTTTGGTGCATAGCCTGAGGTTTGTAACAATGCCAAGATCAAAGACGTGAATTCGTGGCCCATAGGCAAACCTGCGAAGAATACACGTGGATTTTCACCTGCTTTTGCAATACCAAAGCTTGGCGCACGGCTGTTGTTACCGTCAAAACGTGCAGTCACTAAATCAGATAAGGCAGCAACTTCGGTCACCAATTCTTTAATTTTGTCTGATTTGTCAGTGCCGTTTAAAGTCGCGACGATTTCAATCGGGCCTTCAAGGCGTTCAAGTAAGGTTTTTAATTGAGCAGAAGTATTTTGATCTAACATTGCTAACGTCTCCAGAGGAGTAAATTTATTTGATGAGAGAATGATAGAACAAACCATTAAATAGGTGAAACGGTTTGTTTTTATAAAATTAATCGGTTTTTCAAATTAAATGATTAAATTTCTTTCTAAATCATAAGAATATACCGATGTGAATCCAGTCAATATTGGGCCAATATCGAGAAATACAAGTTAAATAGTGGAAAAATAAACGAATTCATCGCGCTTTAAGCAAGACAATGCTAGAGTCAACGCTATTGTATTGAGAACTTTTTAGGGAAATGGCATGCAGGTTAAACAGGGAATTTATCAGCATTATAAAGGTCAGTTGTATCAAGTCTTTCATGTTGCAACACATAGTGAAACGCGTGAAAAAGTTGTGGTCTATCAGTGCTTGTATGATGACTATTCAATGTGGGTCAGACCCTTAGAGATGTTTATGGAAACCGTTGAAATTGATGGTGAAGTAATTCCACGTTTTAAGCTGATCCAAGAAACCCACTGAGCAGATATTTAGCCCTTCAATTTATAAATATGAATGAAATAGTAAAAGGACAGAATCATGAGCATGGATGCAAATTTTAAAAACTATATGCAACAACTCTATGCAGACTTTAGCGCTCACGATGCTGCGCAAAATCACCGACTTGCGCGTTACCGAAATATTGAGCCTGAATCTGCACTGTTTTTGGCTATGCAAATTCGCTTAAAACAAGCCAAACAGATCTTGGAAATTGGAACATCTACAGGTTATTCCACGCTGTGGTTAGCAGATGCTGCACAGTCTACACAAGGGCGGGTCGAAACCATTGAAATTGATGCAGCGCGTATCGAGCAAGCTAAACAACATGCGGCAAATTTAAGCTTAGCCGAATACATCGAATTCCATCATGGCGATGCACTGCATTTTTTACAGCAGTTAAATCAGCGTTATGACTTTATTTTATTAGATGCAGAACGTGATGCGTATATCGCGTATTGGCCATATTTAGCTGAATTGATACAAGCTCAAAGTGGCGTGTTAATCGTGGACAATGTGCTGTCACATGCCAATGAGGTCGCTGAATTTATCCAACGTGTTGAAGCGGATGATCGTTTTATCAGTACGACATTAAAGGTGGGCGCAGGGCTCTTTATGGTGACTTGGCGCAACTAAAAATCAGGGCATTCAGCCCTGATTTGATCGAATTTTTTTTAATTAGGGTCTGTTGACATTTGTTGATTAAAAAAATAGCGAGATAGTAAAATTAAATCGCCAAACCCAATTTTACACTCGCTATGCCTCGAACAATGCTAAATGATCAACACTGGTCCAAGTTACTTG
>NZ_VOZI01000034.1:0-11392 GCF_013419835.1 Acinetobacter sp. YH12052
GTGTGGGGTTACCCATGTGAGAGTAAGTCATCGCCAGCTCATTATTCGAAACACCCCCTGCACTAGTCAGGGGGTGTTTTTTTATGCGTGATGAAAAGGGAAGAAAAAAATAATAAGAAAAGCAGAAAGACAAACTGGGAAATGATAGATATTTAAAAATAATACGGCTAAACAGCGCTAAAAATTTACATCAAGGTGAGTCTATATTCTTTATAGTGAAGTTCAGTCTCCAATGTATAAAAACAATAGGATGTGCAAATGCTCCAAGATCTCAATGAAGTCTCTATTTTAGAGATATTGCAGCAACGCTTTGAGGCAAATATGCAGCGTCATCCAGAATTACTTTGGGATGATGTTAAAAAACAATTGATTGCACAGCCCTCAAAACTAAAAACTGTAATCGAAATGGAAAAAACAGGGGGTGAGCCAGATATTGTGAGGCTGAATCGGCAATCTCATGACCTGATATTTTATGATTGCAGCTTAGAGTCGCCAAAGCCTAGACGACGCTTATGTTATGACCGTAATGCCTTGGAGAATCGGAAGGATCATCCTCCCAAAAATAACGTAATAGACATGGTTCGAGACATCGGTGCTCAGCTGCTTACAGAAGAGGACTATCGAGCGATACAGCAAGTTTTTCATTTCGATTTAAATACTTCGAGCTGGATCGTGACGCCAGCAGATATTCGGCAAAAGGGTGGGGCACTGTTTTGTGACCGACGTTATGATCATGTATTTAGCTACCATAATGGCGCACAGTCATATTATGCGTCTCGTGGATTTCGCTGTAAGCTGGTGATTGCTTAATCTCAGCGCTATCAAGGTATTTAAAACGATCTAGAGTGTTCAAACGAACTTTTCTAAAGATATATTTTCGTTTGTTTTTTAGACATTTAAAATTTTTCTAAACTAAAGATAGAAATAAATGATGGTGTGTCGTTCTGAAGTTGAATGAAAGAATAGAAGAATTAGACCTAAAAACAAGGACATTATTATTTAAAAAAAGAAGTTAAATAATCATATATTGATAATGTTTAATAATTAAACTAAAGCATGAAAAATAACACAATTAACATGTACTTATAAGAGACTAGATTTATTAAACATACGTCTAATATCCCTAGAAAACACTGTTCCGTATATTCCGTGGCTGTTGAATTTTACTTAAAAATTCAATGAATGTTATGGACAAGTACTCATGGGAGATGAGAACGATGACAACGGAAAAAATAGACATAAATTCTGTAGTCGATAAGGCTAAATTTACCCCGTTCCACTTCAATGTAGTGGCTTGGTGCTTATTGATTATTTTATTTGATGGCTACGATTTAGCGATTAATGGCGTGGTTTTACCATTATTGATGCAAGACTGGGGCTTAAGTGCAATGCAAGCGGGGATGCTTGCTAGTACTGCGCTCGCAGGCATGATGTTTGGTGCCATGTTCTTTGGTTCTTTAGCAGATAAGATTGGCCGTAAAAAAGTCATCATGATCTGTATCGTTTTATTTAGTGGTTTGACCTTTGCTGGTGGTTTTGCGTCGAATCCAACAGAATTTGGTATTTTGCGTTTCTTGGCTGGTTTAGGGATTGGCGGTGTAATGCCTAACCTTGTGGCTTTAACGTCGGAATACGCGCCGCAGAAGATGCGTAGCACACTAGTAACGACGATGTTTAGTGGTTATGCAGTCGGTGGTGTGATGGCGGCACTTTTAGGTTCATGGTTCACCCCTGACTTTGGTTGGCAAATCATGTTCTTTATTGCAGGTATTCCACTTTTCCTTTTACCAGTGATTTGGAGATTTTTACCAGAATCTTTGGCATTTATGGTGAAAGAAAACAAACAGGAAAAAGCCCGCAGTATCGTGAAGCGCTTAGCACCTGAAGTGAAAGTAACCGAAAATACAGTGTTCACTTTACCGCAGGAAAGCGTGCCTGAAGCTGCTAACGTGGTGAGTTTGTTCCGCCGTGGTCGTGCCGTAAATACATTGCTGTTTTGGGTGGCGTTCTTTACGTGCCTATTGACCATGTATGCGCTAAGCAGCTGGTTACCAAAACTGATGATGGCAGCCGGTTATTCTATGGATAACAGCTTAATGTTCATGATGGTCATGAACGTGGGCGCAGTTGTGGGTATTGTTGGCGGTGGTATTTTGGCTGACCGTTTCCATTTAAAACCTGTGCTGATGGTTTTGGGTATGATGGGCGCGATTGTGATGAGCTTGATGGGCTTCCAATCGAATCAGTTCTTGCTATACATCTTGGTGTTCTTGGCAGGTGCTGCGTCTATTGGTTCGCAAATGCTGCTGTACAGCTATGTGGCGCAGTATTACCCACTTGCTGTACGTTCGACAGGTATTGGTTGGTCTTCTGCCATTGGTCGTATGGGTGCGATTGTAGGGCCGATTCTGATTGGTGGTTTGCTTGGTATGAACTTACCTGCGCATTTCAACTTTATGGCGGTGGGTTTACCTGTACTGATTACTGCGATCGCGGTTGCATTGATCATGCATGAAAACGACAGTGATAAAATTGATGTTAAAGAGGCAACTACAGCCAAAGCTTAAGTTGTTATTCTTTAAAAAGAAAAGCCTCCGAAAGGGGGCTTTCTTTTGTAGATATAGGAATTTTTTTTCTCTAACAACTTAATATTTAGAAAACTTAGTTATATATTTAGTACTAATTTCTTAATTAAAATCAGAGATTTGGTATTTTTAATGGAAGCAGAGGAATTAGAAAGTTTATTAAATGAAGATAAAGAAAATTTAAAAAATTTTATAAAACGTCTATTTGAAGATAATCCTAATATGTATTTATCCGATTTCTATATGTTAGGTGCAGTAAAACGTAGTTATGGAAATATTAATGGACTCAGTACGCTTATTCATTCTAGAAATATGAATGCTACTCGTTGTTTACTTAGAGTCCATTTGGATACGGTCTTACGGTTTCAAGCATTCTGGTATGTAGAAAATATAGATCAGTTTGTCCAAAAAATATTGCAAGGAGAGAGTGTAAGCAAATTCAAAGATAAATTAGGTAATAACTTAACGGATAGCTATCTTGCTGATATTTTGTCTAAAAACCATCCTTGGGCAAAAATGTATATAAAAATTTGTGTAGTTATATCCATTTTTCAGATGCACATATTTGGGATGGAATTGATCCAAAAAATTTTAATAATGGAAAGTTCACTTTTCAAATCACGGAGCAAGATACAAAGTATCCTGAATGGAGTTGGAATGAAATTTTAGAATGTACACATAATATTAATATAATTTTTCAAAATCATTTGGAAAGCTATTTATTATCTCGAAATAATCTTTTAAAAGGTGAGCATAAGTGAAACTCAATTCCATCTCCCCAATCCCTGAAGACGATGAAGAGCTGCATCTACCTGAACTGGTGTACTGGTCATCTTTAGGTGAACTTGCAGAAGTCGAAAAATCTTTAGCGAATGGCACAGACGTAAACACTGCCGATGAAGAAGGCTATAGTGCACTGCATGCAGCATCGGAAAACGGCTATTTAGACGTCGTGAAGCTGTTGGTAGAGAAAGGTGCAAATGTACAGCATAAGACCCAATACACAGCATTAGAGCTTGCAGAAATGGCAGGCAATGATGATGTGGTAGCTTACTTAAAAAATTTGTAAGCCATATATTTTATGAATCAACATTATAAAATACCCGCATGCAATATGCGGGTATTTTCATTTTAGTATTATTGTTGTTGTTGTTGTTGTTGTTGTTGTTGTTGTTGTTGTTGTTGTTGTTGTTGCTCAAGCTCCTGCTGAATCGCTTGATTAAACGCAGGCAAGTCATCTGGACAACGAGAAGTAATAAGCACCCAACCACCCGTATTACAGCGGTGCACCTGCTCATCGACCCAATGTGCACCCGCATTTTCCAAATCCAAACGAATACTTTTATAAGACGTCAGAGTTTTATCACGAATTCGTTCAGCATTAATGAGCGCCCAAGGACCATGACAAATTGCAGCAATAGGTTTTTGATGGTCAGCAAAGTTTTGAATAAGTCGCAGTGCATCTTCATCGATCCGTAGATGATCTGCATTGACAGTTCCGCCCGGAATTACTAACACGTCATAGTCTTCAGCATTTACGCTGCTCAATTGGGCATTGGGTTGGACTTCAGCTTCGACCTTTTTGTCTGCTTTTACTGTCTGGACAACCGCATGTTTAATAGCGGCATGAATGGCTTCAATTCCCTTTTCATTTAAATAATTTAATGGTTGGATCAGCTCGTCATGTTCAACACCGACATTTGAAGTTATCACTAAAGCTTTTAAAGTCATGATTGACTCCTTGCAATGAGGATTGTCTACCACGCTAACAAGCTGACGGATTTGGGTATGTAATAATTTCGCAGGAAACTGTAAGAAGTTTTGACAGAGATGTTATGCGAAAGTTCTAGATTAGAGCGAACTTTTAAAAATCAGCTAGAAAAAGAAAACCCCAACATCCTGTTGGGGTTTTCTTCGTATTTCGTATTTTAGATACAACTCCATGTCATATCTCACGTCCTGATGCAGAAACTTATTGTTATTGTTTTATGTTTCGGAAACTTCCTGTCTCCTGATAACTGTAGATTAGGCCTGTTTGAATAAATTGAATAGCAGCAATTTTCTGCATGCCATGTAAGCCAAAACGTACAAAATTATTCTGTTACCTTTCCAAAGAAAAATCATCTGATTAATTGATTAGAATCAAATGATTATAAAAGGGAAGGGAACAGTAAATGAAACAATGTATACAATATTTTCGAACGCCTAGCCTCATCGTCGGCATCTTGATGACAGCCGCATGCTATGCAGAAAACACTGCATCTACAGCACAAGATCAAACACCAAGCCAAACTCAAAATTCGGCACAAATCCAGCAAGAACAGCGCTTTAAAATACAAAAAATCGCTCAATTTAATGAACCTTGGGCCATCCAGCCGCTTACAGACGGACGTTTATTGCTGACTGAAAGAAAAGGTCAGCTGATCATCTTTAATCCGCAAAACCAGCAGAAAATACAGGTGAAAAACCTTCCCAAAGTTGCCTATGGCGGACAAGGCGGCTTAGGTGATATTGCACTTGATCCGCAGTTTGAAAAAAATCATCAAATATACCTGAGCTATGCAGAAGCAGGACAGGGCGGTTATGGCGCTGTCATCGAAAAAGCCACATTAAACCTCAATGAAGCTGCGCCAAGTTTAAAACAGCGAATAATCATTTGGAGGCAAATTCCAAAAGTAGAAGGTCAAGGCCATTATTCACACCGTATGCAATTTGGAACAGATGGAAAATTATGGGTGAGTTCGGGCGAACGTCAGAAGTTTGATCCTGCACAAGATTTGCAGTCAAATTTGGGTAAAGTGCTGCGCTTAAATAGTGATGGAACGCCTGCTGCAGATAATCCATTTCAGACCCAAGGCGAAGTTGCCAAGCAAGTCTGGAGCTTCGGGCACCGTAATCCTTTAGGCATGGCATTTGATGCAAAACAGCAGCTTTGGGTGGCCGAAATGGGACCGAAAGGCGGCGATGAGTTAAATCTTGTGCAGCGTGGGAAAAACTATGGCTATCCGCATGTGTCGAATGGCGATCATTATGATGATCAGCCGATTCCTGATCATCATACGCGACCTGAATTTGAAGCGCCTGCCATCAGCTGGACACTGGTGATTTCACCGTCGAGTTTGATGTTTTACCAAGGGCAAAAGTTCCCCTTGTGGAAAAATAAAGCGCTGATTGGTGGTTTGTCGTCTCAAGCAATCGTGATTGTGGATACAACACATCAACCGGCAACAGAAATCCAGCGCATCGACATGAAACAGCGGGTCCGTGGCTTGATTGAAGCCAAAGATGGCGCCATTTGGGGGATTGAGGACGGTGAAAAAGCATGGTTATTCAAAATTGAGCCAAAATAGCGGCTAAAAAATAAAAAAAAGCCCCTACGGGGCTTCTCACAGACAGGCCTGCACGAATTTTAAATCCGTCAGCTAAGCCGCATAGTGCTCATCGGCATTAAATGCATTGGCTTGAATTTGAATTAATTTACGATTTCCTTGTTCTCCATTCATTCGCCAATGCGCAATTTTAATATTATCGACAATAGCAACATCACCCTTTTGCCACTGCAAAAGCAGTGCATCTTTATACATCGCATCAAAAAATTGCTGCTTTTCCGCATCGCTCCATTCAATTTGTTGACCTTCTGGCGTGTAAATTTCCCAAGTCAGCTGCATGCCGTCCGCCGTCGAATCAATTTCAATGTCCCCGCGATTTTCAAAGCAATTTTTGGCCGCCTGATGGGCAAATGGATTGGTATTATTGGCAAAAGCCCACGGCTGAATCACATGCTTTTTTGTATCGGGGTGATGAATCACCAGTGGCGAACGCTGTAAAGTCAGTTTGGCTTTTTTATCTTGTCGAATCTCTAAACTAAACGGGCTCTTTTTCAGCAATAACCGGTCAAATAGCCCTACCTCGCGCGCTGAGACATAAGAAAAATGGTTCCATGCACCGAGATATTTTTCCTGTAGATGTTTCGGAAAACGCTCCCAAATCTGCTCTAAGTTATTAAATCCTGTTTCTGCCAAATACGTCGAAGGTTCCTGACAAAATAAGGCGATATAACGCGAGCGTTCTGAGCGTACTCCGCCTTCAACATGCGGGCCTTGTACCGAGTTTTCGACTGGACCCAATTGCACTGTGTTGCGGTCTATATAACGACGGTAGTCGCCAGCACCGAGCAAGTTCTCGCTGTATTTTCGCATCCAAGATGCAACCCAGCTGGGCATATTGGGGTTAAAAGCATTCCATGGGGTAAACTGAAAATATTGTTCAATCAGTTGGTTAAATTGTTCGGGTTGCTCGATGTTAAAACCACGAAACAGTAAGATGCCATTTTCATGGATTTGTTGTAAAAGCTCTTGTCGATGCGCGCCAATATATTGTGCAAGATCTTGTGGGCTATTGTGTTCTGGAGCGGCATGAAAAATGCGGGTAAAACTATTCAGTTGTTGCTGTTGCAATTGCATAGGTCATTCTCTAATTTTTTAATTCAATTTTTATTGTTGTCGCCTAATCCCTAAGCGCTGACAGTTCGAGCTGCTGAACTCGCAGCCGTTATTCTGTCTAAATTCTCTGCCGATTATAAGTACAGTTTTACTGTTGCGATGTAAGTATTGTTGATAAATTGCGATTTTTCGACGAATAGAGTGCGATCTCTGAATGAATGACGACATGAAAAAAGCCCTCGACATCCTATTGCAAAATCAATAAGTATTTGGACACCCATTCTTTTTTAAGTTGGACACTTTAATAAACGTATTCATTAATTTTGCAGTGTTCCTCAGTTGGTAATGTGAATACCATGCCACTCACCAACGAGCTAATACGATTACTTTCAGCCTTACGTTGCTTGGTATTCACCGACAGGGCATAAATGATCATTGTGTCCCGATACATTTTTTCAGGCTCAACTTTATAGTCAATTTCCGCAGCACAAACCATTTTTCTACTAACTTCGTGTGACGCTCTACGATAGACCTCACGATCATCACTAGCCAAAGTCAGCTTTCTTCGTAATTCTTGTGCATACTGCATATATACGCTAACAAATTCAGGGTTATTCCCATATTTGAGCTTTATGTATCCCTCAATATCATCACGCACACCATTACTATTTGCATCAATCCCACCAATGTTTTTTGTTTTATCTTCATTTTTTAGGAATTTTGATGTTCTCACTTCTTTTAGTGAATTCTGAATACTTAGATTAAGAAGCGAGGAACAGGCCATCAAAAGTATACTTAAGCAACTCAGTGCAATAACCGCTTTTTTCATAGGAATCATTTTACTTTTTTCGTTTAAATTTCGTTTTAGATGCAAAGAGTGTCTGAAAATAAGAGTGTCCAATTAAAAGAAGAATCTGTGTCCAGTACGATATACTATCAAGTGTCCAATTGGGCAAGAATATGCATCCTATCGAGGGCTTTTTAGATTCATTCTAAAGATATGACTCCTGTCATACCGATCAGCGTTCCTGCTGCATGTGCATTATTTATTTTTATTGCAAGACATCCTGTCTCTGTATGTTCTTACTATAGGCGCGTTGCTGTTGAGGCCATAGGCGTAAATACTGCAAGCGCTGTAGGTAAATGCCTACAGCAGAACGTCGCTAAATCCTGCTAGTGTAGTGATCTAAATAACAACAATGAGTTTTCGCGCATGCCTGCAACACAAATCGATATACGGATGCAATACAGCATAGAACAAGAACAACAGCTGATGAATGCTGTCTTTGACGCCTTACAACAGAGTTTTCAACTACCTTCATATGACCGCAATATGCGTTTGAAAGTGCATGCGCCACATCGGTTTCAGGTGTTTGATCATTTGACGCAGCCTGAGCGCTTTACACATATCACCATCGATTGCTTTGCGGGACGAACCGTAGCAACCAAGCGTAAGTTATATCAAATGTTGGTGCATAATTTGGTGGAATTTGGCATTCCAGCCGACCATATCATCATAACATTACGTGAAAGCCCTCTAGAAAATTGGGGGATACGAGGTGGTCAAGCCGCCTGTGATGTCGAGTTAGGTTTTCAGGTGGATGTTTAGTCTGTGCAAATACATGGAATGTTGCTTTCACATCGCCTAAACGAAAAAAGCCCCGACATCCTGTCGAGGCTTTTTCGGATTCATTCTAGCGGTATAACTCCTGTCCTACCGTTAAGCTTCCTGCTCATTGTCTTATCATTGTTGTTTTATGTTCAGTGACATCCTGTCGCTGTATGACCTTAATTTAAAAGTAATCCAATAACGTGAATAGTGTCTATTATCCGCATCTAATGTAAGCCAAAACGTACAACACTTAAATTTTCATTCTGACCGTTTCTTCAAGGCATTGCATAGTAACTAGGCTCTCGATCGTTAGATCTATGTATCCATATTGATCTAAACCGCTTTTAAAACAGCAGGAAGCTGGTTTTGATGTGATTATAATCTTCATCAGCGGTGTTACATATTTTTGCGATTAATTGGTTGAATGGTGAACTAATTTATCAGACATTAAAAATTCATAATGAAAAATAAACAGGGAATAAGATCGATGCTAAGAACACTTACACAACAACGGACGACATCAAAACTTCAGCTCGCATTAGGCTGCGTCATTGCGCTTAGTGCTTCAGCAAGTTGGGCAGCATCTCCACAAGAGATTAAGAAAATTGCAGAAAGTCAAAAGCAAAGTTATTTAGAAACCTTGAAAACCTTGGTCAATATTGAATCTGGCAGTAAAGATATTGAGGGTTTGAATCAAATTGCCAAGGTGGTCGCAGAGCAATTAAAAGCCACAGGGGCTGAGGTGAACGTGATTCAGCCCAAAGACATCATGAAACTCGATGGTGCGCCAGATCAGACAGGGCCGATTGTAAAAGCGGTACTAAAAGGCAAAGGTCAAACGAACATTATGTTGTTGGCGCATAACGATACGGTGTATCAAAAGGGCCAATTACAAGGTCAACCGTTTCGCATAGACGGTAATAAAGCCTATGGCTTGGGTATTTTGGATGACAAGCAAGGTGTTGCTGCAGTGATTCATGTTTTGGATATGCTGAAACAGCTGAAGTACCAAGATTACGGCACCATTACGGTATTAATTAATTCAGATGAAGAAATCAGTTCACCCGGCTCGCGCCAATTGATTATGGATACGGCTCAAAATCAGGATGTTGTCCTCTCCTTTGAAACCGGTGGTTTAGAGGGAAGCTTGATGTTAGCCACCAGTGGGATTGGTGCGGCTTATTTAGATATTAAGGGGCGGGGTTCGCATGCGGGGGTAAAACCTGAAGCAGGGGTCAATGCCTTGACAGAACTGGCTTTTCAGATTCAACAACTGGAAAATCTATCCA
The DNA here is from genome assembly GCF_013419835.1 of Acinetobacter sp. YH12052. Classification (NCBI taxonomy): domain Bacteria; kingdom Pseudomonadati; phylum Pseudomonadota; class Gammaproteobacteria; order Moraxellales; family Moraxellaceae; genus Acinetobacter; species Acinetobacter sp. YH12052. The sequence continues at coordinate 9,929 of NZ_VOZI01000034.1, forward strand.
ATTCGAAAACGGGTTTAAAGCTGAATTGGACTGTTGCGACGGCTGGAAAAACCCGAAATGTGATTCCTGACCATGCGACAGCGCAGGCAGATGCTCGTTCCTTAAAACCACAAGATTTTGCTGAGTTGGAAAAAACTTTGAAGCAAAAAGTCAAAACCAAAAAATTGGCGGAAAGTCAGGTCGAGGTCAAATTTGAAGTCCGTCGACCACCTTTAGAAGCCAGTCCACAAGCCAAAAAATTGGCCGCGACAGCCCAGCAGATTTACACAAACGAATTAAAGCTGCCGATGAAAGTTGAAACGACCGCTTGGGGTGGTGGTACCGATGCCGCTTTTGCTGGGGTTAGTTCGAAAGCCGCGATCATTGAAGGAATCGGCATGTCTGGAGATGGATTACATTCAGATAAAGCAGAATATATTTTGACGGATTCTATCGTACCGCGTTTGTACTTGGTGACGCGTTTAATTGTGGAAAGCTCTAAAAAGTAATCGCATCCGATTGGGTGAGATGTAATGAGCCATTGCCCTGAGTTTGGTTATGGCTCATGTTAGAGCTACACTTGTGCAGCATTTGAAATGAAAAAAGCCCCGACATCCTGTCGAGGCTTTTTCAGATTCATTCTAGCGGTATAACTCCTGTCCTACCGTAAGCTTCCTGCTTAGTCTTATCATTGTTGTTTTATGTTCAGTGAGGTCCTGTCTCTGTATGTTTTAACTTTATCGTGGATGATGCATGGCGTATAGCTGCCATCTGCCGAAAATAATGTAAGCCTGAACCTACAAAAGGCGGCATTTATCACGCGAACGGCAATAATTAAGCACTCACATATTGCAGTAATTTTTTGAAAATCGCTTTAACCGCTTTGTTATCAAATTCATTCGGTTCGAATTTATCTGCTTGATTACGCGTGAAAATGTCACGAATTTCAACCACAGCATTACTGTCGATTAAGCCCAATTGGGTTGCCACTTGGCGAATTTGATCAATTGAACGTGAACCATTGGTGCCACCATAGCTAACGTATGCCGCAGGTTTTCCGCCCCATTCTTTACCGAGGTAATCCAACGCATTTTTGAGTGCAGGGCTGTAGCCGTGGTTGTATTCAGGGCTAATGAAAATAAATGCGTCGCCTTGCGCGATTTTATCTGCCCATGCTTGCTGCTTGGGTTGGTCATAAATGCCTGTTAAAGGCGGATGTGCGCCTGCAAAAATTGGCAGATCCCATTCTTTTAAATCGACAATTTCAGTTTCTACGGTACTGTAGTCATAGCTTTCGATTTCTGAAAGTAGCCAGTTGGCAATTTTAATTGCCGTGCGACCTTCGCGGACACTGCCGACAATAGATCTCTTTCATAAATCAAAAAACGATCTTCTTTTTGGTTAATATTTGCACTCCGGATTTCTTAGCATTCGTGCATAATCTGCGGATGAAATACATCGATTCAAACAAGCTTTCTGATCCTC
>NZ_VOZI01000035.1:0-10147 GCF_013419835.1 Acinetobacter sp. YH12052
GATACAAGGTCTTTAATTTGCTTGGTAAAGATGCTGGTTTCAATAAATAACATGGACTCTTTATACGTCAATGGCGTATTTGAATTTTAGCAGTTTCCATAACAAAAAACGAGAGCTGGTAGATCTCGTTTCGCATAACAGCCATTATGTTAAATAATTAAGGATAAAAGCTTTATTACTAAATAGAACAGTTGCTTAAAGCAGTATAGAGTTAAGTTTGCATTTTAATATCAAGTTGTCTTTCAGCACCGATAATCACCATACGAATCCCATTTTCAAAAATGTCATCCGCATTCATATTTTGTAAGGTATTCACTCCTTGGAGCATGAGTGGATATATAGTTGGATCGGCTTCGAATGGTGGGTCTGATCTTATTTCTTCTTGCTGCTCCTCAAGGACCCACCCAACAATAAACCTTCCTAATGTCATAAGTAATGCAACTGCTTCAACAGGAGAAAACCCAGCATGAGATAACAGCGCAACTTGGGCCTCAATCGTGTTGAAATGTCCTTGACTGGGGCTAGTTCTTGCATGTAGACGAGCACCATCACGGTAAGCTAGTAGTGCTCGACGAAAGCTTACAGAATTAGCGAGCAACCAATCTTGCCATGTCATCCCATCGATGGGTAAAGAAACTAAATGGTGTTCATTTATAATGGTTTCCGCCATTGCTTCCATTAACAAGGATTTATTCTTGAAATGCCAATATAGAGTTGGAGATTTAATACCCAATCGTTGAGCTAGCTTGCGTGTGGTTATTGAATCTATGCCTTCTTCATTCAACATATCCAATGCGGTACGCAGGACTATTTCACGTGTCAGACGTTGAGGTGCAATATCTTTTTTACTCATAAATCTATCACTGATAGGGAGTGTGTGAGAGAATATTAATTCTATCATTGCTAGAGAAGGCATTTGTGAAGAAATCATTGAGCGTGATTTTAATCACTATATTTCTGGATGCTGTTGGGATTGGTTTAATTATGCCGATCTTGCCTGAATTATTACGGTCATTGGCTGGAGCTGAAGCAGGCGGTGTTCACTATGGTGCTTTATTAGCTGTGTATGCTCTGATGCAGTTCATTTTTGCACCTATCCTTGGAGCGTTGAGTGACCGATTTGGACGTCGACCTGTATTAATTATTTCAATTGCTGGTGCAACGGCTGATTATCTCCTAATGGCTGCTGCTCCTTCTCTATTGTGGCTATATATTGGTCGTATTTTTGCGGGAATTACAGGTGCCAACATGGCTGTTGCAACAGCTTATGTTTCAGATATTACTCCAGCCCATGAGCGTGCAAAAAGGTTTGGTCTCCTTGGAGCTGTCTTTGGTATTGGGTTTATAGCGGGTCCGGTAATAGGTGGAGTTTTGGGTGAATGGAACTTACATGCACCGTTCTTTGCTGCTGCTTTTATGAATGGGATTAATTTAATAATGACAGCAGTCTTATTAAAAGAATCAAAACACAGCAATAAAATGACTGAGAAGGTTCAGGAGCAATCAATATTAAAGAAATTATCCTATTTGATCACTCAACCTAATATGGCTCCATTGCTTGGTATCTTTTTAATTATCACATTGGTTTCACAAGTCCCCGCAACTTTATGGGTTATCTATGGGCAGGATCGTTATGGCTGGAGTATATTTATTGCAGGTGTTTCCCTTGCTAGTTATGGAATATGCCATTCTATTGCACAGGCTTTTGCTATCGCCCCTATGGTAAAGAGGTTTGGAGAGAAAAATACGTTGTTATGTGGAATAGCTTGCGATGCAATTGGTTTTCTTCTTTTATCTATTGCTGTTGAAGAATGGGTGCCTTTTGCGTTGTTACCATTGTTTGCCCTTGGTGGAGTAGCCGTTCCTGCTTTGCAAGCAATGATGTCCAGAGGTATTAGTGATGAAAGACAAGGTGAATTACAAGGGCTATTAAGCAGTTTTAATAGTCTGGGGGCTATAATTGGTCCTGTATTAGTTACTAGCCTCTATTTTATGACTCAGGCATCAGCTCCTGGAATGGTATGGGCATTAGCTGCAATACTTTATGTAATCACCCTACCCTTATTGCTTAAGTATCGCCTGAATAAATATTCTGGAGTTCCATAAAATATTTAATTTATTGGTTTAAAAACTAATGGATTCTATAGTTTATCTAAAATTAACATAATACACCTTATACGCAATGCAAATTTTTATTTTATATAAATCATAGGTTTACGGTGTATTAAAAAGCCCAATCACACCCGATTGGGCTTTTTTAATGATTGTTCACGTTCCACGATCAATAACTGAGCAATGTTCCACGTGATTATGTAATTAAACTAACTTATTTATGTTAAATAACTTACGTAAGTTATTTAACTTCATTTAGAACTACTTGTTGAAGTTCTTCATCGGAGAGATTTTTAAGTTGATGTATAGCTGCTTTTAAGATAATGGAACGATTCGCTTTAGCAACTCGACAAGCAACGAGTAATTGATCAATTTCTTGGTTGACATCTTCTGTTAAAGAAAAAGTATATCTCTTATAGGTTTGATGGCTAGGCTCTATCTTTTTTACACGCTTTGAAGCACCTTTTATAAAATCTTCAATTTGATCTTGGTTAGAAGATTGATCAGCTTTTTTAAGTCCTTTAAGTGCCATCAAAATTCTCCCAAGAACTCTTTTGCTATGAGCTCAATTTCTTGTTTCGCTTTTTCATCTGATGACATTTCGAATACTGATAATCCATTTTCATCTGCATCATCATAAATATTACGATTACACGTAAAATTATTTAATGGTATGAGGTCAAAAGATTCACAAGCTTCTTTTGCATCTAGAATACGTTGTGCTTGGCTAGGCAAAGTTGGGCATTGTGTAATGACTGCTCTTGTATAAAGATCTGGATTTACAGCTTTTGCTAATCGAATTAATTTTTCAACATGCACAAGAGTTTTGAGGTCTCTTCTTTTAGGTCGAAATGGAAGAAGCATATGTGTTGCTATAGTCATAGCAGAGCGTAAAGCTTCAGAATCCTGGCCACCTGCATCGATGATAATGTCTTGATAGCGTTTGGAAAGATCTAATAATATTTGTCTAATATTTCCAGCTGCTTGTACGGATGGAATGTTTTCAACTTTATCATTCTCATCTCTTTCTTTAATCCAGTCTGTAGTTGTACCTTGTGGATCTGCATCAAGTAATAAAATATCTCTATTTTGAGCTTGTAAGTACACTGCAAGATTTTGGGCTAGACAACTTTTGCCTGATCCCCCTTTTTCACCACCAACTAAAATAATCATATTTATGTAACTTACGTAACTTATTTAACTTAAAATTATAAGAGATTTTTAATCAAGTTCAATAGAGTTTTTTGACTTAGTTAAATAACTTACATAACTTATGTAAGTTATTTAAAAATCTTTTTTCGGTCAATGTTTTATAATGATATAAAAATTAAAAAAATCCAAAAAAAAACCGTCTCAGGTGTTGCTATCTGAGACGGTTTTTTCTATATTTGACGGTACGCAGTTATTTGATGTTGACGCATCATTTAACGAAGATCAGCAGAGCCAACAACTCGTGCAGATTTCACCGAAAGGCTTGTACCTAAGAAATATTATTACTTTTTTTAATATTTTTGCAAGCTGTTAATTGAGAATCCTTCGTTATTTAGAATTTTGTCGCCCATCAAATAAGCAACAAATTATTGTGGTTGAGTAATGCACTCCAATTTTGTTCGATATCGCTTGTTCTGCGTAGCTATGGAAGTTTGTAAGTGCGTGTTTATCACGGCTTCTGTAGAGCGATTCATGTATGCAGGAGGATAAGTGACGGCAGGTACATGAATTACAAGACGATAATGTGCAGTAATGCACTAGTCGCCCTCTCAGCTGATGTATGCACTAGGGGGGGATCGCAGGGAATACGCCAGTACTTCGCAGAATGGTAAGTTGGGGAAACCCTCGCCGAGTTGCGGGGCTGGTGAGAGAGAAAGGCGTGTGTAGGACAGAGACCCAGCTCTGCAAATACTCTCTTGTGCTTGTGACTGAAACGCAATCCAAGCATACCGATTGAAGGCGATAGCGGCTCCATACCGTGAGACCAAACGACTTTCATAGGTGATATTCCGAATACCTTTAGCCAGTTTTTGACTTGGCGAAGGTAGGGTGAATATTACCGAAATCTGCTCCTGCTCACCATCCGTGAGGAACGAACGGTGGTGAGCAGGAGCAGATGAGAACATTTATTTTTGTTTCAACATGCCCTTGAAGTGAATTGGTTAGGTTTAAATGAGGCTACAGGTGTACCAAGTCTAAATACAACTTCGATTTATAATGTTGATATAAGTATTCCCTCAAAAGAAGAACAAACCAAAATAGTTACTTTTCTTTCTGCTGTGGATGAAAAGATTAGCCAACTCACACAAAAACATGAACTGCTCAGCCAATACAAGCAAGGTATGATGCAAAAGCTGTTTAGTCAGCAGATTCGTTTTAAAGCGGATGATGGCAGTGAGTTTGAGGAGTGGGTTGATGGAAAGCTAGGTGATATAACAAATATCCAAGGTGGATTTGCATTCAAAAGTACAGACTTTGGAAAAGGTGATACTAAGGTTTTAAGAATAGGTGATATTCAGAAAAACATTGATCTTGATAGATTTGAAGGTATTACGTCTTCAGAAATACCAGATAGTCGTTACCTTGTATATAAAGACTCAATTGTAATGGCTTTGTCAGGTGCAACATTTGGAAAACTTGGGAAAGTTAAATCTGGATCAGCTTTCATTAATCAACGGGTAGCAACTTTTACTTCCAAAGAAAAATCTATTAATGAATTTTTATACCAAGTAATGCTCTCACAAGATTTTTATAATTACATTCAATCCATACCATCTGCTAGTGCACAACCAAACATCTCAAATCAAGATGTGATTAATTACAAATTGAATTTTCCATGTCTCGAAGAACAAACCAAAATCGCTAACTTCCTTTCCGCGATTGATCAAAAAATTGAAGTGGTGGCACAGCAAATTGAACAGGCTAAGACTTGGAAAAAAGGCTTGTTGCAGCAGATGTTTGTTTAATGAAAAGGTTATGCCGAACAAGCTTTAAAATCCTTAATTTTCTGCTCAGGCATACCTAATTTAAACATTCTGTTAAGCTCAGAAATTGCATGTTTTAAATCTTTTTCAGGAATATTCTTAACATCAAAATATTCAATTTGGCCAAACCGAGCTTTATATAACGCAATTTTTTTTATTCTGTGGCATTGCATCTGCACTGTTGAAGACATAATCCGATCCATTAAATAGAATAAATAATACGCTGTTATCTGCACACTATCTTTAATCATAAAGCTTTGATTTTTTGTGCTTTTAAAATCATATAGTGTTTCATCAATACAAATATCTGCATCTATTCCACCTAGTGCAACATAAATATTTGCAGAATAACTAGGATTGTATGTGATCAGACTATCAGGCTTAACAAGACCATTTTTAATGAATACATCATCAAAATTTTTGACTAAGGAAAATATATCATCGTAAACCACTTTATCCGTTGGTTTTAGTATGTCCTTCTTTGTTGCTACTGGTAGAAATCCTGATCACCATAGATTTTCCAATTTAGCCATAAGAATAATGCCACCAATAAACTCTTCACTTATCTCTAAAGTGTTTGATTTATTAGCTAGTAAAGAATCTATGTGATTTTGCATTTTTTATACAGTGTCAAAATGCTTTTGTTTTTAGTTTCCTCTGGCTTTGTTTCACAAACCTTTAAAAATCAGTGCCTTGCAAAATGTTTATGCAACAAAGCCGTATTTATCGAGAATTTTGTTTAAGAAAAACCTTTACAAAATTATCTTTGATTAATTCTTTTTAATGTCTAAAATAGACAAAATGCCTACTTTTTAAATTGAGGTTTAAAACATGCAAGTTATTACAGCGAAAGATGCTAAATCTCGTTTTGGTGAATTATTGGATACGATGCAAAGAGAGCCTGTCTTAGTTACTAAGAATAAACGTCCAGTTGGTGTTTTTTTATCTTTGAAAGATGTGAAAGGTACTCACTTAGAAAGTCTTTTTGATATTGAAAGTGATGATTATGAAGATTGGGAAAAAGAGAAAATAGCAGAAGCCCTAAATTCTTTGAAATCACATCCATTACAAACGACTGCAATGAAAACGGTACACGCTACAGCAATGCAAAAAGCACGAGAATTAGTAGCGAGCCGTAGCAAATGAGTTATGAAGTTTCTTATTTGCCACAAGCAGAACAAGATTTAATTGAAATTTTGGCGTATGGGATCGAAAACTGGGGTGAGCAGCTAGCTGAAAGTATGTACCTAAAAATCACTGATCAGTTAGAAACACTCTACTTCTCGCCAAACCGAACAAAGAGAAAAGGGAGTTTAGGAACTAGAGAAATGCTGATTGTTGACAGCCCGTATCGTGCCATCATTCAAGTTGATGAAGACAAAAAAAAGGTATTCATTCTCAGAATTTTGCATACATCTAGGAATGTTTGATTAAACCTTTTTAATTTTACGCACAGTTTGCGCTAGATTTAATTTTTAGAGTGATGGGTTGGTAGATTATATCTAAGCAAAAAAGTCGCTTAAAACGCAAATAGTGAGCATTTAAAGCTATATTTAAATAGGTGAGTAGTGAGTGACGAGCTAGAGTTGAGTCCAAACTCAAAATATATTAGTGAAATATACACGGATGAATCAGAGCTTGAGATGCTAAAAATGGATTTAGTTATAGTCGCTGATACTGTGGATGAATGGTTGGAAGAAAATACACCTATAGACCCAGATATTTGTCGTTATATGGGGATGCTGTTTCTGTCATTAGCTAACAGATTAGAGCCAAATTAAAGATGAAATAAGGCAACCCACCTCGTTTCGACATTCTGTTGGTTAAGAATATCCGAGGGGGTCTAAAATGCTTATAACGTATGCACCGTAAAATTTGACGCAGTATCAATTGCCAACCAACTGATACCAAACTTTAAAACGCTGAATTTATTCATAAAATCAGAAAATATTTATCCTATGGTGGATAACAACCTCGAAAAACTATGTCTTCAGAAGTTTAGTTTAGTCCGAGCGACCAACTCGAACAGCAGGGGAGACCAATCCCCATTTAACCTTTTTGATTTCCCTGTGACATTAAATTCACAGCCTTCAAGCACTTTTACCATGCAAGAAGTAACACACTCAACTACAGTCCCCTGTAGCCTCAACATCACTCTTTCGCAAAACCACGATTCCCTTAACAAGCCATTTCTGACAACGGTAGCTATGGTCTTTTCCCAACTTTAGAGAGCTTAAATACTTTCAAAGAAACTATTTAAGCCTGCTCTAAAGAAACGTCCTATTCATTCACTTACTTAATGGATATTCCAATCCGATTAATAAATCTCCTGTGATTATAGATCCCTATCTATTTCACAAAAGACGAGCAAACTATTCAGACGTTTAACGGTACAACTTCGGCAAAAACAACTTACCTTATATGCGCTACTAAAGATCGCTCCAACACATCTATGCCGATAACTTAAAATAAGTTATTCAAATACTTAGGTGACAAAACCTAATGACATAAAAGTGCGTCCCAAGTTATCTTTTGAAGTCTTAACAAGCAGTACGCCCATCCACTAATTTTCTAAACCTTTTCCTTGCTTTTCGGTACGCAGTTCCAAAATACCGATTCCGCAGTTTAAAAAATATCATCATGGGTAGAACACTTACTTAGCACAGTCGATGAGGATCTCTCCCCACCTTTAACACGTTTAAGCTATACATCGACCTTTCGAGCCAAAATGGAATATCATCACGACAAATTCACCACCTGACCAAAAAGTGCCACTCTCGCCAGCTTTCACCTTGATCGCCTGTACCCTCTCGAATACCGCAGAAGCCATCGTGTGTGCCACGCACCTCGCCAAACCCTAAAGATTCAGCGAAGAACGGTAGTTATTAACGCTACTCTCCATCTATGGATTTCACTCACTATTTCTTCAAAAGCAGGATTTCAGCCCTTTCAGCCTAGAATGGGGTTTAACCCATTCGCCACCTTTCGGTGATTCCGTTTCCTTGTCGCCCAACTTCAAGAACCAAAACAACTATGAAGTGGATTGAGTAGAATTTGAGGGTAGGCAAAACAGCACCACCCCTCATCAGCCCTCATCAAAACGTACCGAGCCACGGTTAAATGGCAGTCCGCTTCGTCAAGCAGTTTTCAGGCTGTCAACCTTTCCACTGTGAGCTGTTGAAAATCAAAATTTTTAGTGTGCCTAACGGCACACTAAAAAACGGTCAAAGGTCTTTTAGGTGCGTTGGTCAGACACACTTCACAACTGATGAAAAAATCATAATGCACAAAAAATATGCTGTCTATAGTCGATTTGCAGGAACTACTTATTACCCTCTTACAAATACCGTCTAGAAGTCTTTAAAACTTGCTTCGCAAGTTCACCATAGCTTCGCTATGGAAAAAGCAAAAAACAGCTAAAAACCAAAAATCCTTTTACTCGATTACAATGCTAGTTTTTGATCAAAAAACAGCGTATTTTGTGAATTAACCCTTGATAACAATTATTGGAAATATTTTGGATGATAATTTTTAGTCCACACACAAAATTTACAATGCAACGGCTCGCTGACCATGTTGCCAATGGCGCATATTTCTATTTCAACTTTGAATATGACAGTTCTAAAAAATCAATTGATTCTTTGTTGGAGAAGATGACAGAACGCTACGAGTTAGGGATTTCACCAAGACAACGTTCTTACCGCCTAGAAAAGGGTCATCCTATTTGCACGATGATCGTGCAAAGGGATGTATTTAATGAGGAAAAATGGTTTCTGTATTTCTTATTCACTACGCCTACAAGTAGAGATTTCAATACTTTCAACGGTATTGAGATTAATAAACTTGCCAAAGAATCAGAACGTTTAAAAATTGAGAAACTTAAAGAGAAGTACAAAGGCTTTAAGTGGGATCTCGATTCGATCTCAGCAGAAATGACGCTGATAGCAGATTACTTCAAAGACAATGAACCCAAAATGTTCGTCTTAAAAAAACCGATTGCTGTAAAACCCACTGCCCTTATGACTTTGGAGCTTTTTAGAGATACACATAAGACTTATAAACAGCTTGTCTTAGGTGATGAGAAGGACTACAAAGACCGAGTAAGGGCTTATACGTGGACTTGGCGATACACTAAACAAAGTGTTGAAAAAATTAAGAAAAAATTTATTGATACTATTCATAAATTGGTTAGCCAAAAGACCACAGCTTCGGCAGAGAAGAACCGAGCAGACCTAAAAAATCTTTTTTTGCTTATGGAAACATGGTCAGTCTTTAAAGCAAGCCGTTCCCAAGCAGGTCAGATACTTCACTTTGCACATCGTTTCTTACAGAAGCGAGCAAAAAGCACATGGAATAAGGTGGACTTAACACCACCGCATTTGACTTATCTGCCACGTTTGCCGACCTATGCCGATACGATTTATGAATATAACTATAGACGTAATCTTTTTGATGAACATGGTGTTGAAGTGCCTTTAAAACTCATCAAGGATTACTATGGGGGTGGCTATTACAACACGCCAATTAAAGCCTATGTAGCCAAAGAGTTAGAGATGCGTGAGAACGGCAAAGCTATTGCTAAAAAAGCTGATGAGCTTTACTTACAAGTGCTTGAAGATGAGTAAATCCGCTAAGAGAAGCTATTAAATATGGACTTTGAATAGGTTCTAACATGCAATTCGTATAAGAGATTTTATGTTAAATCGATAATCAAAAAGCCCATGAAAGTAAGCCTTTTTTCATCCGGTTATGTGCCACCTTTTGATTTTGAAGCAATGTACTATGATAAAATTAATCCGTTAGGTCAGGTGGCCTAACTTAAATAAAAAAGTCTCCGACAAACCCGGTACGGTTCAGATCACCGCAAACAGGTTACTCGCCTGGGGATTCCCTTTCGACCCGAGCATCCGTATGAGACTCATGCTCGATTATTATTATTATAGAAGCCCCCATGAATAAATCGCTCATCATTTTCGGCATCGTCAACATAACCTCGGACAGTTTCTCCGATGGAGGCCGGTATCTGGCGCCAGACGCAGCCATTGCGCAGGCGCGTAAGC
>NZ_VOZI01000036.1:0-9669 GCF_013419835.1 Acinetobacter sp. YH12052
GCCAGGCCTCAGCATTTTATTATGGTGATCCCCTGGGCGAAATGCGCCTGGTAAGCAGAGTTTTTGAAATGTAAGGCCTTTGAATAAGACAAAAGGCTGCCTCATCGCTAACTTTGCAACAGTGCCATTTTAAGCGTTATGCTAAGCCCAGGAAGCCGCAGGATCTTTTGAACCACAACTGCATTAACGTCCGCTATTCTGATACGAGTGGATTGTACGCCTGGGAATTCGAGAAAGATGCTCAGAAATTCAGTCTGAAAGTCAAAGGGCAATATATTGCGAACAGCACGATTCATCAGCTCGATGCAGCATTAGACGGGCTGGGGATTGCCTATATTCCCGAGTATGTTGCAGATGGATATATCAAAAGCGGCAAGCTGATTGCTGTTCTGACCGAGTGGTGTCCATATTTTGACGGCTACCATATTTATTATCCTCACCGCCGACAGGATTCTCCTGCGTTTATGGCTTTTCTGCAAGTTTTGCGTGACAGGTACAATAATGGAATAAGATAAATTTATGAGTAAAGGATTATGTCCACGATAAGCACCTGGGTCGATTCCTGGGAGGCGGCCATGAGGGTAGGGAAGCGCCGTCCCGTCAAGTCAGCGTAATGCTCTGCCAGTGTTACAACCAATTAACCAATTCTGATTAGAAAAACTCATCGAGCATCAAATGAAACTGCAATTTATTCATATCAGGATTATCAATACCATATTTTTGAAAAAGCCGTTTCTGTAATGAAGGAGAAAACTCACCGAGGCAGTTCCATAGGATGGCAAGATCCTGGTATCGGTCTGCGATTCCGACTCGTCCAACATCAATACAACCTATTAATTTCCCCTCGTCAAAAATAAGGTTATCAAGTGAGAAATCACCATGAGTGACGACTGAATCCGGTGAGAATGGCAAAAGCTTATGCATTTCTTTCCAGACTTGTTCAACAGGCCAGCCATTACGCTCGTCATCAAAATCACTCGCATCAACCAAACCGTTATTCATTCGTGATTGCGCCTGAGCGAGACGAAATGCGCGATCGCTGTTAAAAGGACAATTACAAACAGGAATCGAATGCAACCGGCGCAGGAACGCTGCCAGCGCATCAACAATATTTTCACCTGAATCAGGATATTCTTCTAATACCTGGAATGCTGTTTTCCCGGGGATCGCAGTGGTGAGTAACCATGCATCATCAGGAGTACGGATAAAATGCTTGATGGTCGGAAGAGGCATAAATGCCGTCAGCCAGTTTAGTCTGACCATCTCATCTGTAACATCATTGGCAACGCTACCTTTGCCATGTTTCAGAAACAACTCTGGCGCATCGGGCTTCCCATACAATCGATAGATTGTCGCACCTGATTGCCCGACATTATCGCGAGCCCATCTATACCCATATAAATCAGCATCCAGGTTGGAATTTAATCGCGGCCTCGAGCAAGACGTTTCCCGTTGAATATGGCTCATAACACCCCTTGTATTACTGTTTATGTAAGCAGACAGTTTTATTGTTCATGATGATATATTTTTATCGGCACTGTTGCAAATAGTCGGTGGTGATAAACTTATCATCCCCTTTTGCTGATGGAGCTGCACATGAACCCATTCAAAGGCCGGCATTTTCAGCGTGACATCATTCTGTGGGCCGTACGCTGGTACTGCAAATACGGCATCAGTTACCGTGAGCTGCAGGAGATGCTGGCTGAACGCGGAGTGAATGTCGATCACTCCACGATTTACCGCTGGGTTCAGCGTTATGCGCCTGAAATGGAAAAACGGCTGCGCTGGTACTGGCGTAACCCTTCCGATCTTCGCCCGTGGCACATGGATGAAACCTACGTGAAGGTCAATGGCCGCTGGGCGTATCTGTACCGGGCCGTCGACAGCCGGGGCCGCACTGTCGATTTTTATCTCTCCTCCCGTCGTAACAGCAAAGCTGCATACCGGTTTCTGGGTAAAATCCTCAACAACGTGAAGAAGTGGCAGATCCCGCGATTCATCAACACGGATAAAGCGCCCGCCTATGGTCGCGCGCTTGCTCTGCTCAAACGCGAAGGCCGGTGCCCGTCTGACGTTGAACACCGACAGATTAAGTACCGGAACAACGTGATTGAATGCGATCATGGCAAACTGAAACGGATAATCGGCGCCACGCTGGGATTTAAATCCATGAAGACGGCTTACGCCACCATCAAAGGTATTGAGGTGATGCGTGCACTACGCAAAGGCCAGGCCTCAGCATTTTATTATGGTGATCCCCTGGGCGAAATGCGCCTGGTAAGCAGAGTTTTTGAAATGTAAGGCCTTTGAATAAGACAAAAGGCTGCCTCATCGCTAACTTTGCAACAGTGCCAGTTTTATTACGAACGTGTTTTGGGTGGACAACGGAAAACATATTTCATCGAAAGACCAAAAAAAGAAAAAACACTTCCTGTTGTGATGAGTGAAGAAGAAACCATTCGGGTACTACGCGCTATTGAAAACGTGAAACACAAGGCTATTCTGATGACTATTTATTCGGCAGGTTTGCGCATTTCTGAATGTATAAACCTGAAAATAAAAGACATTGACTCCAAGCGCATGCAAATTCGTATAGAACAGTCAAAAGGAAAAAGAGATCGTTATACCATTTTATCTGAGAAAACATTAATTATTTTAAGAACATACTTTATGGAATATAAACCAAAAGATTATTTATTTGAAGGTCAAAAAGGTGGCGCATACTCAAGCCGAAGTATTCAAAACATTTTTAAAGCAGCTGTTTTAAAAGCAAAGATTCAAAAGGAAGTTACTGTACATACCTTACGACATAGCTTTGCAACGCATTTGCTTGAGAATGGTACGAGTTTACGTTATATTCAATCGTTGTTAGGTCATTCAAGCAGTAAAACAACTGAGGTTTATACACATATTACCACCAAGGGAATGGAACAATTAAAAAGTCCGATGGATTTGTTAGATATATAGAAAGGATTTGTATATTTGAGCAAAACTTAACAAAAAGCACTATGAATATAAATCCTTTTGAGAGAGTAGAAACGAACGGTAAACGGTTGAAAACGGATTTGTCACTGATAATGAAAGGTTTAGCAAAATAAGATATAGTGGATATATACGCCATTTGGCGTATAGCCACTTGTTATGTGCCATTTTTGAATGACAATGCGAATAGATACGGACAAACAAATGAATTTACTTAGTGATAAGAACGTTGCAATAATTGGTGGTGGACCCGTTGGACTGACTATGGCAAAATTATTACAGCAAAACGGCATAGACGTTTCAGTTTACGAAAGAGACAACGACCGAGAGGCAAGAATTTTTGGTGGAACCCTTGACCTACACAAAGGTTCAGGTCAGGAAGCAATGAAAAAAGCGGGATTGTTACAAACTTATTATGACTTAGCCTTACCAATGGGTGTAAATATTGCTGATGAAAAAGGCAATATTTTATCCACAAAAAATGTAAAGCCCGAAAATCGATTTGACAATCCTGAAATAAACAGAAATGACTTAAGGGCTATCTTGTTGAATAGTTTAGAAAACGACACGGTTATTTGGGATAGAAAACTTGTTATGCTTGAACCTGGTAAGAAGAAGTGGACACTAACTTTTGAGAATAAACCGAGTGAAACAGCAGATTTGGTTATTCTTGCCAATGGTGGAATGTCGAAAATAAGGAGCTTTGTTACCGACACGCAAGTTGAAGAAACCGGTACTTTCAACATCCAAGCTGATATTCTTCAACCGGAAATAAACTGTCCCGGATTTTTTCAGCTATGCAACGGCAACCGATTAATGGCGGGACATCAGGGCATTTTATTGTTTGCCAATCCCAATAATAATGGTGCATTGTATTTAGGAATTAGTTTTAAAACGCCCGATGAATGGAAAAATAAAATTCCCTTAGATTTTCAGGACAGAAACAGCGTTGCCGATTTTTTATTGAAAAGATTTTCCAAATGGAGTGAAGTTTACAAACAATTAATACGTTCGGTATCAACATTTCAATGCTTGCCCACAAGGAAATTTCCTTTGAACAATGATTGGAAAAGTAACCGTCCATTACCCATAACAATGATTGGCGATGCTGCTCATTTGATGTCGCCTTTTGCAGGACAGGGTGTAAATACGGGATTATTGGATGCTTTGATATTGTCTGAAAACCTTACAAACGGAGAATTTACAAGTATTGAAAATGCCATCGAAAACTACGAACAACAAATGTTTGTTTATGCAAAAGATACGCAGGACGAATCGACAGAAAACGAAACCGAAATGTTTAGTCCCAATTTTTCGTTTCAAAAATTATTGAATCTATAAACAGTAAGAAAAAACGGCTACTAACAAGCAGTTTTGCAATAGTGGGGCAGAAGTGCAAAATTGAACTTGTGTGCTTCTATCAACTTTTGTACATTAGCTGCCAGTTTAAGATGGGTGCATTTGAGTATGCCCAAAGGAGCCCGCAAGTATGCGCAGGACGAAGCCAGTAGCCGCGCCGATGGTGGCGCGGGTCTATCTGCGCGTCAGCACCGACGCGCAGGACTTGGAACGCCAAGAGGCGATCACTACGGCCGCGAAGGCCGCCGGCTACTACGTCGCCGGCATCTACCGTGAGAAGGCATCCGGCGCACGCGCCGACCGGCCTGAGCTGCTGCGCATGATCGGCGACCTACAGCCCGGCGAGGTGGTCATTGCCGAGAAGATCGACCGCATCAGCCGCCTACCTTTGCCCGAGGCCGAGCGCCTGGTGGCCTCGATACAGGCCAAAGGCGCACGCCTGGCCGTCCCTGGCGTGGTCGATCTATCCGACCTGGCGGCCGAGGCCCAGGGCGTCGCCAAGATCGTGCTGGAAGCCGTGCAGATCATGCTTTTTCGCCTGGCCTTGCAGATGGCCCGCGACGACTACGAGGACAGGCGCGAACGCCAGCGCCAAGGCATTGAGTTGGCCCGCCAGGCCGGGCGGTACAAGGGCCGCCGTGCTGATCCGAAGCGCCGCGCCCAAGTTGTCGCGCTGCGCAAGTCCGGCTACAGCATCAACAAGACCGCCGAGCTGGCCGGGTACAGTGCGGCCCAGGTGAAACGGATATGGGCCGAGGTCAGCCAGGCCGAAGCGAAGCAGCACGGCGCGTTCGTGGAGGACGCATTGACGGAAGCCGATGCCCTGGCCGCTGTCGGCCAGGATGAGCGCCAGGAGGAAAGGGCATGAAGAAGCCGAACCAAGACGACGAGCCGTTTTTCATCACCGAGGAGATTGCGGCCGAAATGATCGCCGGCGGCTATGAGTTCGAGCTGCCGCCCATTCCTTGCACCATCCGCCTACGCGACGTGCTGGAGCGCATGACCGATGCTGAGCTAGCATTGCAGCCGGGCGAGATCGCCGACCAGGAGCGTGAACGCTGCCGGCGCAAGCCGTGTTCAACCTCATGATCTGGTCATGGTATTTTTCATGGCACTGAGCCTGATAGTTCTTGCAAATTGTTGTCACTAAAGGGTTTTGTGTGCTTGTTTACAATCGAGTGGGAGTGACGGGCACTGGCTGGCAATGTCTAGCAACGGCAGGCATTTCGGCTGAGGGTAAAAGAACTTTCCGCTAAGCGATAGACTGTATGTAAACACAGTATTGCAAGGACGCGGAACATGCCTCATGTGGCGGCCAGGACGGCCAGCCGGGATCGGGATACTGGTCGTTACCAGAGCCACCGACCCGAGCAAACCCTTCTCTATCAGATCGTTGACGAGTATTACCCGGCATTCGCTGCGCTTATGGCAGAGCAGGGAAAGGAATTGCCGGGCTATGTGCAACGGGAATTTGAAGAATTTCTCCAATGCGGGCGGCTGGAGCATGGCTTTCTACGGGTTCGCTGCGAGTCTTGCCACGCCGAGCACCTGGTCGCTTTCAGCTGTAAGCGTCGCGGTTTCTGCCCGAGCTGTGGGGCGCGGCGGATGGCCGAAAGTGCCGCCTTGCTGGTTGATGAAGTACTGCCTGAACAACCCATGCGTCAGTGGGTGTTGAGCTTCCCGTTTCAGCTGCGTTTCCTGTTTGCCAGCCGGCCCGAGATCATGGGGTGGGTGCTGGGCATCGTTTACCGCGTCATTGCCACGCACCTGGTCAAGAAAGCGGGCCATACCCACCAAGTGGCCAAGACGGGCGCGGTCACCCTGATCCAGCGTTTTGGATCGGCGCTCAATCTGAATGTTCACTTCCACATGCTGTTTCTCGACGGTGTGTATGTCGAGCAATCCCACGGCTCAGCGCGTTTCCGCTGGGTCAAGGCGCCGACCAGCCCAGAGCTCACCCAGCTGACGCACACCATCGCCCACCGGGTGGGTCGCTATCTGGAACGGCAAGGCCTGCTGGAACGGGATGTCGAAAACAGCTATCTGGCCTCGGATGCGGTGGATGACGACCCGATGACACCCCTGCTGGGGCACTCGATCACTTACCGTATCGCTGTCGGTTCACAGGCGGGGCGAAAGGTGTTCACTTTGCAAACTCTGCCGACCAGTGGTGATCCGTTCGGTGACGGGATTGGCAAGGTAGCCGGGTCCAGCCTGCACGCCGGCGTGGCGGCCAGGGCCGATGAACGCAAGAAGCTCGAACGGCTGTGCCGGTACATCAGCCGCCCGGCGGTATCCGAGAAGCGGCTGTCGTTAACACGAGGCGGCAACGTGCGCTACCAGCTCAAGACGCCGTACCGGGACGGCACCACGCACGTCATTTTCGAACCATTGGATTTCATTGCAAGGCTGGCCGCCCTGGTACCGAAGCCCAGAGTCAACCTAACCCGCTTCCACGGGGTGTTCGCACCCAACAGTCGGCACCGGGCGTTGGTCACGCCGGCAAAACGGGGCAGGGGCAACAAGGTCAGGGTGGCTGATGAACCGGCAACACCAGCACAACGGCGAGCGTCGATGACATGGGCGCAACGGCTCAAGCGTGTTTTCAATATCGACATCGAGACCTGCAGCGGCTGCGGCGGCGCCATGAAAGTCATCGCCTGCATTGAAGACCCTATAGTGATCAAGCAGATCCTTGATCACCTGAAGCACAAAGCCGAAACCAGCGGGACCAGGGCGTTACCCGAAAGCCGGGCGCCACCGGCTGAGCTGCTCCTGGGTCTGTTTGACTGACGAGCCTGAAGGCCAACGATACCAATCAAAATGCTGCGTTCACAGCGCCGCGGCAGGGATCCGCCGTGCTGGTTGTCGGAAAAGGAGCCGCTAGTGGGAAAGAGGAGGGTAAATTTTCAGCGTTGCTGGCTCCCCGTCAGCCGGATTGGGTTGCATCGCAGGGGTGTCGAAAGAGTCAACTGCGGTCCAAAGCTGTTGGACTTGGGTGAAAAGGGCGTTTATTCTTCCTATACGTGAACCGCATCCTACGGAATGAGTAACCCTTGCCCTATTGTGAGTAGAACGTCGTATAATTCAAACGAAAGCAGTTAATAGGTATGAAATATCACAGCACAAAAGAGCGACAGGACATGTTTAGATGATGTTATTATAAAATAATAACATCATGGATGAATAAAAAATAATTTTCTATCTTTACAACTATGTTATACTTCTATGATAAGGCTATGATGGCAAAGCCTTGGTTTTCCTAATCAAATAGTCGCCGAGATGGCTTCAATGCGACAGTAGGTCTACTGTCTCACAATTAATTCATGTATCAGATTTTTGTTCCCTGATGGGAAGTGTTATCCATACGAAAAGAATATGGGTAAAGTGTTACACCTGTATATGACATTCAGAATGTCCTGTCGGGGGAACTGGTACCAATTTAATAAAAGAAAACAGTATAGAAATGACAATCGAAGATATGCAAACATTAGCCCTAGAGCATGGGCTGAGAATTTCGGAAGAGATGAGCGTCAATGAGATGGGCATCGACTTTAGAGTTGCCTTTGTAAAGGAAGTAAACGGTGAGAACTGGGTACTCCGTATACCTCGAAGAAGCGATATGCTTGAACAAATCGAAAATGAAAGTAGAATATTGGATTTAGCCAAAAGAAACCTGTCGATCAATGTCCCTGATTGGAAAATTGTATCGGAGCGCCTAATAGCCTACCCTTTACTGGAGGATGCGCCTGCTCTGACATTCGATGCGATAACACATGAGGTTTCTTGGAACATAGATCGCGATAGCATAGCTTATGTGGAGTCTCTGGCAAAATCATTGGCCGAATTACATCGTATTACAGCTGACGATGTGAGAAAGAGCAACTTGAAAATAATGACTCCAAGTGAATTGAGGACCGAAATAGCTGACCGTATCCACTTGGTGAAATCTGAGATAGGTATCAGCGAGCCGTTGGAAAACAGATACCGTAGATGGTTGGACAATGACCCTTTGTGGCCTGAATTCACTTGTTTCATCCATGGCGATCTCTATGCAGGGCATGTCTTAACCTCGAAGGAAGGTAAGACCTCTGGTATCATAGATTGGTCTACTGCGCATATGGGTGATCCTGCACTGGACTTTTCTGGTCACGTATCGGTTTTTGGAGAGGATAGCCTGAAGAGTTTGATAACGGAGTATGCTAAACAAGGCGGAACGATATGGGATAGGCTCTACGAACAATCTATAGAGAGGGCTGCTGCAGCTCCATTAGCATATGGCGCTTTTGCGGTAGAGTGCAACGACGATAATCATATCAATGCCGCCAGAGCAGCCTTAGGTATTGTTCAATAAAATGATGTGAGGATACTTTTTTAAATGCTAAAATAGGAGTTCGATTGGTGCCACTTAAGAGTATCATTGATTTCTATTTTAGCCAGTATCCTCCACTTTTAGGAGCTCCTCGAAACTCGATTTTATGATCATCTCTTAAGATTTTGAGCCACCGCTCTACTATCTTGACAGGAACTAATAGCTCGTTTACTAAAAATGGTGCACGCTTTCCTGGATTAGTTCTTATCTGATTAAATAGTAGATTTACTCCCTCACTTACTCCCTCATTAGATTCGAAAAGTAGCTTTGATGAGACAATAACTCGAAAACCGTGCTGGAAATTTTCAAAGACAGGGGGACGCAGACCATAGGATGCGAAGCCTTCTTGGATTCGTTTGATGCCTGACCCATATTTTTCAATAAAATGCGCTTCTTTGAACGTGGCAGATATCCTTTTATTGCGCGCCCATGGCGAGTAATCTTCACGAAGAAGCTGATCAATCGTTAAGTTATCAGCTAAACCACCTGGATTGAAAAACTCTATGGAATTGTAATACACCCTGATTATGGAATCGGCAAATTAATTTGGACTTGGGTGAAAAGGGCGTTTATTCTTCCTATTACGTTGTCGGCAGCGGGCCAAAAAGGAATACGTCCATGCCCATCGAGGTGAAACCGGCTGTGAGCGCGGGTTCAAGCATATAGCCCGACAGGCGCGTATCCTTGCCGATCACGACACGATGGCGGTGGTCACCGCGACGAAAGACACGGCCAGCCGCCATGCCGACGCGCAAGGCGGTTTCCGCCGTCATCGCGCCTTCGTTGGCTTTGCCACGAATACCGTCTGTGCCGAAATATTTGCGCACCATAAGGTCGATTATCCTGTCGTCGGGTCGCCCTCAAAGGGGACATGCCTGCTGAACCGCGAATATAGAGAAATATCCCGAATGTGCAGTTAACGAATTCTTGCGGTTTCTTTCAGCGCCGCCAATACC
>NZ_VOZI01000037.1:0-8700 GCF_013419835.1 Acinetobacter sp. YH12052
AAGTTGAAATCCAAGCGCAAGGAGATGGGGCGGATCTGATTGCACGAAAGGGTATTCAAATTATTTCCACTGAAGATACAGTCGAAATTAAAGCGAGCAAAAAAATCGTGCTAACTGCTGGTGGTAGTCAAATCGAAATCAGTAGTGCGGGTGTATTGCCTACTACTAGCGGTAAGTTTGAGGTTAAGGCCGGGCAGCATTTATTTACAGGTGGAAGTACGGCTCAACCAAAAAATATTACTTTACCATTATTAGGTGAAATGCAAAATTGGATGGAATTGAACTACCATTATGATGATTTATCACCAGTTAAAGGGGCTCCTTTTAAAGTCTTTTTTGAAGATGGAAGTTACAGAGAAGGTACTTTAGATGATAAAGGGTACGCTAAATTAGAAAATGTACCTAAAGGAAAATCTGAAATTTATTATGGGGAAGATCCGTCAGAGTTTAAAAAAGACATTCCCGATGACCTAGATGCAGAAATTGAAGATACAGACACTATTGACGATGATATTTGGTCACTATTAGATGAAGAAGCATATCAAAAACTTACAAATAACTTACAGAATGGAGCGAAATAATGGGCTCTGTCGCTAAATATAAACGTTCTGTAGATTCTGTTCCCGGTGGATGGCTACAAAGTTTAAAAAAAGACACTATGACTTTCTTTAAAGGTGAAAGTACTGGTGGTTGGGCAATTTTAGCGGAGACGGTAATTGGGTGTGTACCTGTTTTAGGTCAATTGGTAGACGCGAGAGATATTATTAAAGCGATTATCATTTTATCTGCAAATCCAGCTAGCCCTGCTGGATGGTTTGATCTTATTACAGCATTAATTGGCTTAGTTCCAGGTGGTGGGGATGCTGTCAAAATGTCATTAAAAAGTGTCAAAAAAGGCGCTTTACCAATGGATAGTATTTTAGATGGTATCCGAAAACTAGGGAAAGGTGATCCTGAACAACTGATTCGTAAATGTTTAAATTTAAATGCATTACAAAAAAATTTAGATAAAATTTTAACCAACCCTCAAGTACTAAATCAATTAAGTCCTCAAGCGCGTAAAAACGTAGATCAAATTCGAAAAAATTTAGGAAAACAATTACAAGAATTTAAAAAAGAAGTTGATGGTTGGTTAATAAAAAGTAGAAAAACCTCTGCAGATGCAAATGCACGCTCAAAGACTCAAACGACTAAGCCAAACTCAACTAATGGTAGTGGTAATACAAACAATACAAATCAGGGCAAATCTAACAGTACCAATAATTCGTCAATAGGCCAAACAGCTATAACTAATTTATCTAATAAATTTAAAGGTATTCTAGGTGAGCATATGGCAGATTACTATTGCCAAGAAATTAAAGGCTGGGGAACTTCAACACATGATAAGATAGGAACGAAAAACTCTCATAAATTGAATGATAATGGGGAAATGGTAAATCTATTTTCTATTAAAAGTAGAGGGCGTGGTATAGATGGAGTTTGGAAGAAAAATAATAATGACGCAAAACCATATGCAATTATTGAGGCTAAATGTAGCCAAAATCCTGCTGCTTCACTTAGAGATTTATTAGGTGATGCTAATGATAAAAATGGTATTGATAAATCAATACCTCAACAACAACAAAGATCTGGCAGAACTTCTAGAAACCGTACTAACACTAGTTCAACTAATCGTAATCTAACTTTAGGTGGCGAAAAATATAGAGATTCTAGTGGAAAAGTAGTTCAAATGAGCCATCATTGGATAACAAATCGTCTTGTTAAATCAGTAGGAATTAAGCTAGCTCCAATAATATTGAAAAAAAGAAGATATGAAAGATATGTTATTTTTTTTAGTGGATTGCAGGTAGTAGAACATGCTGTTGCATTAATTAAATTCTTATCTAAACAAACAGTAACTGATAAAGAACATTCTATTCATACAGCTACAAAGGTTTGGACTGATAAAGACATTAGTATCGTTGTTAATAATAAATAATTGGAAATTTATTTATGATGGAATTTAAGTTTAATCGTAGACAACAATTTTTAGATGAAAGTTACTATCAATCTACAAGGAGTGAGCTTGTCAGCGCCATAGAAAGTTTTTTAAGTGAATCAAATGATGATGATGATATCGAAGCAGGATGGATAGACTCTTATTCGATAGCGTCTAGATATCAGTTTGATTTGCTTATTTTGGACTATACTGCTGGTAAACCGATTGAGTATTTACGCTTAGAATTTGATAAAGTAATTGAATTATTCAAGGAACTCTCTATAAAACAAAGAGCCTATTATAAAAATAATAATTTTAGTGTTTTTGACATCGAAATTTTAGATGACTATTGTGTATATATATGGATTATCAGCCTTTGTTATTTATTAAAAAGAACTGATTTACTACCGTTGGTAGCTAACCTTGTTGATGGAGAGGATCAAGAAAATGGAGGGAAAGATTGGATTGTAGAGGAATTTTTGGCTTTTAATGACGATAACCGTTTTGATTGTTCAGATGTCCTTTTTTCAAATCCTTATTTTGAGTTATCCAATGCATTTGTGACCCAAGATAATAAAGTTTCATTCAAGCATTTAAACAAATTTTTAAAAAAATGGTATAAAGATTTATCTGGAGCACCATGGCATGATACCCATAAATCAGAGGGTGGATATTATGGATATTGGGCTTTTGAAGCAGCTTGTGCTGTTATTCTATTAGAAATAGAAAATGATAAAGAATTTCATGAATACCTCTATTATCCTAAAGACTTAATAGAGTTCTATCGTACATTTAAACCTAGTAGTGCTGAAATTGACCTCCTAACTAAATATCAAAAAGTATCAATTCAAGCAGGTAAAAAATGTCCTCAATCAGGTTATTGGTTCAGTGTAGCCAAGGAAAACACTCGTAAATACTTTAAACAAGAGGAAATATTCCCTGATTTTGAAAGTGATTGGGGGGATGTATATTGGCAGTTTGACGGTGAAGAATAAGTGAAAATATGCCCTTCGGGGCAGTTTTTGGGCATAAAATGGATTTAGTTAATATAAAAAGACAACAATTTCTTACACCTCAAATGTATGAAACATTAAAGGCGGAAACTCTGAACACTATTGAAACTTTTAAAGTAAATCCTACAGGTGTTGGTGATTCAATAGAAGAAAGATGGGTATACTCTTATGCTATCGTAGCAGAGGACTATTTAAATCTGCTTATATTGGAATATACAGCTGGCAATAGTTTACCTTTTATTAGAAGCCAAATTGAAATAGTTATTGACTATTATGAGCAATATGGAAGTAAATTAAGAAGTTATCATAAAAATATAAACTTACCAGTTTTTGAATTATTTACTATTGATGGCTATTGTCCATGTATTTGGTTAATCAGTTTGTGTTATTTACTCCACCGAAAGGATTTGCTACCTAGAGTTGCGAAATTAATTGACGGAGAAATGAGAGAAAATGTTGCTCAAGATTGGCTAATTGAAGAGTATTTATCTTTTTCAGATGAAAATAGATATGATTGTTCAACAGTATTAGTACCAAAACCTTACTTATTATTATGTGAAGCCTTTTCAAATCAAGATAATGAAATTTCTTTAGCTTTTGTCCGTAAGTTTTTAAAGAATTGGTACAAAGATTTATCAGGTGCGCCTTGGCATGATACTCATAAATCAGAAGGTGGCTATTATGGATACTGGGCTTTTGAAGCAGCGTGCGCTGTTATTCTGTTAGAGATAGAGAATGATACTGTCTTACATGAATACTTATATTACCCTAAAGATTTGGTTGAATTTTATCACAAATTCAAGCTCAAAACTTCAGTAATAAATTTTCTTGAAAATCATAATAAATTTTCAATTAAAGCTGGGGAAAAATGTCCTCAACAGGGTTATTGGTTTACAGTTGCTAAAGTGAACTCACGTCAATACTTTAACTTGGGAGATGTTTTTCCTGATTTTGAAAGTGATTGGGGCGATGTGTATTGGCAGTTTGATGGTGAAGAGTAATTTATGCCTTCGGGACTTGATAATATTGGATCTCTAAAAAAAGAAGTATTAATTAAAAGAATATTTTATGAGCACAGCACAAGTTTATTTAAATGATGAGGAAATAGAAGAATTAGTTCGAGATATTCCTCTTGATACATCAATAATTTATGGGGAAGAAAAAAAAGAGTTCGGAGTTTGCCCTTATATTACATTTTATATTGATCAAAAAAAAACAAATGCGCAAGAATTTTTGATAAAAGTAATTGATATTTATGAGAAATTTGAATTCGAAATAATTGATAAGCCATTTCATTTAAGATTTCGATGTGATACTGAAGTTTGGAAAAAGGCAATTTCATGGATTAGAAGTCGTGAAGAAATATCAGCTGAAATGGCAAAAATTTATAAAAAATATTTCATTTACTATTTAGGTGCAACATCTGCACAATCTCAAGATCAAAGTCCACGTTGGGCTTTAAGTGCAAAGATTAGAGACTCTAGTGAGCGCTATTCTAGTCTAAAATTAACTTTTGGTGATCAATGGTATAGATCCAATAAAGATATTTGGTACTCATTTGTTCAAAAATGTCTAGAAATGCTTAACCCAATTCAAGCATATAGTGGATATGAAATTGGAAACACAAGTCAATTTGCATTTGTTTCTCCTGAATTTGAAACAGTTGAACGGACTTTCACGGATTATTTTTACGGGCTCGATATTGATCATCCTGGTATGGAGTTTTCTCATGAAAATATGTTTATTGCAGAAGATCGGGATGGTTTAGGTGGCGGTATTCGTACCCCAACATGGTGCTTTTTACTTTCTCCCTACTGGCTAGAGAAACTAGGCTTGAGTGAAGAACAAATTCGTGAAAAACTGGATGATCCACGAATTGAAATTACTAAAATTATAGACCTAGAAGATTCAACAAAATACAGCTTATGGATACGTTTGGGAGAGCTTTCACTTTATCCAGTTGAAGAAGGTGTTCCTGATTTATTGGTGATGGCAAATGAACTAATTAAACCGATACGTTGTGATAACTTAAAACTGACCACTTTAGATGCGTGGTCAGATGATCCAAATCCACGTTTTGATGCCGTAAGTTCAAAGCAATGGATTGCACGATTTGATGAAGACAGCACTTGGCCTGAATTAAAACGAGTGAAAGTTGAAGTTCAAGAACCAGAAAGAATAGATATTGTTATTGCCGGTAGCCCATGTCCTCACGCAGGATATTGGTATACTTTTGCTAAAGAAAACTCACGTCAATATTTTAAACAAGGTGATATATTCCCTGATTTTGAAAGTGATTGGGGTGATGTGTACTGGCAGTTTGATGGTGAAGAATGATTTATGCCCTTCGGGGCATTATTTTTGGAATAAGAATGATTTTTGATAAAAAGAAAAGACAATTATTTTTAACAGATGAAGTTTACAATAGAGTAAATATATTTTTAAAAGAATTACCCATTGAAATTTTAGAAAGTAAAAAAATATATGAAGACAGTCCATCTGATATAAGAAGATTAGATTATTACTTATCACTACATTCTTATGATTTATTAAGTCTAAATTTTACTGCTGGGTTTGATATTTCTACACTTAGAATTCAATTAGAAGATGTAATTACGAAATATGAAGAATATACAATAGCCTTGCGCAAAGACGAGGAGGATGAAGATTGGGCACCATTTTATTTTACAGCTATAGATGAGTACGAAAGATGTATGCAGTTGATAGGACTGTGTTATCTATTACACAGAAGGGACTTATTACCTCGTATTGCAGCGATGCAGGACAAAATTTACCATGAGCAAACAGACCAATTAGATACACTGTATGAGGACTTTTTATCATTTCAGTTGGCAGATAGATATGATGTGGATCAATGGTTTTTTGATAATCCATATCGCCCATTAATTTTTAGTAAATATAGAGATACTAAACAAGAGAGTATTCGGGATATACAGGAATATTTGAAATTATGGTATCCCGCATTTGAAAGTGCTCCATGGTATGACTTACATAAAATGGAAAATGGAGGTTATTTTGGCTATTGGGCTATAGAAGCTGCTGCTTACGTTTATTTGCTAGATTTAGATGATAGTGAAATAACACATATGATTTATCCAAAAGATTTGGTTAAATTTGCCCGAGAATTTGTACCTTGCGAGAAGGATATAAGTAATCCAAGTACAAAAACATTAAAATGCGAAGCAGGTCAAATTTGCCTTAAAACAGGTGAATGGTATAGTCCTGCGAATAACATGGAAAAACGTCATTTTAATCAAGGAGAAGATATGCCTGAGATTAAAGATAACCCTTGGGGATTAACGATTTGGTATCTAACTGAATAAATAGATGCCATTCGGGGCATTTTGGAATGGGTGGGGATGTGTACTGGCAGTTTGATTGTGAAGAATAAATAAAACATACCCTTCGTGGCATTAATTTTAGGATTAATATGAGTTTCGATAAATATAAAAGACAGATTTTTCTAACTGAAGACTATTATAAAAGTGCCTATGATTTTTATATAGAAGACGTTGATTTTTAGAAAGAAAGTGATGCATTTGAGGGTGATGAGTATAATTGCGGCGAAAAAAGAAGATGGAATTTAATAACACATGATTATTCTTTTCTACTTTACCTTGTATACACAGCAGGAAAATCTATAGGGGAAGTTATACCCTTATTTGAAAAAGTTATAGAAGGCTTTGAAAAACAATCTGAAGCCTTAGCTATCTTCCATAAGTCAAAAAAACCTTCTGTCATTCCAACTCAAAATGAAACGTTAAATATACTTGGTCTGGCTTTTTTATTTAATCGAAATGATTTGTTTGATCGTATACATTCATTAGTCAATGGTGAGGGTGAAAGTCATACGTGTGAAGATGAGGTTATTAATAAATTTTTTAAACTTAATGATCCTTCACATGCAACATTTAACGAAGGAAATTTATTTGCATTAGGTTATTCAAAACTATGTGATGTTATTGATAATGTATTAATTAAAAATAATAAAAATCATGCTTTAGAGCTTCTGGATGAATACTTAGCTGATTGGTATCAAATGAATAAACAAGAAATTTGGTATAACAGTCATTTAGATTTAGAAAATCAGAATTCTTATGTAGGTTATTGGTCTTTTGAAGCAGCTGCTTTGGTTTATTTACTAGATTTGGATGACACTCCTCTACACAAGCATTTATTCTATCCTAAAGATATAGTTGCATGGGCTCGTAAAAATAATACTCAATCTGAAGTAACCCAAGAGAATCTATCTGTAATAAAAGTCAAAGCTGGCGAAAAATCTCCAAAAACGGGCTATTGGACAACCCCTGCACAAGTGGATTCACGCGTTCATGTGTTAAGAGGTGAAATGTTACCAACACTTTCTGAGGCAGATTGGGGTGATGTGTACTGACAGTTTGACGGTGAAGAATAAATAAAACATGCCATTCGTGGCATTAATTTTAGGATTAATATGAGTTTTGATAAATATAAAAGACAGATTTTTTTAACTGAAGAGTATTATTTTAAGACCAAAGAATACAATGAAGAAGGAATACCCTTATATTTAGAAAGTGATGCATTTGAAGATGATCAATATAATTGTGGAGAAGCTTCAAGATGGCAATCTATTACATGGATCTATCATTCTTTATTATATCTTCATTATACTGCAGGAAAGCCAATAGAAGAAATATCTCCATTATTTGAAAAAGTAATAGAAGGTTATGAAAAACAAGCAGAAGCATTAGGAGTTTTTAAAGCAAGTAAAAAGCCAGTTGTTATTGGTGGTGAAGGTGGTTTTATTGCATTAACTACAATTAGCTTAGCAGTATTGCTAAATAAAAATAATTTATTATCTGCAATTAAACAATTAAACAATTAAACAATTAAACAATTAAACAATTAAAAAATTAAACAATTAAACAATGGCGAGGATGGAGGAACTTTTAGTGAAGATGAAGTGATTAATAAGTTTTTAAAACTAACGGATTCTAATCATCCAGATACTGAAAGAGATGGGATATATAGTTATAATTTTTCAATATTATGCGATGTGATTGATAATGTAATAATTAAAAATAACAAAAATCATGCGATTGAACTGTTGGATGAATATTTGGCTGATTGGTATCAAATGCATAAAAATACACTTTGGTACAATAGTCATTTAAATTTAGATAATTATTCATATGTTGGTTACTGGGCTTTTGAAGCAGCAGCTCTTGTTTATTTACTAGATTTGGATGACAGTTCTTTACATAAACATTTGTTTTATCCTAAAGATATAGTTGCATGGGTTCGTAAAAATAATACTCAATCTGAAGTAACCCAAGACAATCTAACTGTATTAAAAGTCAATGCTGGCGAAAAATCTCCAAAAACGGGCTATTGGACAACCCCTGCACAAGTGGATTCACGCGTTTATGTGTTAAGAGGTGAAATGTTACCAACACTTTCTAAGGCAGATTGGGGTGAAGTGTACTGGTATTTTAATGGTGAAGAATAAATAAAATATGCCCTTCGGGGCATTAATTTTAGGCTGAATATGAATTTTAAAATCGATCCTAAATTTTTATATTTATTAGGGTCTGTTGACATTTGTTGATTAAAAAAATAGCGAGATAGTAAAATTAAATCGCCAAACCCAATTTTACACTCGCTATGCCTCGAACAATGCTAAATGATCAACACTGGTCCAAGTTACTT
>NZ_VOZI01000038.1:0-8544 GCF_013419835.1 Acinetobacter sp. YH12052
AAAGGTAAGACAGATCTTGGAATAAGAGAATGGGAGTGCATGAGCTGTGGTACAGCTCATGATCGAGATATAAACTCAGCTCTAAACATTCTTGCGCTTGGGCATAAGCGTCTAGCTGTAGGAATCATCCTCTTTTAAGGGGGTGAGGATGTCAATGAGATGAATTTTCAGTCTATAATACGGGGCTCTTATTAAAGCTTGGCTCTAGTCGAGATTTACTCTCTCTTACTTTAATCTCTGGAAACATTGCAATGAATGCGGCCGCTTCACAAGACACTCCTCTCGTTGGAATTATCATGGGTTCTCAATCGGATTGGGCAACGCTAGAAAACACTGCCAATATGCTCAAACAGCTTGGCGTCCCATTTGAAGCGGAAGTAGTATCTGCACACCGAACTCCAGATCGATTATTCGAATATGCCGAAACCGCACGTGATCGTGGTATTCAAGTAATTATTGCCGGTGCTGGCGGCGCAGCACATTTGCCAGGCATGTGTGCAGCCAAGACTGATTTGCCTGTACTCGGCGTACCGGTAAAATCATCGATTCTAAATGGTGTTGATTCACTGCTTTCAATTGTACAAATGCCTGCAGGGATTGCTGTCGGTACTTTGGCCATTGGCCCAGCGGGTGCAACCAATGCGGCGATCATGGCTGCACAAATTTTAGGTTTAACACGGCCTGAAATCGCAAAAAATGTTGCAGATTTCCGTGCTGCGCAAACCGATAAAGTGGCGAGTAAAAATATTCCGGGTCAAGCTTAATTAAGGGGCATTTCTCATGGATAAAACCATTGGTATTTTTGGTGGTGGCCAGCTTGGTCGCATGATGGCGCAAGCGGCATTGCCTTTAAACATTCAATGCACCTTCTTTGAAGCGAGTACTGAGTGCCCTTCTGCAGCGCTGGGTCCAGTGATTTCGACTCAAGCTGAAAATGGTTTGCAAGATTTCATTCAGAGCGCAGATGTTTTCAGCTTAGAGTTTGAAAATACTCCGTTAGCAGATGTTGATGTGTTGACTAAGAACAAAGCATTGCACCCACCGCGCCAAGCTTTAGCGATTGCACAGCATCGTTTGTCTGAAAAAGCCTTGTTTGATGAGTTGTCTATTCCAGTTGCACCTTATAAGGCCGTGACGTCTTTCGAGGATTTACAAGCTGCTGTTGCTGAGTTGGGTTTACCCATCGTACTGAAAACATCGCGTGGCGGTTATGACGGTAAAGGTCAATTTGTGCTACGTAGCGCTGAGCAAATGGATCAAGCATGGGCTGAACTGGGCCCTGCTGGTGAATTGATTGCGGAAAGCTTTGTAACCTTCTCACGTGAAGTCTCAATCATTGCGGTGCGTGGTCAAGACGGTGATGTGAAAACATGGCCATTGGCGGAAAACCACCACCACAACGGCATTTTGTCGCATTCGATTGTGCCTGCGCCAAACAGCGCAGACTTACAACCAGTTGCGCAAGACTACATTACTCGCCTGCTCAATCATTTGAATTATGTCGGTGTTTTGACGCTAGAGCTGTTTGTGACGGATAAAGGCTTATATGCCAATGAGATGGCGCCGCGTGTACATAACTCGGGGCATTGGTCGATTGAAGGCGCAGTGTGTTCACAGTTTGAAAACCACATCCGTGCTGTAGCAGGTTTGCCTTTGGGTTCGACTGAAGTTGTTCGTCCAACGGTCATGGTGAACATCATTGGCCAGCATCCGAAGTCTGAAGATGTATTGGCACTGAATGGCGCACATTTGCATCTGTATAACAAAACAGAGCGTGAAGGTCGCAAAATCGGTCACATCACCTTAATGCCGAACGATACTGCAGAATTAACAGCTTTATGTCGTGCTTTGGCGAAAATTTTGCCGAATCCACTGGCACTTAGCGAAGATATGACCATTTAAACCTGTGTTTGAATGATAAAAAAGCGGTCATGCACATGGCCGCTTTTTTTATTGCTGTAGTTCGGGCATCATTGCGCCTCTTTGCAAAATCACACCGTTTATCGCTGAAACGATAAGAAACTATTGATCATAAAGTGTTCGTTCGTTTATAAATATTCTGCGCTAATCTTCGTATGGTTTTTTGTGTATCAATAGTCTGCGATGTATGTGAATCAAAATCAAAAATAACTAATGCGTTTTGAATTCAAACTGTGTTTTTAAATTTAAACTATGAATTTGAATTCAAAAAATCCTATGCCAAAAACAATGAATTCAAAGTTTATGAATTTAAATTTCAAAAAATGAATTCATTTCGCTGTGTTTAAATTTAAAAATTTGAATTTAAAAGTTGATCAGAATTATTGGATCTGTAGAAAGTGCTTTTAAAAGCTATAATATTTTGATTATTAACAATAAAGATGAATTGTTACGCTATTTTGAATTTGTGGATAACTTTTTCTACATACGATTTATTTTTAAATTTAAAAGTTTTAAATTTAAATTTAAACCGTTGTTTGGTTTGTAGTGAATTTAAAACTGGGTTGTGGATAACTGCTTTTGAATTCAAATTTCAAAAATGAATTTAAATAAGTAGAGATTATGAATTTAAATTTACGTTTTGAACCTTTAACTTTTGCTTTGAGATGCTATTGTTAAAGCAACAATTTAAATTCAAAAAAAGATCAAGGGTATGAAGCATCACTTAGGATTTGTTTTCGGGACTGCTTTATTGGCAATAACTCAGGCAAATGCCGAGTTGATTATTAATGGTCAGTCTGTCAATTCGTCGAGTATGCCTGCAACAAGCAGCATTTCATCACAAAATAACTTTCAAGGTTGTTTAGCCAATTTGCGCTCGCAAGCGATTAATGCAGGTGTGAGTGCGTCAACTTATGATCGCTATACGCAAAATTTAACACCTGATTATTCTGTGATTGAAAAGCTCAACTATCAGCCTGAGTTTTCAACTCCGATTTGGGACTATCTGTCCGGTCTGGTAGATGAAGAGCGTGTACAACTAGGTCAGCAGAAATTGGCGCAGCATCGTGATGTATTAAACCTTGTCGCAGCGGCTTATGGTGTGCCTGCTGAAACCGTGGTCGCGGTTTGGGGTGTGGAGAGTAATTTTGGTGATATTGCGGGTAGCTATCCTTTATTACAGTCATTGGGCACTTTAAGTTGTGAAGGACGCCGTCAAAGCTATTTCCGTGGCGAGTTTTTTGCAGCCATGCGGATTTTGCAGCGTGGTGATTTAAATGAATCTCAATTGAAAGGTTCGTGGGCAGGTGCATTTGGTCATACCCAATTTATGCCGAGTACCTATGAAGAACTGGCCGTGGATTTTGATGGTGATGGCCGCCGTGATTTGGTGTCGAGTACCACGGATGCGTTGGCATCTACAGCCAACTTCCTGAAAAAGCGTGGTTGGCAAACTGGTCAGCCGTGGGGCTTTGAAGTAAAAATTCCCGAAGGAATGTCGATCAGTGGTGAAAGTCGCCGTAATAAAAAGTCATTAGATAGCTGGATGAATCGTGGTTTGCAGCGTGCCGATGGTACACCGTTAATACAAGGTAACCTTTCTGGATCGAGCCAAGCAGGTTTAATGGCACCGGCTGGGGCAAGTGGGCCTGTGTTCTTGGTGTTTAAAAATTTCGATGCAATCTATAGCTACAATACCGCAGAGAGTTATGCATTAGCGATTGCGCATTTATCCGATCGCTTGCAAGGCAAGGGTGGCTTTAGTACGACATGGCCAACCGATGATCCTGGGACTTCACGTGCGGAACGACGTGAGATTCAACAATTTTTACTTAACCGCGGCTATGACATCGGTAAAGTTGATGGATTAATTGGAGATAAAACCCGTCAAGCAATTCGACAAGAGCAAAATCGACTGGGTTTAAGTCCAACAGGTCGGGCGGGACAGCAGATTTTACGGGCATTTCGTAATGAGCATGCCAAGGCAATGATGAATTAAGTTTGAGCTATGCTTTTTATATAGTAGTCAATATATATAAAAGCTTGTCTATATAAAAAAGGTCTGCAATTGCAGACCTTTTTTATATGTTTTTGACTCTTAAACCGCAGTGATTGTACCTAAGATACGATAGCCAGCAGCACCAGTCACACTTGGTAAATTTGCACTAAGCTGATTGACAAAGCGCATCGCCAACCAAGCAAAGGCTGTGGCTTCCACCCATGTTGGGCTTAAGCCTAAATCGGCGGTACTTTGTACCGTCCATTCATGTTTACGTAAACGCCAGCGCAGTTGCTCTAATAGGTGCGAATTGTATGCACCACCACCGCATACATAGACTTCACCAGTATCCATATCAGAACGGTAAATGGCTTTTTTAATGGCACGTGTGGTGAGTTTCATTAAGGTTGCTTGAATGTTTTCTGGTGTATCTTCGAGTTCGTCATATTCGAGATCTCCACGCCAATCGAGAATCTGTTCATCTAACCATTCTAGATTGAAGTCTTCACGACCTGTGCTTTTTGGCGGTTCTTTAGAGAAAAACTCATGTGCTTGTAAGCGGTCGAGCAGACTGCGAATAGGTTGACCATAAGCTGCCCAGTTCCCATTTTCATCATAGGGCTGACCAGTATAACGTTCGCACCAAGCATCCATTAAAATGTTAGCTGGACCTGTATCAAAGCCATAGACATCTTCAGGTTTACCCGCAGGTAACATGCTGACATTGGCAATGCCACCCAAGTTTAAAATCACACGGTGAATAGTGTCATGTTGGAAAAGCGCTTGATGAAACGCAGGAACTAAAGGTGCGCCTTGACCGCCTGCAGCCATATCACGGCGGCGGAAGTCTGAAATCACCGGGATTTTAGTGAGTTCGGTAATAATATTGGGGTCGCCAATTTGTAGGGTAAAACCATGTTCTGGGCGATGACGGATGGTTTGTCCATGTGAGCCAATCGCCTTGATTTGACTACGATCTAGCTGATTCTTCTCGATCAATTCATTGATGCCATGACCGATCATTTGAGCTAAAGCAACGTCTGCCTTACCCATGCGATCAATTTCGTTATCATCAGGCAAAGTAAGTGCCATCAGTTCATCACGAAGGTCTGGGTCAAAGGGAAGTGTGAGCGTTGCATGAATCTCTAAAGGATCAAAAGAAGCAGCAACAATATCGACACCATCCATGCTTGTGCCGGTCATTACCCCAATGTAGATCGCTGTCATGATGATTCTTAAGCCTGCAATGTGCTGAAAAAGTGTTAGTATATCGCACAAATTGTATAACTGATCTATTTGGATTTTGTGATGTCAAATTTCCTGCCGGCTGAAGAACAACTTGCCCTCATCCAACGAGGCACACATGAGATTATTTCTGAAGAAGATCTTCTTAAGAAATTAAAGCAGAATCGCCCATTAAAAATTAAAGCGGGTTTTGACCCGACTGCACCTGATTTACATTTAGGTCATACGGTTCTAATTAATAAATTAAAAGTTTTCCAAGATTTAGGTCATGAAGTTTACTTCCTGATTGGTGACTATACAGCCATGATCGGTGACCCAACGGGTAAGAGCGCTACGCGTCCACCGTTGTCACGTGAAAAAGTTTTAGAAAATGCTAAAACTTATCAAGAACAAGTGTTTAAGATTCTTGATCCTGCGAAAACTAAAGTTGTGTTTAACTCAGAGTGGTTTGGTCAAAAAACTGCTGCTGACTTGATTCAGTTGGCTTCACAGCAAACTGTGGCACGTATGTTGGAACGTGATGACTTCACTAAACGTTATAACAGCCATCAACCAATTGCGATTCACGAATTTTTATATCCATTGGTGCAAGGTTATGACTCAGTTGCACTAGAAGCGGATGTAGAGTTGGGTGGTACAGACCAAACCTTTAACTTGCTGATGGGTCGTACATTACAAAGCCGTTATGATCAAGAATCTCAAGTGTGCATTACTGTGCCAATTCTTGAAGGTTTAGATGGCGTAAATAAAATGTCTAAATCTTTGGGTAACTATATTGCCGTATTTGATGCACCGGGTGCGATGTACCAAAAAGTGCTTTCAATGCCAGATGATTTGATCGAACGTTACTTTGACTTGTTGAGCTTTAAATCGATTGAAGAAATTCAACAGTTGCTCAAAGAAGTGGCTGAAGGTCGTAATCCACAAGAAGTGAAGAAAATTCTTGCACTTGAATTGGTTGAGCGTTTCCATGGCGCAGAAGCTGCGGCAAATGCGCACAAAGGTGCAGGCAACTTGATTACTGAAGGTGAACTTCCAGAAGGTACACCAGAAGTGACTATTTCTCGTGGCGCATTTGGTGGTGAGATTTTCATTACTTCTATTTTGCGTGAAGCGGGTTTGACTAAAAATGCAGCTCAAGCAAAAGATGCAATTGGTCGTGGTGCAGTGAAAGTGGATTGGGAAGTGGTTGATGCAGGTTATGCTGTGTCAGAAAACAAAACTTTGATTATCCAAGCGAGCAAAAAAGCGATCGCAAAAGTAACTTTTACCGACTAATAAATTCTTGAATTTTTAGTTAAGTTATTGAATTAAAAGCAGGCTTCGGCCTGCTTTTTTTTACCAATTAATATATTAATAATATAAATAAGCAAATTCAAAAAAAACCTTATAAAAACAACACTTAAATTTTTCCAAATGTGTTGCATTTCTTGAATTTTATGTATAAGATTTATTCATCTAGAGAGATATATACCATCTAGAGGGTACATAACGATAACTCCACTTTTTATAAGTCTCTTCCCCAAGGGACTCTTTTTTTAGTGAGTTAACAAATAACTATAATAACTACACGATGGATCGACTAAAGATTCAATTCTAAGGGAAAGATTTTGGGAGAGATCTTTCCCTTTTTTATTTGTAAAATTGAGCTATTCCTTTCAAAAATCACATTCATTTCTGTATTAAAGACTTTAATCGCGCCAGAAAAAAAGCCCGATTCAATCGAGCTTTAAAATGTCTTTACTCAGATAGATGTTCATGGAGCTTGGTTTTAGGGCTTAGAGCCAAATTGAATGAAGCTTAATTTAGGTAAAATCCGCTTGACTAAAGTCCCCACTAAAAGTGCGGTAATAATGGTGCCTTCACGTACTCCGATGACTTGATGTAAGACTAGCCAACTACTGATAACTGCAATACTGACCAAGAGAATGTCGCCATAGGTCTTACAATTGCCAAAATCAAGGCGATAACGAACAGCAATGGCTTGATAGAGGCCTTCTGCGGCCAAGAAGACTAGACTGGCTTTGACCACTAAGCTCACACCTAAAGCAGTAATCAGGCAACTTGCCAAGCAAGCCAGGAGTTGAAGTGGGTAACTTTCTATGCTCCAGCCTTGGGTCAGCCACATTAAACCGTCAATAAATGCACCAAACAAAATTCCCACGGGTAATTGCAACCACTGTATCCACTGAAAGCGTGATTTTAAGATCAGCATTTGCAGCAGGATCATGACGATATGCATTAATACTGTTAATGTGCCGACGGTGGGAGGAAAGATATAGCTAAAGCTATAGGGCACCGAGGAAATAGGGGATGTCCCTAAATTTGAATGTATAGAGAGTACGACACCAAAAGCCAAAAATCCT
Source organism: Acinetobacter sp. YH12052 (assembly GCF_013419835.1). Lineage (NCBI taxonomy): Bacteria > Pseudomonadati > Pseudomonadota > Gammaproteobacteria > Moraxellales > Moraxellaceae > Acinetobacter > Acinetobacter sp. YH12052. Next base: position 7,531 of record NZ_VOZI01000038.1, read on the forward strand.
AATCCGCCTAATAGTAAGAATAAGCGTGGAAAAAACTGTGTTGGCATCCTGCACCTAAAAAATAAAAAGAGTGTACGTAAAACGCAGCCTGCGCTCTATGCGTCTAAAGCCCAAAAATAGTGGCTTTTTATGACTGTGATCGTTAATAGTGATTATTCAAATAAAATAGGCTGTATTTTTATCAGCAAAAATGACTAAGCATGTAATTAAAATGATTTTTGCAAAAACAGGCCTTATGGAACAATGGTCAAAAATCAAAAAAGAGCAACAACATGGCGTATTACGATACCGATAATCATGATGAACAGATTGATCGAATCTTGAGATATTTATTTGATCACCAAACCACACAGTATAAGCGAGCATTATTTTGTGAGGCGCAGCAACAATTACATGATTTGGATATCGCAGCACAGTACCAACTATTTGCATTGGTACGAGAACAACTCCCTCGACGTGCCAAGCTGCTATTTTCTGCCGAGGATTTCCGTGGAAAGCAACAAGTCATCTTGGAAGTCATGCAACATTTAGCATATGAACGTTAAAAGAATGTTGGTAAATATAAAAATGCAAGCTAAAAAATGTCTATGAAGCTTGAATCGGTGTGATGACACAAAAAAATGATGTGCTTTGAGGAAGAAAAGTAGACTAATGATTAATAAATAATCAAAGTCACTTTTATTAGACTTAAAAGCGCTGAAAAAGATTTGTTAGATATAAGAAATTTACTTAATTAAATATCGACTATTTGCTAAATATTTATAAAAAATGCTTAAAAAATAGGTAAAAGTGCAATTTTTTTAGCAAAAACGCTTATAAAAAATACATACGTGAAAAATATAGTGAATTGGGGGTTGCAATGATTCTGAAATGCTCTAGAATGCACCCCATACCGACGAGATAGACGGAAACGAACGAAACGCGAAGCGTTGAGTTGTTAAGTTTATCGAAGTCCAGCTTCTAGCATTGACGAGATGTTAGGAAGATCATTAAGAGATTATGAAGAACAACTTG
>NZ_VOZI01000039.1:0-7566 GCF_013419835.1 Acinetobacter sp. YH12052
CTGATGCTAGTTGGTCTAACACCTTGCAATGTTTGTCTTTTATACGTAATTTAAGGGTTTTCATGTACTTATATTAACAATCAAAACTCAAGGAAAATAGTCCTTAGTTAAATCAAACGACACTTCATGTCGTGTCGCCTATATCTCTGACCTGAAGGACAGAGTTTTAAGCTCCATTTGATAAAATTTAACGGTTGTCTTTAAAGAGAAAACTCCATAATATTTTTATAAAATTATTTTTATTTTTTTCAATTTTATAAAAACTTTTATTAAATCAATATTTATAAGACACTTTAAAGATGAAACAGATCTTCATCCTGCTCACTTTAGCCTTAAGCTCTCAGAGTTTTGCCCAACTGGTTCAACTCAATACCAGCCAATTTGAAATAGAATTTAACCTCTTACAGAAACAAAAAGGCTATAACAGCCAGATTAAGAGTAATGGCTACATCCACGAAAAATTTTTAGTCACCGGAAAATCGATCATTGATGAACGTGAGTCGTTCAAAATGACAGGCTATTACAAAGCAGATGATGGCCGTGATAACATGTATTCAATTTCAGAATATCGTGTGTATTGTGATGACCAAAGCTTTGGTTTTGCACTCATGGACTTTGAAGCAGACGGTCAAAGACTGTACTAACCAATGAGAGTGATTATACCTTTGACTATGAAGATCCCACTCCACGAGACCGTGAGTTTAGTAAAGTCCTCAAAAATGCCTGCAAACACGCCTCACTTAAATGATCAGAGCCATGCAGCATTGGATCAGTTAAGCACTGCGAAACACGAAATAGACACATCCAAAAAGGCATAAACCTGCCCACAAATAGTCCAACTTAAAGGGTTGTTTAAAAAGGAAAATCATAAATGGAACGAAGACCAATAGCGTCACGACTTCTTGTGTGATTTTCATTTGACCCAAAGACCACCCATGTTTGGCCAACAGTCGCGTTGCTGGGATCATAAAACTATATTCGAGTAATGCTATAGCCCATCCAAATAAAATCGCTTGCCAGAGCGGCGCATCATGTAGAAATTTCAGATGTCCATACCAGGCCAAAGTCATAAAACAGTTGGAGATAATCAATAAAAATAGGGCAAGTGACATAAGCAATCAAGATCGCAAAAAATTGCGCTTATTGTACGTTTTTCATCATGATTTCGCGCCTATTTTCCGTGTTTTTATCCTCAAGAAAATTGCGTACATTTGATCAGTTACGTGCTCAATCTTTTTGCACGATCTCATACAAAAAAATCTATCTTTTCGCTAAGACCCTTGCTATGGTTGCTCTCAAATGAAATTAACCTTTTCAACCAAATCTATAATGACAACACCACAATAACAAAGTGATGTGTCGATAAAAGCAGTGGAGTTAGAACGAATGCATCTGCATATCTTGGGTATTTGTGGCACCTTTATGGGTTCATTGGCGCTCTTGGCGCGTGATTTAGGACATAAGGTGACGGGTTCAGACCAAAACGTTTACCCACCAATGTCTACCCAATTGGAAAATGCAGGCATTACCTTAATGCAAGGCTATGACCGTAGCCACCTTCAACCACACCCTGATCTCGTGATTGTCGGCAATGCAATGAAACGTGGCATTGATGCAGTGGAATACATGCTGAACGAAGGCCTGCCTTATATTTCTGGCCCACAGTTCCTTGCAGACCACGTGCTACAAGGCAAACATGTGTTAGGTGTTGCAGGCACACATGGTAAAACCACAACCACAACCATGTTGGCATGGGTGCTCGATCAAGCCGGTTTAAACCCTGGCTTCTTGATTGGCGGCGTACCCTTAGGCTTTAGTGAAAGCGCACGTTTAGGCGGTGGTGAATATTTCTGTGTAGAAGCCGATGAATATGATTCGGCATTCTTCGACAAACGTTCTAAGTTTGTGCATTACCATCCTAAAACAGCAATTTTAAATAACCTTGAATTTGACCATGCTGATATCTTCGATGACTTGGCGGCGATTCAAAAGCAATTCCATCATCTGGTTCGTACTATTCCAAGTGAAGGCCGTATCATTGCGCCCATCACAGAGACAAATATTGATGAAGTCTTGGAAATGGGCTGCTGGACACCTGTAGTGCGTACATCTTTAGATGCCAATGACAAATCTGAGCTGTATGCAGAGCAATTGTCTGCTGATGGTTCACATTTCAAAGTGCTACAGCATGGTGTCGTGAAAGGCGAAGTCAAATGGAATATGACTGGGCAACACAGTGTAGCCAATGCTTTGGCAACCATTGCTGCAGCTGAACATGTCGGTGTTTCGATTGAAACGGCGTGTGAAGCGCTTTCAAACTTTGGTGGTGTCAAACGTCGTATGGAGCTTTTGGGCACAGTCCGTGGCATTGAGGTTTATGACGACTTTGCACATCACCCAACGGCGATTGATACCACTTTAGAAGGTGCGCGTAAGCGTCTGGGTCAACGTAAGCTTTGGGCGGTGATTGAGCCACGTTCTAATACCATGCGCATGGGTAGTCATAAAGATGGCCTTGCACATTCTGCACGCTTAGCGGATGAAGTGATTTGGTATCAACCTGAAGGTTTAGATTGGGATCTACAGCCTGTGATTGAAGCTGCTGCGAATAAAGCTGTCGTGGCGCGTTCACTGGATGACATCATTCAAACCATCGTAAGCGAGGCAGGCGAGGGCGATGCTGTAGTGATTATGTCGAATGGCGGTTTTGGTGGTTTACATCAGAAGTTGATCAGTGCATTAAAAGCCTAAATCAACTGGATAAAATAAAAGAAGCCCGCGAAGCGGGCTTTTTTTATTTTATTCACACTCAGCTTAAAAATAATGCTGATAGCCTCGGTTTTTATAGCCTGAATCCAGCTTAACCGGCTGTTCAACATTTTCTAATCTTAACAAGGTCGTTAAAAGCGCCTGAATTTGTTCTAGATTGAGCACGTCGGGTTGAAAGCTTGAATGTCCAAAGCGCTGAAACAAACTAGCAATTTCACTATGTCGGTTGACATATTTCATCGACCATTTTGAAAAATCGATTTGATCAATATTTTGATCAGGATAACGCACAATATCCCGATGGCGAGTATCTTTCGCAATATGCTGAAAAAGCTGTTCGAGAGCCGCTTGCTCACCTTGCAGGCATTGGAAGAACCGGCCTTCGGCATAGTACAGCACGCCAAAAATACGCTGTTCAGTATTAAAGCTGCGGGCTCTCACCAAAATATCACTTAAATCTTGTATTAAATCAAATTGTTGTTCTACACGTGTACTGGCATAACAGAGTTGTATCATTGTGTTTATTCTTAAAGTATTTGCACGATTTTAACGTAGAAAGTTCTACAGGATGAGTAAATATTTGTATATTTTTTAATCAAATGTGCTTTTTAACTTACAACAGAAAACCAAGATCACGTATACCGATATCACCTTCATTTTTTTAAACTCATACATATTAAAACAATGAAATTATTTCCATTTGAAGATGAATAAAGAGGCCGACCATGCTCAAGAATTTACTCATTTTTTTATCGATCACTTGTGTATATTTTGCTGCCTTGATCATACTGAATAATTTTGGCGTTTCAGATTTTTTAAATGTCGTTATTTGCTCATTTATTTTAGGAATAACACTGCGCACCGTGATTCCTCACTATCTTATTTATTTACTAATGATGATGACCATTGGCAGTATTTATTTTGTACTGAATGACTTTGCATTATTAAATATCATGTGTTTAAGCTTGGTTTTAGGAATATTGATCTGCTCGATTTTGTTCCAATTGTGGCCACATATCGTCAAAACACCATCAACGCTGTTGAAACTCAAACTCAATTGAGCACCACTCATTTTTTAAACTTTCATACAGATAAAAACGCCCGCATCGCGGGCTTTTTTAGGCTTGAACATCGGCTAATGTCTGGTCTCGACGAAACATCACCTCTACATAAGAACAGGTTGGAATAATTTTTAAGTGTTTCTCACGAGCGAACTCCACCAAATGATCCAATAACACACGAGCAACCCCTTGCCCACGTAAGGAATCATCTACCCACGTGTGATTTGCCACAATAGTGTGTTCATCACGCCATAGATAACTCATTTCTGCGAGGCGTATACCCTCAGCATTTAACTGAAAAAATTCACCTTTTTGACCATTATCTTGATGTTGCATAGTCACTGTTTTTTCTTCCTTTTTATGAAAAAATACACCGTGTAACAAACGAGAAAGTGATTGGTACAGAACTTAAACGACCTATATTCAACTGTAGGTGATAATAAATCCGTACACCTTTCACATTAATTAAAAAACAATTAAATCACATTTGCCGGATATTTTTATTATGGACCTTTATATCATCGCCATCTTTGTATTACTGATTGCTGCAGCATGCTTGGTTGTATCGCTGTATAAATCACGATCTTAATTCAACTTCACAACTAGATTTCAAATAAAACAGCCTGATTGCAATACGATCAGGCTGTTTTTATTTATCCAAATGATTAATTCACATCACGCTATACAATTTAGCGTATTAGCGTAGAACATCACGAATCGATTCATCTTTATCAAATACAGATTTTGCAAAAGGGCAGAGCGGAATAATTTTCACGTTCTTTTCCCGAGCAAAATTCACTGCTGCATCGAGGAGATGTCGCCCAACACCTTGTCCTCGCAAGCTATCACTGACATCGGTATGATCAATAATAAATTTATCATCGCCTGCCCATGAGTAAGTCATCTCTGCCAAACGGTCCCCATCTTGCTCAACAAAAAAAGCTCCTTTTTTTTGATCATCATCTTGTTGTACAAACATCTTAAATTTCCTCCATTTTTTTATAAATTGGCATGTAATGCAGGTCAACTCTGTTGTTTTTGTATTAATTTAAACCGCATGCACAGGGCTTAAATCGGTTCCTGCTTGTGTATAGAGCATAGTAAAATAAGCCACTTTATTTATTTGAAGACACTCATGTCTGCCTCTCCCTCCGAAACGGCTTCTTCTGGCTCTTGGACGGCTGTGATTGCTTTGGCTTTCGCAGCATTTATTTTTAATACCACTGAATTTGTACCTGTCGCGTTGCTCAGCGATATTGGCAAAACCTTTAATTTAGCCGCGACCGATGTCGGCATCATGATTACGCTCTATGCATGGGTGGTTGCGCCGATTTCTTTGCCGATCATGTTATTGACCAAAAATATTGAACGTCACTCGCTCCTGATTTGCTTATTTATGGTGTTTATTGTCAGCCATATTCTGTCGTATTTCGCATGGAGCTTTAATACTTTATTGCTCAGTCGAATTGGCATTGCTTTCTCGCATGCACTTTTTTGGTCCATTACTGCGTCGCTGGCAGTTCGTGTTGCGCCGAAAGGCAAAGAATTTCAGGCCTTGGGTCTTTTGGCCACAGGCACAGCTTTGGCGATGGTTCTCGGTATTCCGTTTGGGCGTATGGTCGGAGAAGCCTATGGTTGGCGAAATACCTTTGCTCTGATTGGCATTGGCGCCAGTATCGTTTGCCTGATTTTAGCCAAAACGCTGCCAATACTGCCGAGTTTGAACTCTGGCTCGCTGAGCAGCCTAAAACAGTTTATTCGCCGTCCAAGCTTAATGATGGTCTTTGCATTAACCATTATCGTAATTAGCGCGCAATTTACCGCATATAGCTATATCGAACCGTTCTCGCTCAACATTGCTGCATTTAGCTCCATGCAAACTACCACGTTGTTATTAATCTTTGGTGCTGCAGGCTTTCTGGGATCTTATCTTTTTGGGAAATTTGGTGGGAAATATCCTAAAGTTGCGATTCCTTTGAGTACGGCCACACTGGCTTTATCCATGCTGCTGTTGCTTCCTGTTTCTTTAAGTTTTACAGGTGTGAGCGCGGTGTGCTTATTATGGGGCATGAGTATCATTGGATTTAGTCTCGCATTACAGTCAAAGACGCTGCATCTCGCATCCGACGCCACAGATGTCGCCATGGCTATTTATTCGGGACTTTATAATGTCGGGATTGGCGGTGGCGCACTCTTGGGCGGCATGGTCAGCGTACATTTCGGTTTGAGTTATATTGGTGTGATCGGAGGAATCATCGCCGTGATCGGCACACTTTTAGCCTTAGCGTTGGTACACCGTGGTGATTTTAATCCTCCCGTGACACATTAAATGAATTCGCAAATTGCCGATTGCACTTTGTACTAAAAACTGTCATGCTTTGCCGCATATTTGGACAGTGTCCAAAACAAAATTTGAACAAGGGGAGTAGCCTCCTCCAAACGTAAACCTTGTTTTACGTGTCAGAATATCGTCATTACACTTTGCAAAAAGTCGGTATCTGAGCATCGCTGCTGCAAATCATTACAGTACGATGTAGGCAAGACCTTGATCATGTTGTCTCAGGCGTTTTATTTCGTCTGGCAACTGGTCGAGGTTTTTTTATGGCTGGTTGTTAGATGTGGAGAATACACATGGAAACGATTGGCTCATTATGGCTATATCTGGCATTTTTCGGTTTAGTCACCATCATGCTACTCATCGACTTTTTAGGCTTTAAAAATAACAAAGGCCAAGAAATCAAAGTCAAAACCGCTGCCTATTGGAGTATTGCATGGGTCTCTGTGGCTACCTTATTCGGTGGTGCACTGTGGCTCTACTTACAGCAAACCGCTGGTGTCGCTGTTGCAAACACCAAAGTCATGGAATATTTCGCTGGTTATCTGCTCGAAAAATCACTCGCAATTGATAACGTTTTTGTCTGGCTCATGATCTTTGCTGCCTTTGCCATTCCACCTGCTTTGCAGCGTAAACTGTTACTCTACGGTGTCCTTGGTGCAATTGTGCTGCGTACCATCTTTATTTTTATTGGGGCATGGTTCGTTCAAGAATTCTCTTGGGTACTGTACATCTTCGGCGCATTCCTAGTGTATACCGGCTTTAAATTCCTTAAGGGTTCAGACGAAGACGACAAAGATATCGAAGATATGGCAATTTTGAAGTGGCTACGTAAACACATGCGTATTACTCCTCAAATGCATGAAGATAAATTCTTCGTTCGTCAAAATGGTGTCTTGTGGGCAACGCCGCTCTTTTTAGTGTTGATCTTGGTTGAAGCTTCGGACGTCATTTTTGCGGTTGACTCAATCCCAGCAATCTTTGCGGTTACCTCTGACCCATTCATTGTACTGACGGCAAACTTGATGGCGATTTTGGGTCTACGTGCCATGTTCTTCCTCTTGTCTGGTGCTGCATCGAAAATGCATTACTTACCATATGGTCTGGGCATTATCCTGGTATTTATTGGCGCTAAGATGCTGTTGCTTGATGTGTTCCACATGCCAATTTGGATTTCACTCGGCTTTATTGTGGTGACCTTAACCATCACCGCGTGGTTATCGATCCGACACAGCAAGAAGTACAATGAAACCATGCTTTAAAACACTTAGATGATTAGGGTCTGTTGACATTTGTTGATTAAAAAAATAGCGAGATAGTAAAATTAAATCGCCAAACCCAATTTTACACTCGCTATGCCTCGAACAATGCTAAATGATCAACACTGGTCCAAGTTACTTG
>NZ_VOZI01000003.1:0-237643 GCF_013419835.1 Acinetobacter sp. YH12052
GATAAATATTAAAGTGACGGAAAATAGCAAGTAACTTGGACCAGTGTTGATCATTTAGCATTGTTCGAGGCATAGCGAGTGTAAAATTGGGTTTGGCGATTTAATTTTACTATCTCGCTATTTTTTTAATCAACAAATGTCAACAGACCCTAGTATTTATATGACTGCTTATAGATAAAAAAAAGCCGATCATCTGACCGGCTTTTTTAAATACTGTATAAACTTAAGCGGCTTTCGCTTTCGCCATCAGCGCTTCAATCTCTTCTACAGATTTCACCACTGCAGCGGTTAAAACACGTGGACCATTTTGAGTTGCTACAACATCATCTTCAATACGGATACCAATACCACGCCATTTTTCATCAACAGTTTCATCATCTGGCGCAATATAAAGCCCCGGCTCAACAGTCACGACCATACCTTCTTCATAGGCACGCCATTCACCGTCTTGTTTATATGAACCAACGTCATGCACGTCCATACCGAGCCAGTGGCCTGTGCCATGCATATAGAACTGACGATAACCTTCTTTTGCGATGATTTCGTCAATATCTCCCTGCATGATGCCCAAATCAAGCAAACCTTGAACTAAAATACGCACTGCAACGTTATGCGGTTCTTTATACGAGTTGCCGATACGCACAGCATCAATCGCCGCAATTTGCGCATCGAGTACGATATTATAAAGTGCTTTTTGTTCAGGGCTGAATTTACCGTTGACTGGGAAAGTACGGGTAATGTCTGAGGCATACAGCTGATATTCACATGCTGCATCAATCAGTACCAAATCACCATCTTTGAGTTCTTTGTCATTTTCCACATAGTGCAAAATACAGCCATTTTCACCGCCGCCGACAATGCTGTTATAGGACGGTACACAGCCATTTTTACCAAAGACATAATTCAGTTCTGCTTCTAGTGCATATTCCATCATGCCCGGTTTAACCGTTTGCATGGCACGAGTATGCGCTTCTGCTGAAATATCCGAAGCAATTTGCATCAATTCAAGTTCATCATCAGACTTATGCAAACGCATTTCATCAATGATGCGATCTAGTTGAATGACTTGAGCAGGCGCACTTGCACCCTTACGTGATTCACCACTTGCTGCCGAAATCCACTGCGCCACACGAGCATCAAAATCTGGTTGCTGCCCAATACGGTAGAATAATTTATCTTTATTTTGTAATTTTTCTAAAATTTCTTCATCAAGCAAATCAATGGCATAAGCTTCATCGGCTTCATAATCATCTACTGCCCCATCTACACCCGCACGATAACCATTCCAAATTTCCATTTCACGGTCACGTTCACGGCAGAACAAACTATAGCTATAACCTTCTTCTTCACTATCAAAGGTTTCTATCACTGCAACCGCTTCAGGTTCAGCAAAACCTGTTAAATAAAAGAAACTACTATCAGCACGGAATTTATAGTCGGCATCACGGTTTCGCATGGCTTCTTTGCTCGTGGCAATAATTGCGATACTGCGTAAGCCCATTTCACCTGCAAGGATGTCACGACGTTCCTGAAAATCTGCTTGAGTTAATTTCTTCATTGATATGCTTCTTATACGCTTGGACTATGATTGATTTAATAGGATGATGAACTCCTTAGATAGAGCCCATCATCTATTAATTATTAATGCAAAAAGAATGCCTTAACTTGGACGGTGTGGGGTGAACATTTCAACCACATTGCCCGCTTGAGCCGATGAATTTTTAGCGCTCAGTTGTAGCAACGGTGTTTCTGAAACATCAACTTTGGTACGTCCCATCGACAGACTCACTGGGATTAAACGAACAAATTCGTATAATTCCTGATAGCTTTCTTCACCTTCTTCATCATCATCTGAATCTTCAAATTCTACTGAAGCGACATCTTGTAAATGCTCAATCAATTCTTGTTCATTGGTACGCAGATGTCCTGCCGCTAAACCAAAACCAAGAACCACACCTGCACACCAGTCTGCCAAGGCTTGCACACGTTCACCAAGTAAGTGATCATCATCTGGTAATAAAGGAAGATAGTCGAGTTCATCATCTGAAAGTGAATGAGCTACATCTTCTGCTTCTTCAGTTAACAATGCCACCGCATCTTCGTCTAATTCAGCTACATCAAGTGTTGCTAAAATTTGTTGCCACTCTTCACGACTCGGTGGTTGTGACACACAAACTATACCGGTGAGTAAACCATGTAACTCACTTGGGCTTGAAATTTCTTCAATTTTAGAAAAATTGTGGGACCAATCTGACCAACCTGAAATATCGTCTTGCATTCGCTTATCCAATCTCTATACTTCGTATATGTTACCTTTGTTTGCAAGACTGTGCGACTACGTTATGTTAGAAGAATTACAGCGTCTCCAAGCGCATATTAGCGTTTTAAAAACGCGACTGGCGCAATTTGAAAGCGAAAATGGTGCCTTACAAGATGAGAAAAACTCATCTAATGAGCAGCATCATGCTCAAATTGTACATAAGAACGGCATTATCACCTCGAAACAAGAAGAAATTGAAACACTGAATGAGCAATTAACTGATTCACGTGCTCAACTTCAACAGCTCAATACTGATGCAACTGCCTTGGCTGACCGATACAGCCGTCTCGAAAAAAGCTGTACTGATCTAAAAAATCGTTTTCAGGAAATTTTGGCAGAGCGTAATGAGTTACGTATCGTCAAAGAAAAAATGCAAAATGAACAACGTCATGCTCAGCAAGAAATTCAGGGTTTAAAGCAAGAACGTGAACGTCTGCTACAAAAAAATGAACATGCCAAGGCCAAAGTTGAAGCGATTATTCAACGTTTAGCCATTTTAGGTACTGCTCAAGATCAACATGCACAAGAAATTCAACAATTGGCGCATCCGACTGAAAGCAATGAGGAAGTTTGATCATGAGTGAACAAATTGCAGTTGATTTAAAAGTTCTAGGTCATAGTTTCCGTTTAGCGACGACCTCTGACCAACAAGCAGATTTAGAACGCGCAGCACAATTACTGAATGACAAATACGATGAATTCCGTCGTAAAGCGCCACGTATGGAACCGAGTAAGCTGATCATTATGGTCGCACTTGAGTTAATGCAAGAAGTCCTGTCGATGAATAAGAGTTTGCAAGAATATGCAAACTGCGAACTTTTGTTGCAAAATATTTTGGAACAAGTTGAAGAATTGACTGATTAATCGGTGGTTTAGTGATTATACTTTGCCCGATTGCTTCATTTTAAACACTTTGTCAGTGTTTGGTGATTTGCCAATAACGCTGAATTCGTTATACTGAGCACATCTCTGAGGTGTTCGCCAGCTAGGTCTAATCCCCTGCCGATACTTAAACTTATGGATGTGTTCTGTATATTCTGAGCGTATGCCCTCCTTGTGTGGGAAACCCAGCGAGTGTACGTCGCGTCCACCTTGAACTCATCGGGTTCAGGGTCACGACATTTGCAGCGGCATCTTCGGAGTGTTTATTTTCCAAATCATTAAATGAATTTTAAACATTCATCTCAATTCAAAAATATTCTAAAAAATTCACTATTCTATTTCTGCGCTATTCGACTCCTGTTCTTTTCTTAAAAACTGATGTTACGCACATAAAAGTAATTTCGCATTTTTAAAATAATTTTAAGCCTATTCGACGGAGTCTTACATCTAAGGATTAAATAAAGAGATTAGCCTTCGGCTGGAGATACTTTTGTTTCGGCAAAAGTACCCAAAACCATTGTCATCCGCAAAACTCGTTCACTACCGTCAAATTATTCAAAGCATCACAAAAACATTTTTGATTAGAAGTAGTCCTGTCTTAAACACTTGCGGATGACGTTACCGCGTATCGTTGTTTTATTTGAAGCAAATTGCGCTTTGATGTTACTGCGTAACATCAGTTAAAAATTTTTATTCAAGTTTGTTCACCTTCAAAAGCTGATTTAATCCGCCTTATTCAATTTTTGAGTTGTTCCAATTTAGCTTGCTGCCCATCTAAAAATCGATCCATTTCGGGAAGTATTTGGCGTAAATATTGAATAGATGAAATAGCTTCATCCACGTTCACGACGCCTTTTTCAACCAATCTGTATTGCTGCTCGAGTAAAGCGAGTACTTGATTTTGATTCGGCTGCTGCCCCTGACTCATCTGTGTGTTTATTTGCTGAAATTGTTGAAATACCTGTTCACGTTGCTGTAATAACTGGGTGTGCGTTTCATTATCTTGTCTTTCTTGTTTGGGTTTGGAACTTGAATGCTGTAAAACATTTTCCGTGGTTTGATCTGAATGTGTTTCGGACACTTTTTGTTGATCTAAAGGTAGCTGTTCATGAACCTCCTGCTGCCGTGGTTTTAAAAACTGAATCATCAACCATAAAATTAAACTAAACGTCAAACCTAAAACAATCCATTTTTTATTCATGATGCAGTCTCTAGACACCTTCTGATATTTAAAAAATTCAGAGCCGATTTGACTCTGAATTTACCTTTTTATTTAATTTTATCTAAATTATTAGTTGCCCCATCCTGCTGGCGCATAACCCAAACGAACACGCTGTGGGTGATTGCCAACTGGAACTGTGATGACTTTTTCACCTGTCGCGAAATCAATCACTGTTACTGCATCTGTCGCACTTTCAGAAATTACACAGCGTTTTCCATCTGGGCTTTGCGTTGCCCAATACGGTTTACCTGCAGCAATCAATTTCGCCGCGGTCAAAGTTTTACGATCTACTATAGTGGCATAATCATCCATGGTTCCTGCGACACACAGTTTTTCACCATCACCACTGATTGAAAGCCCATGATGGCGTGAGTCATTCACCCATTTGGTGCGATCTGAGGGAATCGTTGTACTTCCCGGAAGCTGTGCAATGCGCGTGACTTTGTCTTGATTGAGATCATATTCGACCAGACCATTAAAAAATGAGACCTGAGCATAGATTTTGGATTCATCTTTACTAAATACAATCGGTCGAACTGAGTTAGACAGATCTTTTCGTCCCACGGCATCTAAAGCAGGTCTAAAATCGATTTTTTTAAGGACTTTATAATTTTGAGCATCTGCGATCGTGATATAGCGTTTGCCTTTAGTAAAATCTTGCCAAGATGCATCCATGGCTGTTTCGACATTTCCAATGGCTGAATTTAGAATTTTAGTACCGTTGGCAAAATAGATATTTTCATGTGGTTTATCGCCCGTCGCAAAACGTCCTAATTCTTTGCCCGTGTTGATATCGAGTACATGTACAACATTCCCTGAAGATGCTGAAACAGCAACTTGTTGCCCATCGGGTGAAACCGCCATATGGTCTGCTCGAAATCCTTCAACGGGTGTGCGCCAATTGATTTTCCCCGTTGCAATGTTAATCGAGACTACATCTGCATAACTTGGGCGTGATGCAACCACCGATTTGCCATCTGGTGTGGAATACATGTCATCGACCAATTGATCATTTCCCTCTCCTGCCGTATTACGAATATAGCTATAAGCGATTAATTTTACTGGGTTGAGGTAAATTTCAGTGAGGCGTTGTTTTTTGTCGGGCACCATATTGATGACACCAACTTTCTGATAGTTTTTTGCAGGATTGATCACTGTAACCGTACCATCCCAATTATTGCCGACAAAAAAGACTTGCTGGCTATTGGGTGGAACGGGTGCAGTGGTTGTCGCTGCGAAAATAAGTGGCGACACCGTAACTGTCATACAAAGAAGTGTCCTGATCCAGAGATTTTTTTCCATTTTTATTGTCCATTCATTTGTTTTTATGCATACCTTTTGACCAAAGCCATCAGATAAGTGTCGCTTTTTTAGCGCAAAGAAAGCTTATTAAATATACAAGTGTAGATATAGCGTATTTGTTTTAATTCCGATGAGTTGTTGATTAAAGGCGCACAAACCTGCCACTAAAGGCTTCTTCAATAATGTAATACTCTATCTCTGCTCCATTCCACCACTTTTCTTTGCTTCAAATATTTCATTCAAATCTTTTCAATTTCAAAAGCTTATTTAAGAGTTGTCCCAGTTTGGCTTGCTATCTATCCAAAAAAACAATCCAGAATACATTTGCAAGACTCAAGCAGAACTATGAAAAATCAGTTGCCTTAGCTTACATATTTATTTGGCTGTCATTATGAAATATCAACAGAACCTAAATTCAACACGATTTTAAGGCCATAAAAAAACCCAGCTTTCGCTGGGCTTTTTTTCGAATCAGTTCAATGCTTAGTGAGCAGCGAATTGGTTCATTGTGTTTTTCGCATCGTCACCCGCTTTAAGCGCGTTGTCACCAGCGAAGATTTCTTTGTGGTCGTCACCGATGTCAGAACCAGCCATTGCTTGGTGTTTAACACAAGAAATCGTACCGCGGATTTCTTTACGTTGAACGCCAGCTACATAAGCAAGCATACCTTGGTCGCCGAAGTAACCTTGAGCAAGCTCGTGAGTAGAAAGAGCAGCTGTATGGTAAGTCGGAAGTGTGATCAAGTGATGGAACACGCCCGCTTCACGAGAAGCATCAGCTTGGAACGTACGAACTTTTTCGTCAGCTTCAGCAGCTAATTCAGAGTTATCGTATTCAGCGCTCATTAGTTTAGCACGGTCGTAAGCAGAAACGTCTTTACCTTCAGCAACCCAACGGTCGTAAGCTTGTTGACGGAAGTTTAAAGTCCAGTTGAATGAAGGCGAGTTGTTATAAACAAGTTTCGCATTTGGAACTGTTTCTTTAACACGGTTAACCATGTGAGCGATTTCTTCAACGTTTGGAGTCGCAGTTTCGATCCAAAGAAGGTCAGCACCATTTTGAAGGCTAGATACACAGTCAAGTACAACGCGGTCAATTTGCGTGTCTGGACGGAACTGGTACAAGCCAGAAGCAAGACGTTTTGGACGGTGAAGTTTACCGTTACGCTTGATTAGGATTTCGTCTTCTTGAGCTTCTGAAATGTCAATTTCAGTTGTGTCTAAGTAGCTGATGTATTGAGAAGCGATGTCGCCTGGCTCTTTAACCACTGGGATTTTTTGAGTCAAGTCAGCGCCTTCAGAGTCAGTACGAGCAACGATGATACCGTCATCAAGACCCATTTCTAAGAATGCATAGCGAAGAGCGTGGATTTTCGCGATGAAGTCTTCGTGTGGAACTGTAACTTTACCAGCTTGGTGACCACATTGTTTAGCGTCAGATACTTGGTTTTCGATTTGAAGTGCACAAGCACCCGCTTCGATCATTTTCTTAGCTAGTAAGTAAGTCGCTTCTTCGTTACCGAAACCAGCGTCGATGTCCGCAATAATTGGCACAACGTGAGTTTGGAAACCGTCGATTTGAGCAGTGATTTCTGCAGCTTTAGCAGTATCACCAGCTTCGTTTGCTTTTTTAAGCGCACGGAATAAATCGTTTAATTCTTTCGCATCAGCTTGGCGAAGGAAAGTGTAGATTTCTTCGATCAATGCAGGAACTGAAGTTTTTTCGTGCATAGATTGGTCAGGAAGTGGACCGAATTCTGAACGAAGAGCTGCAACCATCCAACCAGAAAGGTAGATATAACGACGTTCAGTTGTACCGAAGTATTTTTTGTTCGCAATCATTTTTTGTTGTGCGATAAAACCGTGCCAGCAACCTAATGATTGAGTGTATTTGCTAGAATCAGCATCATAAGCAGCCATATCACGACGCATAATAGCAGCTGTATATTTCGCAATGTCTAAACCAGTTTTGAAACGGTTTTGCATTTGCATACGTGCAGCATCTTCTGGGCTAATATCGCGCCAAGTGCTTCCGAATTTTGCTTTTAATTCACGGATTGCATCAATCGCTGTTAAGTATGTAGACATGATATGTTCCTGTAATAATATTAGGATTTTTCTGCAACGTAAGGCTAAAATCATACCCTCGAATGATTGTTCAGATTTAGAACACTTCGTTGCGATAGACACAGAGTAGATTGACTAAAAAAATTAATCCAATATTCTGCATTAATTTTCAGTATTTATTTAAAAAATATGTAGATTAAAGTCGTATTATAATAATTAACCAATATTCAGAAGTATTTGTATTTAAATAATTTTATCAATAAATTTGGCTGATTTTTTTGTCTATTTTACAAACACTCCGATGAATTATTCTTCATTAGACTTAAGTCGACTGAGCATTCACTTTTAAAAAAAACAGCATTTTTTACGCCTTTTTTGCCCAAATTTACCGAGCTAAATACTTGGTTATTCTGTCTTCAAATGATCATGCAAATGAGATATTTCATCTAATTTTTTTGTTTTATGAACATCGCATCACATAAACAAAATTGCTCCGTATTTTTATCTCATTCACTTTAAAAATATCGGTCTAAACAGGTAATAAGTATTTAAGAAGTATGTGCTACGACTTCAGCAAATTTGTCTTAAAACTGCTGAATTTTAGTACAAAAGTACACGTCATTTTTTCATCCATTTTTTACACAAGCCTTAGTAGTTATGGCATAATCAGATAAATTTCATGATTTTATTGTCGGTATTTATTTTATGAATCTGGAGCGGGTCGATCTCAATCTATTAATTTATCTTGATGTACTTCTTCGTGAAAAAAACGTGACTCGTGCTGCCGAGCAACTGGGTGTAACTCAGCCTGCGATGAGTAATATTTTACGTCGTTTACGCAACTTATTTAATGATCCACTTCTTATTCGTTCTTCAGAAGGTATGACACCTACAGAACGTGCGCTTGAATTACAGCCACGTATCCGTGATGCTCTCTCTGACCTTTCGATGATTTTGGAACCTCGTACCGAGTTCCGACCTTACACCTCAAATCGTGTCTTCCGCATCATGACTTCAGATTATGCTGAAGCAACACTGGTGCCGCGCCTAGTAAAAGCTTTGCGCTCAGAAGCACCCAATGTGGTTCTCGATTTTTTAACGCCTAGTGATGTGTCTTATCGAGATATGGAACAAGGTAAAGTCGACTTGGCGATTAACCGCTTTAATGAAATTCCGCAAAGTTTCCACCAAGTTTTGGTCTGGCGTGACAGTTTTTCATGCCTTTTAAATGCCAAGCACCCTGCTGCAAATAATTTAAACCTGAAAAGCTATCTAGATGCACAACACATTTGGGTATCTAAAACAGGTATGGGTGTCGGTTTTGGTGTCAATCCTGAAAAACAAGCGGGTCTAGGTTGGATTGATCAGGCTCTAGAACGTATTGGCCAAAAACGTAAAATTTCAGTTTTTACTCGTCATTATCAAATGCCTGGCTTATTGGCCTCGAATGTTGATTTGGTTGCGACTCTGCCAAGCCGTATCGCTCGCCTTCAAGCCAAAAGTCAAAACCTATTACTTCGCGATCCACCATTCTATATTCCTGAATTTGAATTAAAAATGGCTTGGTGTCCATTACTTCATCATCACCCTGCTCATCGCTGGTTACGTCAACTTATATTGTATGTTGCACGTCAAATGATTGAAGAAGAAAACCGCGAATACTTAATGAATAACTCTCAGTTTTCACAGTATCAGTAATTAATTCTTTAATTCCTTATTAATTCAAACGTATACTGTCACTATATAGGTAGTAGTTAAGACTACTACCTTGCCCATTTTTGTGTTAGAAATACAGAAAAATAGAATGAATCACAAACAGGTGTATTCGTGAGCCTTTTCCAAAATATTGTCATTATTATTCTCCTGATCGTCGGTGCGGGTTTTCTTTCATTAACAGAAATTGCCCTTGCGGGTGCACGAAAAGTAAAACTTAAAATTTTGGCTGAATCTGGAGATTCACGTGCACAACGTGTGCTTGACTTACAAGCCAACTCAGCAGACTTTTTCGCCGCATCACAAATTGGCTTAAATGCTGTGGCAATTCTTGGCGGTATTTTGGGTGAAGGTGCTTTTCGTCCTTACTTCATTAGCTTAGTCACTCGTTTTTATCAGGGCCCGTGGACTGAAACCATAGGATTCACCCTGTCGTTTACTTTAGTCACCTCCTTATTCATTCTATTTGCTGATTTGATGCCAAAACGTTTGGCGATGATCGCACCTGAAAAAATCGCCGTTGCTGTTGTAGACCCGATTCAAATCTTCATTAAAGTGTGTAAACCAATGGCATGGGTGATTAATGCCATTGCCAATTTGTTGTTTCGTTTATTCAAAGTGAATACAACACGTGATGACAATATTACCTTTGACGATATTTCAGCCGTGATGGATGCCGGTGCTCAAGCTGGTGTACTACAAAAGCAAGAACACCACTTTATTGAAAACGTATTTGAGCTGGAAGAACGTAACGTCCCTTCAAGTATGACTACACGTGAAAACGTGGTGTACTTTACCCTAAAAGAATCAGAAGCCAGTATTCGTCAAAAACTCGCTGAATTTCCATATTCGAAGTTTTTGGTCTGTAGTGAAAATATTGATGACGTGATTGGCTATGTAGATGCCAAAGATATTTTGGTTCGAATCCTCAACAATCAGTCACTTTTACAGCTCAACGAAAATACTATTCGTAATGTCCTCACGATTCCAGATACCTTAACACTGTCTGAATTACTCGATCGTTTCCGTTCAACCAAAGAAAAATTTGCCGTTGTAATTAACGAATATGCGTTGGTTGTCGGCGTTATTACCCTCTCCGACATTATGATTACCGTGATGGGCGACTGGGTAACACCGATTGAAGCAGAGCAACAAATTATTAAACGTGATGCGGATTCTTGGCTCATCGATGGCAGTACGCCAATCGAAGATTTAAAACATGCACTCGCTTTAGATGAAATGCCCGATGAAGAAAACTATGAAACCCTTGCGGGCTTTATGATGTTTAAACTACGTAAAATTCCACGTCCAGCGGACTTTGTTACTTATCATGGCTACAAATTTGAAGTTGTGGATGTAGACCACTTTAAAATTGACCAATTATTAGTGACCCGCTTACAACAGGCTGAGACTGAACTGGATACACCAGAAGAATCGGATTAATTCGATTCTTCTTTTTTCTAAAACAATAAAATAAAAATACGATGGAATAACAACGATGTCTTTTTCACTTAAAGCGATTTTGACTTGCTTTAGTTTTTATACTGGGGCTTATCTGATCTATTATTTTTTCAAAGCTCATCCACAACCTTTATTTCTATTGCTCGGTGTTGCACTGATCGTCACTGCTTGGTTTTTAACACCTTATCCCTATGAACGCGGTCGACAACAATATGACGAAACCATGCGTTTTGGTCTGTTCTTTTATAATCCCTTAATTTTTTGGTTCCGATTTTTTAGTTGGCCGATTCGGACGCTACTGTCTATTTTTGCTTAAGCGCACTTATTGTGATTAAACTGTATAGGCACAGCATTTACAGTTCTCTACAGATGTTGAATAAATGTAAACAGACCACTTTTTTTGAATAAAAATTAAAATAAATCAAAAAATCCCTCTTCCCTAATACCTTCATTATTAATGACTATTTTTCATCAAAATAGTGATGTATTTCACATTTTATCACCTTTGTTTTGACTGATGAAATTTCTCTTTATGCTCTGCCCTTGGATTTAAAAACAGCTTTATATTTCAAAGGAATGAACCATGTTAACCGTACTCGGTTTGGGCATGATCTTGTGCTTTATGTATTTGATCATGTCGAAACGCTTAAGCCCACTTGTCGCACTGACTTTAATTCCCCTACTTTTTGCCTTGATTGCGTGGTTACTTGGTTTTTATTTTGACAGCTTGTCACACATACAAATAAATGAAATTGGCGACATGATGATTGAAGGTGTAAAAAAACTTGCACCGACTGGCATCATGCTGCTTTTTGCGATTCTGTATTTTGCCATCATGATTGATACCGGATTGTTCGACCCTTCGGTGAAATTTATTTTAAAAATGGTCAAAGGTGATCCCTTAAAAGTCGTTCTTGGAACCATTACCCTGACGTTAATTGTCTCTTTGGATGGAGATGGTTCTACAACATATATGATCTGTGTTGCGGCCATGCTGCCACTCTATAAGCGCTTAGGTATGAGCCCATTGATTATGGCATGTTTGATTATGCTCTCTAGTGGAATTATGAATCTTACACCTTGGGGTGGGCCTACTGCCCGCGCCGCCAGCGCGCTTCATGTCGACCCAAGTGATGTATTTGTTCCGATGGTTTTACCGATGTTATTTGCCATCGGCTGGTTGTACTTCTTAGGAACGATGTATGGTCGCATGGAAAGAAAGCGTCTAGGAATTGTCCAATTGGATATCAGCCATGGTGAAAACATTCAAATCTCAGATAATCCAGATGCCAACCGCGCAGATCTACGTTGGTTTAATGCACTGTTAACCGTCGTTCTGATGATTTGTCTGGTTTTTAGTATTTTACCTATGCCTATTTTATTCATGGTGGCTTTATGTATTGCGCTAGTCGTCAACTACAAAAATGTCGACTTGCAGAAAAAGTTAATCGCACATCATGCAGGTAGTGCTTTAAACGTGGTCGGCATCATTTTTGCTGCAGGTATTTTTACCGGAATTTTAGCTGGAACAGGCATGGTAGAAGCCATGTCCAAACAACTTGTGGCAATTATCCCTGAAAGTATGGGTCCCTATTTAGCACCGATTACCGCTGTCATCAGTATGCCGATGACTTTCTTTATGTCGAATGATGCTTTCTATTTTGGGGTTTTGCCAATTCTTTCAGATGCAGCAGCTCATTATGGAATTGCACCTGTAGAAATGGCACGTGCCTCCATCGTAGGGCAACCTGTACACCTACTCTCTCCACTTGTCCCTTCGACCTATTTACTCTGTGGACTTGCGGGTATCGAGTTTGGACAACATCAGAAATTTACCATTATCTGGGCTGTAATCACGTGTTTTGTCATGTTAGCAGCAGGTCTGATCTTTGGAATGTTTCCCTTTTATTCGAGCTTAACTTAAAATTTTAAAGATAAAAAAGCACCATCAGGTGCTTTTTTATGCTTAACAATACTGAACTAGCCAGTGTTTTACACTCACAGGTTCATTTGTAGTGATTAATGCTTTGAAATTAATGCTTCTAGAACTGCTTCATAATGAATACGAATGTCATCTTCTAAAATTTTATAAACATTGTCGAATTGAACCATTGGCCAGCCTTCTTTCCAAAATGGAAAAATGTTATGGAGGTCATGAGTCACCGTTGCGTCTTCACGTACAATCGCTTGTGCAACTTGCGACAATACTTGTGCAGTTTCAGCACCATCAATCGCTAAATAATCGATACCACGAACTTTCAAAATACGGATACGGTCTTTTTTGTAGCGGATTTTTTTACTTTGGCCTTCATTTAAGCCTAAAGCTAAAGTCACAGCTTCAACAAATTTATCTTCAAATGCTTGATTTAATTTTACCAAAGCTTGTTTGTGTGCTTCTTGACGACCAGCTTTTCCCCCACTACGAATCACTTCATTTGCTTCAGTATTTAAAACATCTGATTTCATCGACTGAAGAATGTCTAGAATTTCGATATCGCTTAATGTTTCAGGAGAATGATCAGTCATAAACTGCCTATAAAAACTTAATATTCAATAAGTATGTATTTTCGCATAAAAGAAGGATGAAAACTGCGACCTTCACTATAGAAATTGTGATTTCTCTTATAATGTTCAGATATACAACATGATTTAGAAAAAAATTCTGTCAAAAATATCGAAATCAACTATATTACTTTCACGCTTTAATACTAACGTCACAATATGGCTCAAAAGAAACAGGCTGCACTTTACCTTCAACAACTGAAACAGCAATATCCAGCAGCCTTTAAACATAATTATTTATTTTATAGCCAACTGAAAACTCAAGGCATTTTAGACGAACTCAAAGAGCTTATTCCTTGGGTTTTGGCGGCGATGATTTTTATTTCTTTGAGCATGAGTATTGGACATGCAGTGCAACTGTATTTTCCAGAAATGAGTGAGTTTCGCGCTCATGGTATTGCTGTACTAAGTATTATGCTGTTTTTCATGCTGGTTGTGCCCTTAGTCATCAAGCAAATCAAGCACAGTTCAATGTCCCTGTATCAAAGTTTGAAAAATACGCCGTTCAGACTTGCGATCGTGATTTTATTACAATTACTCAATATCGCCTTTTTACAAAGCACCTTTGTTCAATCTGTATTGTTCTTTTTCGCCATGAGTTTCGGCTTTGTGCGTTTTTATAAAGAAAATCTTTTCAAAGGTGGAAGTAACACACAAGAATACTATTTTCTGCAAGAGACACGTCGTATTGCATATTGGTCGTATAAACAAATGCTTAAAGCAAAATTACGTTTGTCGCTCAGTAATCCGAATCAGGCAAATCATAAACAGTTATCTGAGCGCTTTACCCTGTTCCAAAATTTGCACATACAAATGCTGCATCAGGAAAATCAGCTATGTAAAAAGCTAAAGCACCAAAATGTTGAACATTATCTTGATGAGTTAATGAAATAAGTTAGCATTGATATAGTGCAAAAAACTTTCAATCACTGCTCAAAAAGTCATTCAATACATCACTATTTTTGAATATTTTCAACTTATATGCATGAATTGATTGATTTTAAAACAAACACCATCAAATACACTTGCCAAGCTTCATTTCGTCCTCTATTATTGCGCACATGCCCGAGTGGTGAAATCGGTAGACACAGGGGATTTAAAATCCCCCGCCCACAAAGCGTGCCAGTTCGAGTCTGGCCTCGGGCACCATTCTTATACTTCTAAGATTGGTGCAATAAAAGATCCAGCAATTTGCTGGTTTTTTTATGCCTAAAATTTATAAATCTATTATTATTCAATGCCAATACCTTCAGATTTTGATCTCCCTGCACTACAACTCAAGCATCCCGATGCCTTTTATCAACGGCTGCTGTTTGCGCATTTCAAAATTATCAATCTCACACCCACTGCACCTGTTTTAATCTTTAGCTTTTGCCTGATACTTTTTATCTCACTTGGCAGCGCAGCACTTGGGCATATACTTTCAACGGCACTTTCAATTCACGACCCAAAAATGGCGTTCATTCTTGGTATATTGATTATTCTTCCTTTGATCTATTGCTATGTCTGGTATGCACATTATCAAGCACGTTTTAGCAGCAAGTCCGCAGTTCAACGCCTGCAAATACAACTATATCTCCTTGGCGGATTAACACTTCTCCTTGCTATAAACTTTAAGTATCTACAAACAGATGTATTAAACCTCATCAGTCTCTGTGGACTTTTTTTCAGTCTGTTTTTATGTGTATTTACTGAATTACTTTATAAACCTGAAAGCAGCGCCATTGAACGAGTAAAACTACAAAAGCTTCGCCAACTGGCATATTGGTTTTATCAACAATCCTTAAAACAAAAAGTGCATCAAACGTATTTCTACGCCCTTCATCTACAAGCCATGCAAGAAGAACAGAAACTATCAACATCCATCAAATCATCGTTTAAAGATTTTATAGACAATGCTGAATAATTTTTTAAATCCCTAGACACAAAAAAGCCCTGTCACTACAGGGCTTTTTTTAAAGTTCAATTACCATTCTCGGTTAGCAACCAACTCTTCCATTTCAATATCCATATGGCCTTCATCTTGCAGCACCATCATCATGGCTTCTGCAATATAATCTGCAGCCGTATCATCCAAAGACGAATCTAAATCTTCAAATTGAGGTTTCATCTTATTGAGCTGTGCAACCGTTTCATTGGCAAAATGGTAGATATCAGTTGAACTTAAATCTGCTTTTGCAATTTTCTTCGCAAATTGAACAACCAATAACTTCACCTCTGCAACCAACACATCTGGGTAATA
Source organism: Acinetobacter sp. YH12052 (assembly GCF_013419835.1). Classification (NCBI taxonomy): domain Bacteria; kingdom Pseudomonadati; phylum Pseudomonadota; class Gammaproteobacteria; order Moraxellales; family Moraxellaceae; genus Acinetobacter; species Acinetobacter sp. YH12052. Next base: position 15,772 of record NZ_VOZI01000003.1, read on the forward strand.
TTCATCATCAAACATGGGTAGCAGTAAATCTGCAAACATACGAAACTCTATCACAAAACATTCAGGGCGCTTATATAACACAAATACTACAATTCACCAAATTTATTGGGATTCAGTATTTTCAAATCACACTGCATTCTGCATGGCTTGCCAAACACGTATCGCATCTACCGTCGCTTTGACGTCATGTGCGCGAACCATACATGCACCTTGTTGAATGCTGAGTAGATGCGCTGCAACCGAGCCTACAGCGCGATTTTGTGCATCTGCACCGCCAAGTGCTTCACCGATAAAACGCTTACGAGATAATGCAGACAGGATCGGATAGCCCATGTCACTCAATTGATAGAATTGCTGTAAAAGCTTTAAGTTTTGCTGCGCATTTTTAGCAAAGCCGAAACCCGGATCAATCATAATATTTTCTGCACGTACACCGGCGTCTAATGCATCTTGCACACGTTGCTTTAATTCATCGATGACGTCAGCCACAACATCTTGATACTGATCTAGATTATTCATCGTGGTGGGTTCACCGCGCATATGCATAATGATCACTGGAATATCCAGTTTTGCAGCGGTTTCTAAGGCATTCGGCCGAGTTAATGCACGTACATCATTCCAGATATGCGCACCTGCCTGAACCGCTGCCTCAATCACCTCAGGTTGTGAGGTATCGATAGAAATCACTACATTGTGTTTAGATAAGGCTTCAACGACGGGTACAACCCGTCGAATTTCTTCTTCAACCTCAACAACAGATGCACCCGGACGTGTTGACTCACCACCGACATCAATCACTGTCGCGCCATCAGCAATCATTTGTAATGCATGTGCTATAGCTTGGTCTTTACCATTGTGTTTGCCACCATCACTGAAAGAGTCCGGTGTGACATTTAAAATCCCCATCACATGTGGCTGAGACAAATCTAATTGCAAATTACCACAGTTTAAAATTTTATTAGGCAAAGACACCAATTTCATATTACACATCCCAGATTTTTCTGCGCTTATTTTAACGCTAAGTTTGCTCAGCATTACGCTCACATGCATTTATTTTCATATAAAAAAACCACCCGAAGGTGGTTTTAAAATTTTATGCTTTTGGCAATGACGGTAATGGTGGTGGAACATCTGGACCATCCGTTGGTGTGACATCAATCACTGGATTTTCAGCGATGTACACTTTTGGTGGTTGAGGTTCACGACCTTCCATAATGTCACGGATTTGATCACGATCAATGGTTTCCCATTCAAGCAATGCTTTCACCATGGCATGAGCGATATCTTTGTTATTTTCAAGAATATCGCGAGCAACTTTATATTGCTCATCTAAAATACGGCGAACTTCACGGTCAACTTCAAGCTGAGTTGCTTCAGAAATCACACGACTTCCTAAACCACCCATGAATGACTGCTGTGAGTCATCTTCGTAAACCATGACGCCCATTTTATCGGACATACCGTATTTAGTAACCATTGCACGTGCCATTTTCGTTGCACGTTCAAAGTCATTTGAAGCACCAGTCGACATTTGGTTAATGAAGACTTCTTCTGCAATACGACCACCAAACAAAATTGAAAGTTCATTCAACATTTTGTCTTTGTAATGGCTGGTTTGGTCATGTTCAGGCAACTGCCAAGTAACACCCAGTGCCCAACCACGTGGCATGATTGTCACTTTATGCACAGGGTCTGTACCCGGCAAGATTTCAGCAACAATCGCATGACCTGCTTCATGATAAGCCGTCGCACGACGTTCTTCTTCACGAATCACCATCGATTTACGTTCAGGACCCATGTAAAGCTTGTCTTTTGCATCTTCAAAGTCATGCATATCGACCGTGTTCTTGTTTCGACGCGCAGCAAACAGTGCCGCTTCGTTTACAAGGTTAGCCAACTGAGCACCCGAGAAGCCCGGTGTACCACGTGCTAAGACTTTAACATCTACACCAGTCACAGAAGGTAATTTTTTCAAATGTACATTCAGGATTTGCTCACGACCTTTAATATCTGGTAGAGACACCATCACTTGACGGTCAAAACGACCTGGACGAAGTAAAGCTTTATCCAATACGTCAGCACGGTTTGTTGCAGCAATGACGATAATACCTTCGTTGCCTTCAAAGCCATCCATCTCAACCAACATTTGGTTTAATGTTTGCTCACGCTCATCATTACCACCACCTGTGCCTGAACCACGGTGACGACCAACGGCATCGATCTCATCGATGAAAATGATACATGGTGCATGACGCTTTGCTTGTTCAAACATGTCACGGACACGAGACGCACCCACACCCACGAACATTTCAACAAAGTCAGAACCCGAAATACTAAAGAAAGGTACTTTCGCTTCACCCGCAATCGCTTTAGCAAGTAAAGTTTTACCCGTACCCGGAGGACCTACCATGAGCACGCCTTTCGGAATGCTTGCACCAAGTCGTTTGAACTTAGATGGATCTTTTAGGAAGTCAACGATTTCAACAACTTCTTGTTTAGCTTCATCACAGCCCGCAACATCTGTAAATGTCACTTTGATTTGGTCTTCAGACAGCATTTTTGCTTTTGACTTACCAAAACTCATTGGGCCATTCTTACCACCAGCTCCACCACCCATGTTGCGCATAAAGAACATGAATAACAGAATGATTAAAAGAACAGGGAAACTTGCAATCAGAAGTTGCATCAAAATACTTTGACGCTGTGGCGCTGTACCTTCAACAACAACATTGTTCTTGATCAGGTTCGGCATAAGTTCAGGATCTTGAACCGCAGGACGGATACTTTCAAACTCTGAACCGTTTGATTTTTCGCCACGAATTCTTTCGCCATCAATGGTGACTTGTTTAATCTGACCCGCATTTACGGCTGCCACGAACTCAGAATAGTTCATCGCGGTCGGTTGATTGCGGTCACTGACGTTGCTGAAGATTAAAACCAGCACGCCTAGGATAACCAGCCACAACACGGCATTCTTAAAAAGATCGCTCAAAGCTTTATTCCCATTTCTATCTAATTCGTTCAATCCCACTTACATGGGTGACTCTAATACTTACGCTGCAGAGTAGCTTCGCAATAATTTAAAAACGTACAAAATGCACAATTTTTAACGAGTTGGCAAGTAAACTTTACTTGAAAGCTTTCTTACGTCCCTGCCCGATTAAAAACACTTCTTTAGATCGAGCACGTGAAGCCGCCGGTTTTGCTGTTTTCAGCACATCAAATGTGTCTACAACTTGCTTACGGTATTCATCAAATCCAATACCTTGGAACACTTTAACAACAAACTGTCCATTTGGTCCAAGAACCTTTTGAGCAAAGTCGATTGCTAATTCACAAAGATAGATCTGACGCGGTTGATCTACAGCCTTATTACCTGATGTATTGGGGGCCATATCTGAAATTACAACGTCTACAGTACGTCCATCTAAAATTTTTAACAATTCATCGAACACTTCTTGTTCACGAAAGTCACCTTGCAAGAAGGTCACATCGGGTAAAGCATCCATTGGTAAAATATCAGAAGCAATAACCAAACCTTTGTCGCCAACAAGTTTACCGGCAATTTGCGACCAACTACCTGGTGCAGCACCTAAATCGACAACGGTCATGCCTGGCTTGATCAATTTGTATTTTTCTTGAATTTCAAGCAATTTATAAGCGGCACGCGCACGATATCCTTCCTTTTGTGCTTTTTTCACAAAGGGGTCATCAAGATGCTCGCGCATCCAGTCACGACTACTTTTGGATAATTTCTGGTTAGTAATGCGGGTAGCCATAACTCTCTAAATAAAAAAAACTTCTCAGTCCTGATTGTACGTGAAATTCAGCACTTTTGCAGTAGACATGTGTATCTAAAAAGCATCTTAAATCATGTTTTTTTCAATAATCTTCATCGAGAAAATGCCGATTAAATACAGCGCTTCAACTTTGATTTTGCTATACTAGGTCGTTTTTAAAATTAGGTTATATTTATGGCGGCTTTATCTATTCAAGAACGTAAACGCTTACGTCAAATTGGTCACACCCTAAACCCAGTTGTAATGGTTGCGGACAAAGGCTTATCAGAAAGCGTTGTTGAAGAATTAAACCGTGCGTTAAACGACCATGAGTTAATTAAAGTGAAAGTTGTGGCAGAAGACCGTGAAGCTCGTGCTGCAATGATTACTGAAATTGCGACTGTTTCAGGTTCTGAAGTTGTTCAAACCATTGGTAAGATTGCTTTGATTTACCGTAAAGCGGCAAAACAAAATGCAAAACTGTCTAACCTTATTCGCTACGCACACCTGTCTAACTAAGCATTTATGGCAAGTTTCGAACTCAGCGCTTTTGATCGTCGCTTTCAGGCTGTATCAGTCGTTGGTGCTATCGAACAACAAAGCCCATATACTTTAAATGTGGGTTATTGGATTCGAGACCCAAACCAACTGATTCAATGGCCAGAATTGGTATCATCTCACCCACGAATCGATTTTTTGTGGGAACAGACCTGCTTAGAAGTTTTTATTGGTGTACGCAATGAAGACTTTTATCGTGAAATCAACCTCTCCCCTTCACAAGCTTGGCAGGCTTACCAGTTTGAAGAATATCGCTATCCAGAAGATATGCCGCCACAAGCTGCTTACGATATTGAACTGAATCAGTTGAAACGGACGCACTATGGCTTAAATGTCAGTCTTGATCTGACAGAATTTATGCTGAAGTACAAACTTAAATGGGAAGATCTCTATATTGGTCTAACTGCAGTACTGAAAACCCCTCAAGGTGAACAGTACTATGCCATGCAGCATAGTAGTCCAAATGCTGACTTTCACAACAAACGTGATTGGCTACATCAGTTCTAAACTTTTTAATGTTTTGATCTTCGATAAAAAGCAAAAGTACGATCTTTTGCTTTTTTATTGCCTGTCTATTTTTAAATAGGTGCTTTGGACTTAAATGTACCATTCACAATAAGGGAGCCATTAATGACTCCCTTATGCATATATAGCGTTAACTTGAAGTTTAATTCGCTCTCACCCAATCCAGCTCCCTGGAATGACTAGACTTAACTTAAGCGTTTTAAAATTCATGTCATTCACAATTAACTTTTAAGATCTGTGGTTTGATCCGTAACTTCAGCTTTCACTGGTGAAACTTTTTTCCACGCTTCCAAAGTATGTTCCTTAGAACGCTTAAATGTTTCTGTTAGATGATCTTTGTGCTTTCCTGAAATTTGGGTCACATCTTCTTTCAGCTCTTTTCCAAGTTTAGAAAGATCATCAATAACCGTATTAAACTCAGTTTTCACAAACTCTTTGAGTTCACTAAAATCTTTTTGCGATGAACCAAACTGAACTTTTAACTGATCAAGTTTATTCAATACATCTTGCTTCAACTGACGCAATTGATCTTGCACACTGGCATTCAACTGCTTTGCCTCTGCTCCGATCTTTTCTTTGCTTTCAGTGACCGCTTCTGTGGCTTGAACACTCGCCTCTTTTGCAACTTGTTCAAGCTTTTCAGCACCTTCGATAACGACTTCTTTCAGGGAGGATTTAGTCGCTGTTTGTTTTTGTTGTGTTGCCATGACTTTGTACCTATATTTTTTGCTGACCGACCCACATTAGCGCTTTTTGATAAATTTTAATTTATGATTTGTCTGACAATAATTAATTGCTTACATTTTTCTAAGATTTTGCAAAACCAAACTTTATTCTAAAATGCAAGCGCTTTATCTGCTTTATTCCTGATATTTACGATGGACTTTCAGTGGCTTTCTGCGTATAATGCCGTGTTAAGTTCAAGCGAGCAGATGTAAGGAGGGTAGGTTTTTAAGCAGCCTTCCTTTTTTTTCGTCTTCTCGCTTTTTTACAGCCTAAATTTCAGGAGCTTTGGTTTGAGCACCCCAGCAATTTTAGCCCTTGCCGACGGAACTATCTTTAAAGGTACTTCTATTGGCGCATCGGGTAGTACGACTGGTGAAGTCGTTTTTAATACAGCAATGACTGGCTATCAAGAAATTTTGACTGACCCTAGTTATGCACAACAACTTGTGACACTAACTTACCCACATATCGGTAACACAGGTTGTAATGATGAAGACGCTGAGTCAGGTCGAATTCATAAAGTATGGGCTAACGGATTGATCATTCGTGACCTACCTTTATTGCATAGCAACTTCCGTGCTGAGCAATCACTTGGTGATTACCTTGAACAACACAATGTTGTTGCTATTGCAGACATCGATACACGTAAATTAACGCGTATTCTGCGAGCAAAAGGTGCACAAAATGGTTGTATCCTTGCTGGCGAAAACATTACAGAAGAAGAAGCTTTAGCTAAAGCACGCGCTTTTGGTGGTTTAAATGGTTTAGACCTTGCAAAAGAATGCTGTGACCCTGAAGGCTTTGAATGGACTGAAGGTTCTTGGACATTAGGTAAAGGTTTCTCTCAGCCTGAAGCTAAATTCCATGTTGTTGCATACGATTACGGTGTCAAAACCAACATCTTACGTATGCTCGCAGACCGCGGTTGTAAATTGACTGTCGTGCCTGCGCAAACTCCTGCTGCTGACGTACTTGCATTGAATCCAGATGGCGTGTTCTTATCGAACGGCCCCGGCGATCCAGCTGCATGTGACTACGCAATTGAAGCTGTAAAAATAATTGTAGAAGACGCACGCAATGTACCTGTATTCGGTATTTGCTTAGGTCACCAAATTCTTGCACTTGCTTCAGGTGCAAAAACTGTGAAAATGCCTCACGGCCACCACGGTGCCAACCACCCTGTTCAAAACATGGAAACTGGTATTGTGATGATTACTTCGCAAAACCATGGCTTCGCAGTAGATGCAGAAACATTACCTGCAAACTTGAAAGCTACGCACAAATCACTGTTCGACCAAACCCTACAAGGGATTCACCGTACAGATAAACCTGCGTTCAGTTTCCAAGGTCACCCCGAAGCAAGCCCTGGTCCACATGACTGCGCACCATTGTTCGATCATTTCATCGAACTTATCGAAGCATCTAAGAAGTAATTAAGGAAGCATCATGGCTAAACGTACAGACATTAAAAGCATCTTAATTATTGGTGCTGGTCCGATTGTCATCGGTCAAGCATGTGAGTTTGACTACTCAGGTGCTCAAGCATGTAAAGCACTTCGTGAAGAAGGCTACCGTGTTATTTTGGTGAACTCTAACCCAGCAACCATTATGACTGACCCTGCTATGGCAGATGCCACTTACATCGAGCCAATCACTTGGCAAACTGTAGCTGCAATCATTGAGAAAGAACGCCCAGACGCAGTTCTTCCTACAATGGGTGGTCAAACAGCATTGAACTGTGCACTTGCACTCGATGCCAACGGTATTCTAGAAAAATACAATGTTGAATTGATTGGCGCGACCAAAGAAGCGATCGAAAAAGCGGAAGACCGTAAACTTTTCGATATCGCAATGCGCAAAATCGGTTTGGAATGCCCTCGCGCTGACGTTGCAGAAAGCATGGAACACGCACTTGAAATTCAAGCGCGTTTCGGCTTCCCTGTCATTATCCGTCCATCATTCACTATGGGTGGTTCAGGCGGCGGTATCGCATACAACCGTGAAGAATTCATTGAAATCTGTGAACGCGGTTTCGATCTTTCTCCAACTAAACAATTATTGATCGATGAATCATTAATTGGTTGGAAAGAGTACGAAATGGAAGTTGTTCGTGACAAAAACGACAACTGTATCATTGTATGTACCATTGAAAACTTTGACCCAATGGGCGTGCACACAGGTGACTCAATCACTGTTGCTCCTGCACAAACATTGACTGACAAAGAATTCCAACTTTTACGTAATGCATCTTTAGCTGTACTTCGTGAAATTGGTGTAGAAACTGGCGGTTCGAACGTTCAGTTCGGTATCAACCCGAAAGACGGCCGTATGGTTGTGATCGAGATGAACCCACGTGTTTCTCGTTCATCTGCACTTGCGTCTAAAGCAACAGGTTTCCCAATTGCGAAAATCGCGGCGAAATTGGCTGTAGGTTATACCCTTGATGAGTTGAAAAACGACATCACTGGCGGTACAACCCCTGCATCTTTCGAACCTGCGATCGACTATGTTGTAACCAAGATTCCTCGTTTCAACTTCGAGAAATTCCCGCAAGCTGACGCAACTTTGACGACTCAGATGAAATCTGTAGGTGAAGTCATGGCCATTGGCCGTAACTTCCAAGAGTCTGTGTCTAAAGCACTTCGTGGTCTTGAAGTGGGCGCATGTGGTTTTGACGAAAAAATCGCTGTGGGCACTGAAGGCGCACGTGAGAAAATTCTTGTTGAATTGAAAGTGCCAGGTCCAGAGCGTATTTGGTATGCAGGCGATGCATTCCGTCACGGTTTCACCCTTGATGAAGTATTTGAAGCAACCAAAATTGACCGTTGGTTCTTGATTCAAATCGAAGATATCATCAAAACTGAAAACCAAATCAAAACTTTAGGTTTTGGTGATTTGAATGCGGACAACATCCGTTCGTTCAAACGCAAAGGTTTATCTGACCTTCGCATTGCGGACTTGATGGGCATTTCACAAAAACAATTCCGTAAACACCGTTGGAACTTGGGCGTAACTCCAGTTTACAAACGTGTAGATACATGTGCTGCAGAATTCGAATCTGACACAGCTTACATGTACTCAACTTACGATGAAGAATGTGAAGCGAACCCATCGAACCGTGACAAAATAATGGTCATTGGTGGCGGTCCTAACCGTATTGGTCAAGGTATCGAATTCGATTACTGCTGTGTACACGCGGCTCTTGCAATGCGTGATGACGGTTATGAAACCATCATGGTGAACTGTAACCCTGAAACGGTTTCTACAGATTACGACACATCAGATCGTTTGTACTTCGAACCAATTACTTTGGAAGATGTACTTGAAATCGTTCGTATCGAGAAGCCAAAAGGCATTATCGTTCAGTATGGTGGTCAAACTCCGCTTAAATTGGCTCGTGCTTTAGAAGAAGCTGGTGCACCAATCATCGGTACATCACCAGACGCAATTGACCGTGCGGAAGACCGTGAACGTTTCCAACAAATGATTCAACGTCTGCAACTTCGTCAACCAAACAACAGCATCGTAAAATCTGCTGAAGAAGGTATGGCTGAAGCTGCTAAAGTTGGCTACCCACTTGTGGTACGTCCTTCTTATGTCCTTGGTGGTCGTGCGATGGAAATCGTATACAACGATGACGAATTGAAACGCTACCTACGTGATGCGGTTCAAGCATCGAATGAAGCGCCAGTACTTCTTGACCACTTCCTAGACGATGCGATTGAAGTTGACGTGGACTGCGTATCTGACGGTAAAGACGTTGTGATCGGCGGTATCATGCAGCACATCGAACAAGCGGGTATTCACTCAGGTGACTCAGCATGTTCTATTCCTCCGTACTCTTTATCTAAAGAAGTTCAGGACGAAATGCGCCGCCAAACCATCGCTATGGCGAAAGAGCTTGGCGTAATTGGTTTGATGAACGTACAGTTTGCGGTTAAAGGTACTGACGTATACATCTTAGAAGTGAACCCACGTGCATCACGTACAGTTCCATTCGTATCTAAGTGTATCGGCGAATCTTTAGCAAAAGTTGCTGCACGTTGTATGGCAGGTCAATCTCTAGAATCTCAAGGATTCACTACAGAGATTATTCCTGAACACTTCTCTGTAAAAGAAGCGGTGTTCCCATTCAACAAATTCCCTGGTGTTGACCCAATTCTTGGCCCTGAGATGAAATCTACAGGCGAAGTGATGGGTGTAGGTAAAACATTTGGTGAAGCGTTCTATAAAGCTGTGTTAGGCTCTAATGACCGTTTACCAGGCCTACCAACGGAAGGCGAAGTAAAACATGCATTCTTATCTGTTCGTCATTCTGACAAGCCTCGTGCTGTTGGTATTGCGAAACAGTTGACAGATCTTGGCTTCAAAGTGATCGCTACTGGCGGTACTTATGATGTGATTAAAGATGCTGGTATTGAATGTGAACGTGTGAACAAAGTGACTGAAGGCCGTCCTAATATCGTAGACCGCTTGAAAAATGGCGAAGTTCACCTCATTATCAATACAACTGAAGGCAAACAGGCTCAAGAAGATTCATTCTCGATCCGCCGCTCTGCATTACAAGGTAAAGTGTATTACACAACTACCCTTAACGGTGCTGATGCAGTATGCCAAGCTTTAGCAATCAAATTGCCAATGGATGTATACCGCTTACAAGACCTTACTAAAGGTTAATTAAGTTACCGAGAAGTCCCGCCACCTCTCGGTGGCGGGCTTTTTTTCATTTCTAGGTCAGTAAAAATTTTACTGATTTTTTCTTTTTTACAAACATGAGGGACAACAATGCAACGTTATCCTATGACTCCCGAAGGCAAAATTGCCCTAGAGAAAGAATTACAGCAACTTAAAAGTGTTGATCGTCCACGTATTACTGCAGCAATTGCTGAAGCGCGTGAACATGGGGATTTGAAAGAAAACGCTGAATACCACGCTGCTCGCGAGCAACAAGGTTTCTGTGAAGGCCGTATCCAAGATATCGAAGGTAAACTGGGTGCTTGCCAAGTGATTGATGTTAAATCACTTGAGCAAAATGGCCGTGTGGTTTTCGGTGTGACAGTGACCATTGAGAACTTAGATACTGAAGAACAAAAGACTTATAAAATCGTTGGTGATGACGAAGCAGATTTTAAAATCAACAAAATCTCTGTGAACTCTCCAATTGCTCGTGGTCTTTTGGGTAAAAATGAAGGCGACGATGTAAAAATCAACACACCACAAGGTGAAGTTGAGTACGAAGTTTCTAAAGTTGAATATCTTTAATTCATTAAGATAGCAATTTTAAGCCCCTCTTTTGAGGGGTTTTTTATAATCAGACAAATAATTATTATACCCCTGCTCTATCCTTCTTTTAATAATCCTGATGCAAAAAGTTGAAAGGCATGTAATGCTTCTGACAACACCTGCTCAGGATTCTTGCTAGAAGCCACCCAAAGCGCCGCATTCATGGCTGCTCCATTTAAAAATATGGCTGCCGCTTCAGAATTCACTGCTTTAATTCGGTCTGCTGCCAATAACTGTTCTACGCATTCACGTGTAGACTTCAAGCATTTGTTTTGACTCGGCCAATGCGCAGGATCACCCAATACCGCAGGTCCGTCGCGTAATACAATTCGCTGAAACTCAGGATTCAAGGCATTTTCAATATAGGTTTTCCCCTCAAGCATCAACCCCTCCCAAAGATCTTCGGGTTGCTCCAGATACTTCTGGGCAGATAAAGCCATTTCTGAATCAATTTGATTAACCACAGCAGCAAATAAGCCCTTTTTATCGCCAAAATGATGGTACAGCGCACCACGGGTCAGCCCTGCTTCTGCCGTGAGTTTATCCATTGAGGTGTCTGCATAGCCATACTCAGCAAACGTACGGCGTGCCACTTCAATCAGTTTCTTGCGGGTTGCCGCCATTTTTTTTTCACGAACAGACATTGCTTTGATTACCTCATCATCACAAAAATTTTAATTGACATACCAGGCGTATGTCAATTATGTTGACATACGATACGTATGTCAAAAATAAAGCTGCTTTCCCCCACTTTTAAAACCAGATATTGAATGAGAATAAACATGACTAGAATTGCAATATTTCCCCAAGATCGCCATGCCTTGTATGAACAGCATGGTTACTCTGCTGCTATTAAATCGGAAAATTTACTCTTTGTATCAGGCCAGGTCGGTAGCCGTGAAGATGGCAGTCCTGAACCTGATTTTGAGAAACAGGTAAAACTAGCATTCCAGAATCTTAGCCATACTCTCGCTGCGGCAGGCTGTACTTTCGATGAAATTGTCGATGTCACCACCTTCCATACAAACCCTGAACAGCAATTTGAAGTCATCATGAAAGTTAAAAATGAGGTGTTTACACAAAAGCCTTATCCAAACTGGACAGCAATAGGTGTTAATTGGCTTGCAGGTTTTGATTTTGAAATTAAAGTCATTGCTCGGATCCCAAACCTCCCTACAAACACTTCGGTCTAGCGATTGATTTTTAATAGGGATGAACGACGCATGACATCAGTTCAATTGGTTATAATGGTTTACCCTTTTTAAGTTGTACTGTTTATGTCTGAAAAATTGATTAATTCACCTGTAAATCATTGGTGTGAATTTGAGTTCATCTCTAAAACAGTGAAGAACCCTAATATTCATATCAAGGGTAATTATTCATATTATTCTGCATATTGGGATCAGGGTTTTGAGCGCTGTGTGGTGCGTTATTTGCACGACAAACCTGTGACCCCAGAGAAGCCGATAGACCAGCTACATATCGGTAATTTTGTCTGCTTTGGCGCAGAATGCGTGATTATGATGGGCGGTAACCAACTCCACCGCACAGACTGGATTTCAGCATTTCCGTTTGATACACGGAGTTTTGTCCCTGCGGGTGATACAATCATTGGTGATGGCTGCTGGATCGGCTCACGCGCCATGATTATGCAAGGCGTTACACTCGGTGAAGGTGCTGTGGTGGCTACAGGCGCTGTGGTAACTAAAGATGTACCACCTTATGCTGTTGTCGGCGGCGTGCCTGCTCAAATTATTAAATATCGTTTCCCTCTGGAAGATATCGAAAAACTACTTTCACTTAAGCTCTATGATTTAGATGAAAAGCAGTTTTTAAAGATGCGGGAGCAGTTGCAGACGGATGATGTTAATTCGCTACTTCTTTATGTACAAAATTCAAGTTAAAAGTTATATTTATTTCAAATAATTATTCTTAATAAATATGCACCTATCATCAAAAACTCTGGAAAAACTTCGCGACCTAATTAACGAAACTACCGAATACCGATCAGGTCCCAAAATTATAGATTTTTTCTCAACCTTCGATTACATGGATACTTATGGTCAGGGCTTTCCAGCAAGATGGGCATATACAGATTTTCGGTTAGGAAGAATTAATAAAACTGAAAAGATAAAAATATGTATTCAGACACTCTTTAATCCCATTAATTACATGGATGATTTAAAAAGGCTCGATTCTCTAATAGCTAATTTTAACAAATATCTTCAATTCGATAAATTTCGTGTGGCGCGAAGAAACACAGAAATTTTTATAGAATCAGTTAGTGAAGTAAATTTAGACGAAAATTTAAATACTGAAGAAGAAAATCTGGAAAATAATTTTATCAAACATGAGTTCAATGTTGATTGCTCTAAACTCAATTTAATACCAGCGTTAGTTCCAATAATTGATAAGAGAATGCAAGAAATAGAAAAAGCTTTCAAAGCTGAAGCATATTTATCGGTCGTTTTATTAGCAGGTAGTACATTAGAAGGATTATTTTTAAACATAGCATCTCTAAACCCCAAAGTTTTTAATTTATCCAGACAAAGCCCTAAAAAAGATGGAAAAGTTAAAAATTTTGACCAATGGACACTAAATAACTTTATCGAAGTATCCCACTCTATTGGAATACTTGAAAAAGATACCTATCGTTTCAGTAAAGAATTAAGAGATTTCAGAAACTATATCCACCCATTTCAACAAATGAGTGAGCAATTTTCACCAAGAGAAGAAACGGCAAAAATTTGCCTTCAAGTATTAAAATCTGCAATTTTAGACATACAAAATAACAAACATAAATTTCAGGCATAAACCTCACTCAATCTGAGTGGGTTTTTCATAATATTGTGGCTATAACAAGAGTAGAACTTGTGACCCTTGCATTATAAGCACGGGGCTCTAACCAACTAAGCTACATATTTTTTATGTGTACACATGTAGCTAACTAAAAATATTACTACGACCATCTTTATTCCTAGCCTTTTTTACTCAATCAGACTATAAAGAACACATAAAATAAAAAGACCCCACTTTTCAGGATGAATGATGACGAGAACCACTCAATTCTCAGGCATATTTATACTTGCCCTGCTGGCAGCAGTCGTCGCAACTTTTTGCGATGCAATTCATGTCTATACTCAGACGCTTAGTTATCCCAACCCATTATTTTTCCATCAGGCTTGGTGGGTATTCCCCGGCTTTTTTATTGCCTTTGCTTTCATGGCATATAGCTATATTCAACTTACACAACTACTTAAACACTATGTGATGACCCAGCTCAGTTGCCATCATGACGGCACTGCGCCCCTCGTCGAGAGCCTAATACTATTTGCCATAGTCTATATACTCAGCGGATTTGGTAATTTTCATCCCGAAGCACTTTGTTGGATTTTTTACCTGAGCTTTTTTATTCGCTGGCTATTTAGCTATGAGCGGACATGGTTACTGATTTTGGCCATTATACTTGCCATTGGTGGCATGTTCTTTGAAGGACTATTGGCTGAGTTTGCTTTAGTTAAATATCGCCATGAAGATATTTACAATGTGCCGTATTGGCTCGGTGGCGTATATATGCAAGGCGCATTTGCCTTACGTGCAGGTATGCGTCGTTTTGTTTATCGTTAATTTTTTAAATTTGGAAAATTGAGACATAAAAAAAAGACCACTCAATCGGAGTGGTCTTTTTTTGAATATGGTGGCTATGACGAGACTTGAACTTGTGACCCCCGCATTATGAGTGCGGTGCTCTAACCAACTGAGCTACATAGCCTTAAACTGTGCGCGCATTATGGAGGGATATTTAAATATCGTCAAGCCCATAATGCGCGTATTTGATCAAAATTTGTTGAAGTGAACCGATAAGCCGGGTTCTGTCGAGGACGATCATTCCTCTAGGCGTACAATCACTCATACGCTCAAGCGACCTACCCGGATCCAGCATGGGCCATGCCTAAAGGATCCCTATTTGGTCTTGCTTCCGGTGGGGTTTACCATGCCGTGAACTGTTACCAGACACGCGGTGCGCTCTTACCGCACCCTTTCACCCTTACCTCCGATTTCGATTACTCGAAACCATAATGAAGGCGGTCTACTCTCTGCTGCACTTTCCGTCGGCTCACACCGCCCAGGCGTTACCTGGCACCTTGCCCTATGAAGCCCGGACTTTCCTCCCCTGCTTTAGTCACGGAGACCTATACACAGCAGCGATCGTCTGGTTCACTTCGGGGCGCATTCTAACAAATCTGACAACTAATTGCTTGATGTTTTTTGAGCAGTTAGTTTTTCGTACTTTTGTTGAAGCTGTTCCTGAGTTTCAGGATGTGCCGGATCCAATGGAATACAATCCACTGGACAGAACAACTGACACTGCGGTTTATCGTGATGCCCAACGCATTCCGTACACAAATCAGGGTTAATCTCATAAATGAGTTCCCCCATGAAAATCGCCTCATTGGGGCATACAGGTTCACAGACATCGCAGTTGATGCATTCATCAGTGATATATAAAGACACTCTACCAACCTTGCTGTTGTTTACGCTTAAAGGCTTCCACGACAGCTTGTGGTACAAACTGAGTGACATCACCATTTAAACGTGCAATTTCACGCACGAGCGTAGATGAAATAAACGAATATTGCTCTGATGGGGTTAAGAACACCGCTTCAAATTTACTGTCCAAACGGCGATTCATATTTGCCAATTGAAATTCATATTCAAAATCTGAAACTGCACGTAAACCACGTAACACGGCTGTTGCTTTTTGCTCGTTAAAGAAGTTGACCAACAGCCCATCAAAACCTACAAACTCAACATTTGACAAATGACTTAAAGACTCTTGCGCTAGTGCAACACGTTCTTCCAGACTAAACACAGGGTTTTTGTGATGTCCAATTGCAATTGCCACGACAACTTCGTCAAACATGCGTGATGCACGTGTCACTAAGTCGATATGACCATTAGTAATTGGATCGAATGTGCCCGGATAAATTACACGAGTTTTAGACATCCAGTTGTACTCTGTTATTTTGTAGATGGGTATTTTAACAAAATCTTGATTTATAGGTGAAGTCAGCTTGTAAATTTAAAAACTTCATCTTATTCAAAGTTCGGGTACAATAGTGCTAAGTTTGGAAGTTTTTGATTATGACGAAAGCAGTAGTTAAAAAAAATAGTAGCAGTACGATTGCCCTAAATAAGCGTGCGCGTCACGATTATTTCATTGAAGAAAAATTTGAAGCGGGCCTTTCATTACAAGGCTGGGAAGTCAAATCAATGCGTGCGGGTCGAATGACTATCGTAGAGAGCTATATTACGTTTAAAAATGGTGAAGCATTTTTATTCGGCGCTCAAGTGCAACCTTTACTGAGTGCTTCGACACATGTAGTGCCTGAAGCAACACGTACTCGTAAATTATTGCTGAACCGCCGTGAAATTGAAAAACTACAAGGTGCAATTAACCAAAAAGGTTATTCATGTGTGCCTTTGGCATGTTACTGGAAAGGTCCTCATGCCAAACTTGAAATTGCCCTAGTAAAAGGTAAACAGCTTCACGACAAGCGTGCAACGGAAAAAGACCGTGATTGGCAGCGCGATAAAGCCCGTATTTTTCATAAATAAGTTCAATAAAAAAACCTCCATCTTGGAGGTTTTTTTATTTTTAAATTGCAGATTTAGCAGAATTTCAACCCACCAAAACAGTTAGTCCGAACTTCCTGATTCCCCAAGACCTGATTTTTTAACGTTAAATTGGCCGCACCGGCATTACTAAGGTTAATTGAACCGACATTTTTATAAATCGGTAAACCAAATGCTGCACCAACAGCAGAACCTAAGGGAATATAAATCGGTTCATTGGTTAAAATTTGCGATACTTTTTGAGCAACTTGTGGCAAGACGCCTGAGATATCCACTTCAGATGTTGGATTTAATTTACCAATATTGATCGGGTCTTTAAATGACATCCACCAACCTGTACGTGCAATATCATCTGCATTGGCATCTGGCCAACTGATATCTTGAGATTGAAGCGATAAATAACCTGCTGTGCCATTTAATGGAATGTTATGAATCATATTTAAGGCTTGCTCAAAGGTAATGTTCATTTTCAAACCATCAATTGATGAACCCGAATCCATAAAGAACTGCGCCCCTTCTACCCATAACAAATTACGGTCAAGTTTGACCTGCAAACTACCACTATCACGGTTGAGTTGAATCGACGGTACAGTCGCACTGATATTTTTGGCAACGGCTTGAGTTTGTCGTTTTCCGTTGATGGTAATTTCAGGGACGGTAAACGGCACATTCATTGAAGGAATTTTTAAACCCTTACTATTTTCAGGTTGGCTGACAAAGCTACGATCATTGTTCCAAATCGTATTAATCACCAAGTTCCCCGATAAAATCTCGCTGCTACTATCACCAAAGAGCGCTGCTTGGGTCTTTGCTGTTCCTGTGGTCGGTGCAATTTTCATATAACCACTCAGTGACTTAATCCCGTCTGTTGACGCACCTGTATTTTGAATACCTGTGGTCAATAAACCCGTAATAGATTCAGCACTGACACGAAAGCCTTTAACTTCGCGTAAAGCGGCTTGTTTGGGGTTTTTAATTGCAAATTCAATAAATGGATTTTTTAGTTTGGCACTTGTTGACGCTCGATCACCATTAAAGACGGGATTACCATTGGCATCGGTCAACGTTACATTACCACTCAGCGCTAGATGACGAATATCAATATCACAGCCATTTGACCCATTTACCCCACCACAGCCGAGTTGCAAACTTTTGACATTGACGTTCAAATCCATGACGGCATCTAAACTGAGTTTGTAGAAACCAATATTTTCATCGACCATTTGTTGGTTGACTAAAACAGGATCGGTATAGGACATATTCATCAATGCAGCACCATTGATGGCAGATAATTCTTCATCGGCTAATCCCACCAAGCCTTCTGCTGCAAAAACAACGTCAGAAACACATAAGGTCAATGCCATTACTATTGTTTAATCCTTTTTAATATTTACCACTCATCCAGAGTGAAATTTATGAGAAGATTAAATCAATAGCTTTGGCGTAAATGAATAGCAATTTGTGACACGCATCACAACTCAATTATACAAAATGCCAATTTTCACGAATTTTAGGCCAATAAAAACCCCAGTAACATTTCCATCACTAGGGTTTTCAAAGATTTATAAATGATAGTTCAAACGATTTATTTACAAATTAATTAACTTTATTTAACAACAGTCCCAGATATTCACCAAACCAAATAGCGGTTTCTAAATCACCCGCAGGTGGCGTGACTTCAACAGGCGCATTATCCGATTGTGTCATTAAACCTAAAAAGCTCGACATCCGATTTAAATCTGTTGTGCTTCGTCCAGTTGGCATCAATGGAAGACCGCTCCACAACATGCCGTGCTGCATGGCGAATAAATTGATTTGCTGCAATACTGCCAATTTATCTCCACTTAAGCCGCCACCATTGGTAAAACCAGCGGCTAACTTGCCTTGCCATGTCCGTGCTAACCAGCGTTTAGATGATTGCTCCATGAATAATTTCATTGCCGCACTCATACTGCCCATATAGGTTGGGCATCCAAAAACGATGGCATCTGCACTGTCCAATTCGTCCCAATCCACATGCTCTACATTCATGAGATGGACTTTTACACCGGCTTTTTCTGCACCTTGTACAATGAAATTCGCCACTTTGGCAGTGTGTCCATAGGGACTGTGGTAAACAACAGCAAAAGATTTAGCAGTCAAAGACATAACATTTAAAAGTCGATAGATTCAGTCAAGTTTAGCATTTTCAAAGCATAAAGACGAATGTTGCCATACGTCCTGTTTTCGCTTCTCGGCGATAAGAAAAATATTCTTCAGCTTGCAAAAAGGTACATTGGTCGCCACCGGTTACAGCTTTAACCCCATGTAATGCAAGAATATAACGCGCTATCGCATAAAGATCAGCATAATATTTGCCTTCCTTTACACCAGCTTTAAATGCACTTTCAAGTTCTGGGTATTTGGAACAAAAGGCAGCTTTGACTTCTGCGCCAATTTCAAAACTCTCTTGGCAAATGGCTGCCCCCAACCAAGCCCATGTTGGCTGAGTGTGGATGGCTGCAATGGTGTTTTCCACAATACCATTTGCCAAGCCCTTCCAACCTGCATGCAGATTGGCAACTTCAGTCCCGTCAGCATTACCCAAAACCACGGGTAAGCAATCTGCGGTCATCATCATCAGGGCATGGTGTTTAGACTGCGTGACCATACCATCGCCTTCGGGTGCAACAAAGTTGATCTGTTCATCAATCCGATGGCATAGCGTACTGTGCGTTTGGTTCATCCAGCTGATTTTATTCACGCCATATTTAGCAAAGTCTTTGAGCAATTGCATCCGGTGCTTTTGCACACGCGCTGCATCATCTCCCACATGCAATGCCAGATTAAATCCTGCCAGCTCAGGTTGTTCAGCGGGTTGCGTCTGATCATGATGAACTCGAGTTTGTCCCACAAAAACACCCTGTGGAAGTCCCTGAACAAATTGCATGTTGCCGTCCTTTTCTATCTATGGCGTGTAAATCAGTTTAAAACTTAATAAGCTTTGTTTTCGCTACGTAAAACTTCAACCAATTGATTAAAGTCTTCAGGCCATGGTGCTTCAAACATCATGTCTTCACCTGTACGTGGATGAACAAGACCCAATTTAACTGCATGTAACGCTTGACGTTTAAAGCCACGTAAAGTGTCATCTAATAACATCGACGCGCCTGCAGGCATACGTACACGTGGTACATACACTTGATCGCCCACAAGACCATGACCGATATAAGTAAAATGCACACGAATTTGATGAGTACGACCCGTTTCTAAACGTGCTTGAACGCGGGTAAAGTTTTGGAAACGTTCTTTCACATTATAGTGAGTCACCGCATCTTTACCGCCCGGCAAGACTGCCATTTTAATGCGATCGACAGGATGACGTTTAATTGGTTCATCGACTGTACCGCCAGCAATAATGTTGCCATATACGATCAAATCGTAAATGCGGTAAACCGATTTCTTCGCCAATTGCTTACTTAAAGAAAATTGGGATTCGAGGTTTTTCGCAACAACCAACAGACCTGAGGTGTCTTTATCAATACGATGCACCAAACCTGCACGGGTCAACTCTGAAGATTTTGGGTAGTGATGCAAAATTGCATTCACCAATGTGCCTGTACTGTTTCCAGCGCCCGGATGAACAACCATACCGACAGGTTTATTAATCACCATAATATCGTCATCTTCATAGACAATATTAAGTGGAATATCTTCAGGTAAGCTACGTGTTTGTGCTTCTAACTCGACGTCTAAAGTCAGTAACTCTGTGCCTTCGCATTTGTACTTTGGTTTCACAGTGTTACCATTGACCAACAAATGGCCCTCTTTGAGCCACTGTTTTAGCTTTTCACGAGAAAAATCAGTCCAAACCAGTGCTGAAACCTGATCAATACGTTGTCCTAAATAGCTTTCATCCAATTGAAATTGCAACGATAAACGTGTTGCAGTTGAGTCTGAAGTATGGTTATCTGCATCCTCAGAATCTTCAAGTAAATTGAAATCAGTTTCAGGGAAATTAGAATTGGAAGATTGTGCTTGACTCATTTGCTCATTCAGACAAAAGTGGTTTAATAGTTCAATTGTAGCTCATTGCCCGTATTAACAGAGGAATTTTTATGTCGCTACCAAAATATAAAATGACAATGCTTGCTCTAACAATAGGCATTGCATCGGCAATGGTAGGCTGTAGCAGTAATCCAAAGAAAGAAGTGGTCGACACAGGTCCACAATCAAGCGAACAGATTTATATCGAAAAAGCACAAAAAGCGCTTGAACGTAACCAATATACAGATGCAGCAAAACACCTTGAAGCTCTAGAGACCTACTACCCTACAGGTAACTATGCGCAGCAAGCACAACTTGAACTATTGTATGTAAAGTTTCAGCAAAAAGACTATGAAGGTGCGATTGCACTTGCAGACCGTTTTATTCGTATGAACCCACAACATCCGCAAGTTGATTATGCGTACTACGTGCGTGGTGTTTCAAACATGGAGCAAAACTACAACGGTTTGCTTCGCTATACTTCTTTAAAGCAATCGCATCGTGATGTGAGCTATCTCAAAGTGGCTTATCAAAACTTTGTCGACTTTATCCGTCGCTACCCATCGAGCGAATATGCAGTCGATGCCGCACAACGTATGAAGTTCATCAGTCAAGAATTGGCTGAAAGCGAGATGAATGCGGCACGTTTTAATGTGAAGCGTAAAGCATGGTTAGCTGCTGTTGAACGTTCACTTTGGGTGATCGAACATTATCCTCAAGCACCACAAGTTCCAGAAGCTCTAGCGACGGTTGCCTATGGTTATGACAAACTTGGTGATAAAACCACGTCTCAGCAATACATTGAAGTACTTAAACTGAACTATCCAAAACTTGTGAAGTCAGACGGTACTCTCAATATGCGTGCTGCACGTAGTGAAGGCAGCTTCCTTAACCGTGCAACTTTGGGTATTTTCGGTAAAGAAGCACAGACGATGTCTGAGCAAACCTCTACAGACGTAGTTGAAACTGATGAAGAAAAACGCAGTTTAACCAATCGTTTAAGCTTTGGCTTATTGGATCGTCCTCATAGCGAAAAAACTGAGTCGTCAGAATCAGCTGAATAATATAGTCGCAACGAAGGTCGATTTTTCACAAAGGGCAAGTTAGAATACTTGCCCTTTTATCTTTTCAGGATCTACAGATTCGGTTAGATTAAAAGGTATACAATAGTTCGATGGACGATGCTGTACTACATCTCCACCTGAACTTACAGCATTGCTGATTTCAACATATTTCACGAACTGCCCAAATTCAATAGATAGACAGATAAAATAGCATGGCCATTCCTCAACATACAATTGATCAAATTTTAGATCGCACCGATATTGTCGATGTGATTGGTCAATTTGTGAAATTGAAAAAGACTGGACGCACTTACTCAGGATGCTGCCCATTCCATCAGGAAAAATCGCCATCTTTCCATGTCTATCGTGATAAACAATATTTTCACTGCTTTGGTTGTCAGGCCAATGGTAATGCCATCCGTTTTTTAATGGATATTGGTAGCCGTAACTTTATTGAAGTAATGAAGGATTTATCAAGCCAAACAGGTATTGAACTACCGAAAGACAATAACGATTCCAATAAACTCAAATATAAGCGCGAATCTAAACCTAAACCTGTACAAAAACCTGCAATCGAAACAAAAGCTCTGACGCCCCAAACAGGCGAAACACAGACTGCTCCTGCTGCAGTAAATTTCGAACACGACCCATTTGCTGAGTTTCAAAATAGCGAAGAAGCCTTTTATGGGAGCGATCCGTTTGCTCACTTTGACCAAGTTGCCAATGCTTTTGAAGATGTGCCGCAAGATGGAAACTTATATGACTTGCTGGAAAATGTCGCACAGTTTTATGAACAACAACTTCCGCTCAGTCCAATTGGGCAAGCTTATTTTAAACAACGGGGTCTCAGTGCAGACACCATCGCCTATTGGCGCTTAGGCTATGCCCCTGAAGATTGGCAACATCTGGAAAAAGCCTTTCCACAAGATATCGAAGGACTCAAACTTCTCGGTTTGATTCGCACCAGTGATAGTGGTCGTGACTTTGACTTACTGCGTGAGCGGGTGATTTTCCCGATTCGAGATGCGAAAGGTCGTGTGGTCGGTTTTGGTGGTCGTGCCCTAAATGATGAAATCAAACCGAAATACATCAACTCTCCAGACTCCGAAGTTTTCCATAAAAATCAGTTACTTTATGGTTTATACGAAGGCCGTAAACAAAAAGCCCAAGATTGGTTAATGGTCGAAGGTTATATGGATGTCATTGCCCTACAGCAATATGGCATTCATGGCGCTGTAGCGACTTTAGGGACTGCCAGTAATACTGAACATTTAAACATTTTATTTAAGCAAAATAGCCGTATTACCATTGCATTTGATGGAGATGCCGCAGGTCAAAAAGCAGCTCGACGTACGCTCGAAATTGCCCTCCCACTGCTGAATGATGGTCGTGAACTTAAATTCTTTGTTTTGCCGAATGACCATGACCCAGATTCATTGATCCGTCGTGAAGGTATTGAAAATTTTCGACGGTTACTGGACACCTCACCGCTTCTTTCTGAATTTGTTTTTGCACATTTAACGCAAAATCATGATGTCAGTTCACCTGAGGGTAAAAGTCAGGTGATGGGTGAACTGAGACAACTGACTGAACTGTTGCCGAAAGGTGGTTCATATCGTTATTTGCTACAACAATATTTCCGTGAAAAATTAGGGTTTAGCCGAAAGTGGCAGCCTCAAGTTAATAATGATGCATCATTGAGCTTTAGTACAAAAATTGATGCTGAAGAATATGTGATTGCGATTTTAATCAATCATCCTTATCTTTACATTCATTTTGAGCCTTTACGCGCCTTAGTTTCACAAGATCTCTTGCTTTATCATGTGTTAAATATTTTCAATGTGATTTTTGATGAATTGCCTGATGACCCAGAGTTATCCACCTATTATGTACTCGGTGCATGTGCAGCTCATCATCATGAATTACAACATATTTTAGAACATGCCAATATCAGTGACTATACGTCATCACCTGAACAAGCAGATAAACTTGCAGCAGATTTATCGACAAAATTGCAATATCAATTCTTACAACTCAAGATCAAGTCGAATAAGTTTTCTAGCCTTGCTGAAATGCGTAATTTAAAACAACGTATTTATGATATTGATAAAAAAAGATCGCTCACCCTCCTTGAAGATTAAGTTTTAACTTCAAATTCAAGCTGTGAATGACCTTTATTTAATGAATAAGTTTATTTATTTCTTTGGTTTACGGCGATTTTCAGCCACATTAACTAAATCTTGTTCTATCATTTCAAAATAAGCGGGATCTTCCGCCATCGCAGCATTGCGCAGCACGATAGAGGTTGGATGCAATAGTTTTTGGGTTAAACGATGCGACATTTCTTGCATAATCTTCGCAGCATCTTCGCCCTTTTGTAGACGATTCAGCGCCAAAGCCAGTTCTTCTTGACGCAATGACTCACCATGTTCACGGTATGCATGAATCGTCGAGCCAGCCAAATTCACTTTTTGCTGCGTGATTAAATCTGTCGCAAGCTGATTGACCATCACTTCGGCTTCAACTGCCGCCTGACGACGCTGAGCCAAATTTTCTTCAATGACAGTTTGCAGGTCATCGACACCATATAAATAAACGCCATCTAGACTTTCAACTTTGGCTTCAATATCTCGTGGTACAGCCAAATCAACCAATAGCATTTGTTTATAACGACGTTTTTTCAGTGCTGCTTTGACATCCGCAAAATAAATCACTTGATGCAAGCTTCCAGTACAACTTGAAATTACATCTGCGCGATGTAAATTGTCTGCCAAATCTGCAAAATCAATTATTTCAACTTCTACACAATGAGCAATCTCTTGCGATAAAGCTTCGGCACGGGCACGTGTACGGTTACAGATAATAATTCTGCCCACACCCATTTCGGCCAAATGCTTTGCAACCAAGCTATTCATTTCACCAGCAGCAACAATCATCACCGTCAATTTTTCAGGCTGACTAAAGACCTGTAAAGCGAGCTGAGCAACAGCATAGCCCATCGACACCGCATGACTTCCAACGGCTGTTTCAGAACGCACACGTTTTGCCGCATAAAAGGCATATTCAAAAATACGGTTTAAATTTGGGGAAACGGTTTCGGCATCTTTGGCTAAGGACAAAGCCGTTTTGACTTGACCTAAAATTTGAGGCTCACCAAGCATGAGCGAATCCAAGCCGCTAGCCACACGCATGAGGTGTGTCACCGCTTGTGCATTTTCATAACGATACACATGATTTGACAATTGCTTTACATCGATACCATTTGATTGGGCGAGCCAATTCAATACCACGTCTGCATTTTCAGACATCGCATAGACTTCGGTACGATTACATGTAGACACCACCACCATGTCATTGAGTTCAGGCGTATGGCTTTGCTGTTCAAGCAGCGCTGTTAACTTTTCAGGGTTAAATGCAATCTGTTCGCGCAGTTCTACAGAGGCGGTTTGATGGTTGACACCCAATGCAAAGAAAGACATATCAGATCATCATTTCGCTAAATTTATGCTATTGTGCATTATCGGCGTCATAAAAAGCATTACTTGGATCAAGAAAAATTGCGTCTAACAAATAGCCGACTGAACGGCCAGACAATAAAGCAGTATTCTACCACATTCTTACTTGTTGGTAGCATGGCTTCTACTGCCCCAATTCGGGCCGTGGGAGAAGTTTACCATGCAAATTCAGGATATGATGCAATTAAACAAAGTATGATTGCAGAATTTGCCTTAGCTTATAACGACATCCCAACCGCGCTTCATAATTACACCGTGCTTGCAATCAAAAGCAAATCCACCATGGTCAAACAGCGTGCTTTAAACGTTGCTATTGAGCAAAATGATTTACAAGCAGCCTTAGATATTGCTACACATTGGGTTGTGCAAGAACCTGAAGATGTACCAGCATTATTTTATTTATCACATATTGCTTTGAAAGCCCATGAATATGAGCTTGCCGCCGAAACACTTGATAAAATTTTAACCATTGACCCAAATGCAGATTTAGAACAAATTTTGGCGGGTATTTCCCCTGAATCAGAGGAAGATCGCGCTTATCTGATTCAGGCACTGACCGCTAGCAAGGAAAAAACCAACCCTTCTATTTTGGTCTTAGTCGCAGGTTTACAAGCTCAAAATGGTGCCTTTGCTGATGCCTTAGACACCATTAATTTAGCACTGAAAAAACGCCCGAAAGTGACTGGCTATATCTTAATGAAAGCCAATTTACTTATGTCGTTAGGTGATGAAGAAGAAACCTTAAAATGGTTCGAAAAATCCAGCCGTAAACACCGCAACAATATGGAAGTTCGCTTAGCAGAAGCAAAATATTTAATTAAAATCAATCAGTCAGAATTAGGTCTAGAAAAACTCGAAGATATACTAAAGAAATGGCCATCTGCTGAAGAACCGCTATTTATGGCAGGTTTGACCAGTATTGACTTAGAGCTTTATGAAAAAGCCGAAAAGTATTTGGTGGAGTTACGTTATTCGAGCAAATACCAAAATGAAGCGTATTACTATCTCGCAGTAAATGCTGAACGCAAACAGCATTATGAAACGGCAAAAGCCTATTATCGCCTTGTTGATGGCAGTCTTTATACAGTTTCACGGCGCAATATGATCAGCATTTTTAGCCAGCAAAATAAGCTGCATGATGCACTGCGCTTTTTAACCCAAGAGCGGGTTAATTATCCTCAACATGCCAGTTTCTTATATCTTGCTCAGGCAGATATTTTAAAACGCATGAACAATAAAAAAGCAGCAGTCCGTTTGCTTGATGAAGCGGTAAGAAACTTGCCCGAAGATCCTGAGCTCATTTATGCCGAAGTTCTACTGCTCGACGCCCATCAAGATAAAGATAGACTCGACCAATTACTAAAACAATTACTTGAAATTGAACCCAATAGCCCGACCTATTTAAATGCATATGCCTATACCTTGGCGGTACAAAATAGACGCTTAGATGAAGCCCGAAAATACGTCGAACATGCCTTAGAATATGCTCCTGAGCAAGCTTCAATCTTAGATACGTTCGGTTATATTTGTTATTTGCAAAATGATTTTAGTACATCTGCATCTGTTTTGGCCAAAGCGTATGAACTGAGTAATAGTTTAAAAATTGGCATTCGCTATGCACGATCAGTCTTCATGCAAGGTGATATGAATAAATTTGACGCGTTGTTACAACAACTCCAACAAAAACATCCGAATGATCCGCAATTAGAGCAACTACATTCGTTATTGTTACCCCAACCCATGAAAAAGAGTTAAAAAGACTTTATGCAAGTATCTTCAAAATTTGGGGTATCTGCCCTGACCTGCTGCGCTTTATTTTTTACCGGTTGTCAGCAATATGTTAAAACACCCGCTCAACCTAGCCCTGAAGAGGTCGCTGCAAATCAATTCAACTTACAAGGTAAGATTGGTGTGCGCACGCCACAACAGTCAGGAAGTGCTTTTTTTACTTGGGTTCAAGACCGCAATGAATATGATATCGAACTGAGTGGCATATTAGGTGTTGGAAAAACTCAAATCAACGGTAAACCTGGTCAAGTTCAGTTAAACAGTGCAAAAACCGGTTTAATTGAAGCAGAAACACCTGAAGAATTACTGGAACGTGCTACCGGTTGGCAAGCTCCCATTACCCACCTCATCGACTGGGTACAGGCGCGCCCTGCAACCACACAAGCAAAAATTCAACGCGATACTGCGCAGCGTCCACAACAGATTATTGAAGATGGTTGGACCGTAGACCTGAGCTATAACGAGACTGCGACGGTACCGAACAAGTTAATTTTAAAACAAGCACTTGAATCCGGTCAGGAAAACCGTATTACAATGGTGATTCAAAATCGTTAATTTGCCTAAAAGCTGAGCTATGACTTCTGTGATTCGTGTACCTTCTCCTGCAAAACTCAATTTGTTTTTGCACATTACTGGCCGACGTCCTAATGGATATCACGAATTACAAACGATTTTTCAGCTCATCGATTTATCGGATTGGATGGAATTTCACCCACTTGCAAATTCTGCTGATGAAAATTTTATTCAAATTGAGGGCTTAAACAGCGTTAATCTAGAGCAAAATTTAATTTATCGTGCTGCTCAAATACTCAAACCGTTTGCTAAAGCACTAACTGCACAAAAAATCTACATTGAAAAAAATATTCCCATGGGTGCAGGGCTCGGTGGTGGTTCATCCAATGCAGCCACCACCCTAATCGTGCTCAATCAACTATGGAAATGTGGTTTAAATACCGAACAACTTGCAGAACTCGGCTTACAACTTGGGGCAGATGTTCCCGTGTTTGTACATGGTCTAAATGCATGGGCAGAAGGTATCGGTGAACACTTAACATTCATAGATTTAGCTCAAAAACAGTACATTGTGTTAAAACCTGACTGTTTTATCAGCACTCAACTGCTTTTTTCACAAAAAACGTTGACAAGAGACTCAAAGCCCACTAAATTTTGCGGCTATCAGGAAACGCCATCTGATTTTGGAAATAACTTTGAGCCTGTGGCACGAAGCTTATATCCCGAAGTCGATGAAGCAATGCGGTACTTAGATCAGTTCGGTACAGCAAAGCTTACAGGTACAGGTGCTTGTGTATTTACTGAAGTGACTGAAAATATGAATATTGATGACATATTGAAAAATGCACCATGTAAATCTTACTTGGTTCGCAGTTTGCAAGAATCACCATTACGTCATTTTGAAGTTTGATATAGGGGCGTCGCCAAGTGGTAAGGCACCGGGTTTTGATCTCGGCATCCGTTGGTTCGAATCCAGCCGCCCCTGCCATCATTTTTCACCTGTAGATGTAATTGCTGTAAAGTATTAGGGGCGTCGCCAAGTGGTAAGGCACCGGGTTTTGATCTCGGCATCCGTTGGTTCGAATCCAGCCGCCCCTGCCATTTACTTTATTCGCTATTTCATCAATTTAGGGGCGTCGCCAAGTGGTAAGGCACCGGGTTTTGATCTCGGCATCCGTTGGTTCGAATCCAGCCGCCCCTGCCATTTACTTCAAAAAAGACAGAGCATAATTTGCAGTATCTTTGTTGTTTCAACTTGACAAAATACTGTAAAAATATTAAAGTTCTGCCGCATTAGGGGCGTCGCCAAGTGGTAAGGCACCGGGTTTTGATCTCGGCATCCGTTGGTTCGAATCCAGCCGCCCCTGCCATCTAATTCTCCAATTTGCCAACCGCCAAGGGTGCTTCATGCCCAATCTTGTCGTTTTTAGTGGATCTGCACATCCACAATTCGCCCAAAAAGTCGTTAGCCACCTTCACATCCCTCTAGGTGCTGCATCTGTAGGTCAATTTTCTGACGGTGAAATCGCTGTCGAAATTACTGAAAATGTTCGTGGTAAAGACGTATTCATCGTACAACCAACTTGTGCTCCAACTAACGATAACCTTATGGAAATCTTAGTTATGGCTGATGCTTTGCGTCGAGCAAGTGCTGGTCGTATCACTGCTGTCATTCCTTATTTTGGTTATGCTCGTCAAGACCGTCGTCCACGTTCAAGCCGTGTGCCAATTACAGCAAAAGTTGTTGCAGATATGCTCACAACTGTTGGTATTGACCGCGTTGTCATGATCGACCTTCATGCTGACCAAATCCAAGGTTTCTTCGATATTCCTGTAGACAACATCTACGGTACTCCTGCACTTTTAGCAGATCTTCGTCAACAGTCACACGACAACTTAATGGTTGTTTCTCCTGACGTTGGTGGTGTAGTACGTGCGCGTGCTGTAGCTAAGCAAATGGGTGATATCGATCTTGCGATCATCGACAAACGCCGTCAAAAAGCGAATGAATCTCAAGTAATGCACTTGATCGGTGACGTTAAAGGCCGTGACTGTGTCATCGTTGATGATATGGTGGATACAGCAGGTACATTGTGTAAAGCTGCTGACGCACTAAAAACTTTTGGTGCTCGAAAAGTTGTTGCTTACGCAACTCACCCTGTACTTTCTGGTAAAGCTTTAGAAAACTTGAAAAACTCTGTGATTGACGAATTGGTTGTAACAGACACTATTCCGCTTTCAGAAGAAGCTCAAGCTCTTGGTAAGATTCGCCAAGTTTCAGTTGCAAGTATGGTTGCTGAAACAATTCGTCGTATTAATAACGAAGAATCTATTAGCGCAATGTTCGATTCTTATCTATAATATAGCGCTAAATTTAAAAGCCCTGCCTTTTGGTGGGGCTTTCTATCACTAGACTGGTCGAAGGTCTAGTCAATTAAACTTAAATAGGAATGTCTATCATGGCAAACTTCGTATTAAATGCAGTAGCACGTGAAGAAGCAGTACAAGGGAAAGGTTCGAGCCGCCGCCTTCGTCTTCAAAATAAAGTACCAGCAATCATCTACGGTGGTGCAGCTGAACCTGTAGCAGTTACTTTGGAACTTCGCGAACTTGTTAAAGCTTTAGAAAACAACGCATTCTTTGAAGAAGTTGTTGAAATCAACATCGACGGTAAAGCTGAAAGCGTTAAAATCCAAGCTTTACAACGTCACCCAGCTAAAAACACTCCTATGCACGCTGACTTCAAACGCGCATAAGTGTTAAATGGTGTAAATGAGTGAGTAAACTTTCACTGATTGTTGGTTTGGGTAACCCAGGTTCTGAGTATGCCCAAACCCGCCATAATGCAGGCTTCTGGTTTGTAGAACGCCTTGCAGAACAATATGGCATCCAACTCAAAGCTGATCCTAAATATAAAGGCATCAGTGGTCGTGGTAATATCGAAGGTCAAGACGTTCGTCTGCTGTTACCTACAACCTTTATGAACCTCTCTGGTCAAAGTGTTGTTCCCTTCGCCAAATTCTATCAAATTGCTCCTGAAGCAATGCTTATCGCACACGATGAACTTGATATGAACCCTGGTGTCATTCGCCTGAAAACTGGCGGTGGTCATGGTGGTCATAATGGTTTACGCGATATCGTCCCGCATATTGGTCCAAATTTCCATCGTTTACGTATTGGTATTGGTCATCCAGGTTCTAAAGAACGTGTCTCAGGCCATGTCTTAGGTAAAGCACCAAGTAGTGAACAAGGCTTAATGGATGATGCTATTGCACATGCCTTATCACGTACTAAATTGTTGGTAAGTGGTGAGATTCAGCAAGCCATGAACCAGATCAATGCTTACAAATAGAACTGACAATTCCACAAATTGTTGAACAATACTTATTGCCATCTGAATAATTTCAGAGCAAAATGCGCTTGCATTTGACTGCTCACCCAGCATTCAAGAGATTGTTCCACCATAAGATACGATCTTAGGTCTACCAAGGAGACGCTAGCCATGCTATCTCGTTTATTAAAAGCTAAAATCCACCGTTGCGTCGTTACACAAGCAGAATTACATTATGAAGGTTCTTGTGCAATTGACGGTATTCTTCTAGATTTAGCCGGTATCCGTGAATATGAAGAAATTCATATGTGGAACGTGACTAATGGTAAGCGTTTTACCACTTACGCCATTCGTGGTGAAGAAGGTTCTGGCATTATCTCTGTAAATGGCGGTGCTGCTCACCAAGCAGATATTGGCGACTTGATGATTATCGCAACTTTTGGCGATTTCACAGAAGCTGAAGCAAATGCACATAAGCCACGTTTAGTCTACGCGAACCCAAACAACACTGTGAACCACACAGCGAACTGTATTCCAGTTCAAGTTGCATAAGTTAAAGCATTTAAAGATTCTAAAAAGCCCGCAATTTTGCGGGCTTTTTTATGGCTGAAATATGCATTATTGATTACGAAAATTCAGTATTAGACGCATATCACTACATACAACTCAACAGCTCAATTTATTTGTCTACCCTGCTCTCGGGCCCTTCCACCATGCTTGATTTTGTTTACAATCAAAGGGCTGTAAATGCTCTCCGACCAACCCCACCAACAAAGGCTGACCATTTTCTTGTACCTTTAGCTCTGCATATTGCGCATCGCGATAGCACGCTTCCAAGCCTTCAGCAAATAAAAAACTGCTCGCAGCGGGATATAAACCCTCAAATCTATCGTCAGGATTTTTGAGCACCAGTTTTGTGGATGAGCTTGGATACTGCGCTAGTAACTCTGGGTTGAAACTGGTTCGAATCACTCTACGCTGTGCATCAAGCTGCGCATAACTCACAATACTTTTTTGATCGGCAAAATAGTCACGGTGTACATTTTCTTCTTTGTTCGCTTTGGCAGCCTGCCCATTGGCAGATTGCTCTACAGAAGGTAGACCACCAAAATAGAGCTGATAATTCAAGGCCATATAATCCCCTTGAATCAAAGAGCGCGGATCGACGGGTTGCAGCTTCACATAAATACTCTGACTGTTTGCCAGATGCCATTCATGACGTGCAATCATCAATACAAATAAAAGAATACTGAGTACAGCTAAACCAATAGGAAGCATTTTTTTATTGAGTATGTTCATCATGCTCCTCCCACTTGTTTAAGCTGTTTCGCAGATAACATCTTGGTGATGCCAAGCAGCAAAAGACCAGAGATCAAAATCGTTAAACTTTTCAATAAAAAACTCAGACCCAAATTGTAGTACAGCATCCATAAGCTAAAAATGATCAACACGATGCAAAGGGCTTTAACCAAAGATTGCTGATAAACCTGCGCCCATGCCAATAAAACCAATAACAAGAAAATTTCAAAATAACCCATCGCAATGAGTACAAGGCCCAATAGCAGTAACGGCCATTTTTCGCTCCCCGCCTGTTTTTTCTGATTTGCGATGTAAAGGCCAAGCCAAACCACAGGCAGTAGATAAACGATAAACAGGTCAAGAACGCCATGTTGGGTCTGTTCAAACTGTAGAACGTTATTTGACAAAGTTTGCAATACCACACCCGCCAATACGATGCATAACATCCATAACACAACACTTTTTCGATACATCGTGTGCAACCACGCTGTTGCACTCCCGAGCAAGAAAATCAGTAGAATATAATTCAATCCAGTCACAGCTAAGATGACATGTTCATCGCTCATAAAAAGATCGGCATCAAATAGTGTGGCCACTGCAAGGCCATATCCTGCAATGAGTTGAATAAAAACAATAAACCAATGCATTCGACTAAACAAACAGAGCAAGATAACACCAATTTGTAATACTAAAATAAACCCAATGCTATCGGTCAAGCTCTCTGTATGTATGAAGACCGCAGATTGGCCACATACCCATAAGCAGTAAGCAAATTGGCGACTAAAGATACTTTTAGCTCGTCGAATCAACCACCAAGCCACAGCCACAAAAACTAAGCCCATGACGATTGAAAACGCCTTCCAATAGGTCAGCAATAAGCTCGATAAAATAATGCCTGCGAACCATGCCCCAATCGCTAAAGGAATAACCGCAAATTTAGTCTGTGGCAGAAATTTCATCAGTGCCCAACTGATCACCGCAAACCAAGCAAATATCAGCAAGGCAAAAACCAACAATCCTGCACTCGAGTCAGATAAAATATGTTCTGCCCATTGGAAAATCAAAATACTGAAACTCGCGGCGAGACCTGCAGCTTGTAAACTGGTTTCTAATGCACGATGTTGTCGATAAAAATAGATAATCAGATAAATTGGAAGCAACAATGCAAAAATTAAATATTGCCATTGATACTGCTCTGCCCCATTTCCGCAGTATAAAAACATGCAATACATCGACATTAGTGTAATGAATGCTATAAATACAAAGCGCAGCGCAGCATAATATTTCAAACAAAACGTCACACATATTACCGTCAATATATTCATGCAGAGTAAATACCACCATGAATGATCAACGATTAAATAGCTTTGTTTAAAATATAAAAATAATGCCAATTGACTGATCAAACACAGTAGCGTAAAGACTCCGATATTCGGTCGATATAACCAAGGTAAAAGCAGCAAAGCCCACACCAAAAACAACAGATAACTGTCTGCACCTGTTTGATAGACCTGCCCAATCACAGCCAAACACAATCCAAGCAACAAACCGCTTAAAGTATCTAAACTTTGCTGAATCCAAGCATGCCTTGCAAAATATACACTCGTCACAGCACTAAGTACCAACAGCAACATTGGAATTGCCAATTGAATAAATTTGGGTAACATCAACCAGTTTGCCGCGATCAAATACACGAAACTGGCAGCTATCAGTGCAACACCGATTACTTGCAGATACCGAATAACCTGTACAGCTTGGAACAAATCTGTTGAAAACTCTTGATCTAACTGTGAATGATGCAGCTTTATATTCTGCTGCTGAGAATGCTGAGGAAGCGTCATTTTTTATCATTATGCAATCATGGTTGATTTATCGGCACGATAGCATGCTTTGACACACTTTATATAAATGCTTACAAATCCAATCTTATAACATTACTTATCTAAAATTTTGCAAAGGATTCTAAGCAATAATCCCCCATCAGCACTCAAACAGGTCTATACTCAAGACACATCGCTTCAGGGCGGGGTGAAATTCCCCACCGGTGGTAAATTTGCTGGGTTGAAAGCCCTGCAAAAAGCCCACGAGCCAATCGTTTAAACGCGATTCGCAGATCAGGTGCAATACCTGAGCCGACGGTATAGTCCGGATGAAAGAAGACGACGTCACATCTCTATATCATTGATCATTTTCAATATATATCGTAACGCCACTATTTCACATGTCCTGAAATGTTCAACCGTATCTAAAATTTACGCGAGCGTTTCAATGTCTAGTTTAATTCAACCCGAAATTTTCTTTTCTGCCCTTCCACCTGCAGAACAGCGCATGCTGCAAGCCTTAGAAGACATTCGTCAAGGCAAGCCTGTTTTAGTCATGGACGATTTTGACCGTGAAAATGAAGCCGACCTGATTGTTGCTGCAGAAACACTGACTGTAGAAACCATGGCACGTATGATTCGTGACGGTTCAGGGATTGTCTGCCTGTGTTTAACCGATGCTCAAGCCAATCATTTAGAACTTCCACCCATGGTATCTGATAACTCTAGCCATTTTAAAACTGCCTTTACCGTAACCATTGAAGCTGCGGAAGGTGTTACTACTGGAGTTTCTGCAAAAGACCGAACAACTACAGTCAAAACCGCAATTAAAGATGGTGCTGTTGCTGCTGACTTAAACCGTCCGGGTCATGTTTTTCCTTTACGTGCGCGTGAAGGCGGCGTATTGACCCGTCGCGGACATACTGAAGGGACTATTGATTTGGCACGTCTGGCCGGTTTAAAACCTGCAGGTGTTTTGTGTGAATTAACCAACCCAGACGGCACAATGGCCAATGGCGTACAAGTTTTAGCTTATGCACAAACCCATCATTTGACTGTACTCACTATTGAAGAGATTGTGCAATATCGTTTACAGCACAATCTCTAGTGCGAATAAGTTAAAGATCTACACGTTCATAAAAAGGCTGATTCAATCAGCCTTTTTTTATTTTTTACTGTACATTTCAAATTAAGAATTAAGCCGTGAATGTGCTATAGATCCCGTAAATTGCTACCACCACTAAAATTAACCCACACAGTGCCAACAATTTTTTATACCAGCGTGATTTCGACAATCAATAAAAAGACAAATACACCAAAGACAAGGTCGCGAAATCTAAAACAATCCAACTCAGGGTCAACACAATTAAACTCAGATTAAGATGATGAGTAATCCCTACAAACTGCGGAAAAAATGACGCGAAGAAAATAATATCCTTAGGATTTGAAATCCCCACAATTAGTCCTTGCTTAAAACCCCCGTGTGCTGCTTTTAACTGCAGAGATTGTGCAGTGGGCTGTATAGTTACTTCTTTTAAAATATCAAAACCAATATAAGCAATATATAAACAACCCAGCATTTTAATGCCAGCGAGCCAATGCGCATTAACATTTAAAATGCCTTTTAAAACACACACTGACAGCACAATCAAAATCAGTGACGCAAAATTTGTCCCGACAATGGTTTGAAATGCCTTTTTATATCCGCCTTGTAAACCTGAACTTGCGACCAACAGCATGACAGGTCCAGGTGTTGCAATCATCACGATGACTGCAACACAATATAAAAAGTACTCCGAATAATTCACGCTGAAATTCCTTCACTTATTTTTTTACATCAAGATAAATTTCATAAATAAAAAAAGAGGACTTAGTCCTCTTCATCCATGTTTTGCAATAAATGCAAGCGAATGGCATCTGCTCTTAAAAATGCCAAATCATAGCTGGCTATGGCGAGTGCTAAAACACGACGCTCAAACTCATCCCACAACGGTCGCACCTGTTTGTAATGTATCCCGAGTCCACTTTCATCTGTGAAATGACGGTTTTTCTCGCAGAGCTTGAGTGCGTGATACAGTTTACGGCCTTTGCTTGCATCTGGACGTAAGCGAACTCGCTTAGACAAGACAAAGCCTTCGACATGGATGATATCTGCTTGCGGCAACATCGGTATTAAAATTTGATCTAACTGTGCATCTAAACGACACCAAATGGCCGTGTGTTGCTCTGCTGTATAGGTATTCCATTTTATGACTTCATGGTTAAAGCGGCGGCAACCACGACAGACTGAATCACCAAATACCGTAGAACAACGCCCTGCACATGGGGTTAACGAGGCAATTCGACGATCAGTACTCAAAACCGGCTCCATTCAATCAATATTTATGGGATAAAAACAACTCGGCATGACTATACACGCTAAAACTACTGAAATGAAGCTATGATCAAATGTGTGGTTAAAAGCCATCGCTTTACTCGCTTATTCATCCAAATCACGGTAGAATGTGCGCCTTAATTTTTATCCTGTTTATTCATTTGGAGTACTCCATGAACGCTACTGTAGAACAGCTTGCACCTGTAGAACAGCAAGCGACCTCTGGTTGGGTTGTTGCCGCACTTTATCAATTCAAAGAAGTTCAAGATCCTGCCGATCTTCAACAACGTCTTTTAGACTTGGTAAAAACCATCAACCTTTGCGGTACTCTAATTGTGGCAGGTGAAGGTATTAACGGTACTGTTGCCGGTGACCGTAAATCTGTAGATATCATCCATCAGTTCCTTCTCAATGAAGGCTTCAATGCGATGGAATACAAAGAATCGCATAGTACGGATAAACCATTCCGTAAAATGAAGATCAAACTGAAAAAAGAAATCGTGACTTTAGGTGTGGAAGTGAAACCACGTGATTTAGTCGGTCACTATCTTGATCCTAAAGAATGGAATGAACTAATTACACGTGATGACGTAATCCTAATTGATACACGTAACGACTATGAGTACAAAGCAGGTACATTTAAGGGTGCGATTGACCCGAAAACTGAGACTTTCCGTGAATTCCCTGAATACGTGAAAAAAGAGCTTGAGCAGCATAAAGACAAGAAAATTGCCATGTTCTGTACAGGTGGTATTCGTTGTGAAAAATCAACCTCACTTTTACTTCAAGAAGGCTTTAATGAGGTTTATCACCTTAAAGGCGGTATCTTAAAATATTTAGAAGAAACCCCTGCTTCCGACAGCATGTGGGAAGGTGAATGTTTCGTATTTGACGGTCGTACTGCTGTCACTCACGGTATGGAAGAAGGCGAAAATATCAAATGTCACGCATGCGGTTGGCCACTGGCTCCTGCTGAAGTTGAACTTCCGAGCTACGAACACGGCGTATCATGCAAATACTGTATCGACAAAACTACTGAACAGCAAAAAGCAGGCTTCCGTATGCGTCAATCACAAATTGTGGCAGCAAAACGTAAGCGTCTCTAAGCAAAATTTGTTGTAACGATATATAAATAAAAGCCCTATTTTTAGGGCTTTTTTTACGCATTCTCAACAGTGACTTAATTTTTTTGACAAAATAACTATATCTGGTTATTTACGAGAATCAGTTCGCGCATCTATGCTTATTCTGATCAATTGATCCGAGAAAATCATTATAGATAATTGAAAAGGAAAGCATTATGCCAAAATTAATCAACTCTCCTATTGCAACCTCAAGGCGCCTTGCTTTACCCGCTCCACGTGTAAAAGAAAGTGTTGCAGAATTAAAACACCTCCTTAACCAACAGTCGCATATTTTGATAGTCAGTATTGCCACATGCATTGGTGCAATTTTTGCCTTATTTATTGCTTATACCTTGCACTTACAACCCACTCTGCTCAACATTCTTGGACTTTGTACGATTCCATTTGCTTTATCGCTGAGCTTACGCCAAGTCTATATTCACACCCTGTTAAATATGGAACATGATGATTAATTTGCGCACCTTGCAAAGCTACTTATTGCAACTTTGTCCTACGCTGTTCAGTATATAAAACGATTTTTAAGGCTGCTAAAGCGCCAAAATCAAAAATAAAATCCAAACTGCACAGCGTAAACTCAGTAATATAAAAACCGTACTCTATGCCTATCAATTATTCAGTTTTACTATTACTCAGCATTGCTCAATACCATCACTCATTCATACATTTTCCTTCTCATTAAGCCTACGTGCTACTTAATACAAGATGAACTCAACATTTGTTGTTTTTGCTTAGGTGGTTTCAGGAATATTTAAAACGGAACTTTACCCACTGCGCTTTTCAACATAGGATAAATACACCTTTTCTCTGCCTTGGCTGCCATGACTTTAACTGAATGGATCATTTCAATCATGGAACAATTGGGTTATCTCGGTATTGCCCTGCTCATGTTTCTTGACAATGTCTTCCCCCCAATCCCCTCTGAAATCATTATGCCCTCGGCTGGCTATTCTGCCTCCCAAGGTCAACTACTCCTCATTGGTGTCATTATTTCAGGTTGTGTCGGTTCTTTACTGGCGGCTGCATTGCTATATTGGATTGGCTATAAATTTAAGCATGAATCCATCTTTCACTTCGTCGATCGCTATGGAAAGTATTTATTTATCAAATCGGCAGATGTAAAAAAATCTCTAGCATGGTTTGAGCAATACGGTCACCGCATTGTATTTTTTGGCCGGATGATTCCAGCTGTGCGTTCTCTCATTAGTATTCCTGCGGGAATGAGCCGCATGCCATTTTGGAAGTTCATGTTTTATAGTGGTTTAGGCACGATTATTTGGACCACTTTTTTAGCTTGTATGGGTTTTTATTTAGGTGAAAATCAGCAGTTAATGCAGCAAATATTTAGTAAAGTTGGCCATGTGATTATTCTGATCACAGTCATCATTATTAGTTGGATTTTGTACCGTCGACATAAACGTCGACCTCGTTAATTTTTTGTTTTGGGGCTTAAATGAAACACTATCTCCTACACTTTGCTGCTGTTTATAGCATCGCCTTGGTGCTTTTGATTACCGTATTAATTTTTGGATTAAATCTAGGTGGTATTACATTAATTCCTACATTGGTGGCATGTGCATTAATCAGCGTTGGGCATTTTGTAAAGAAAGAACAACGTGTGCCTAGCAACCATGAAAAGATCCAACTGGTTTGGGGCTCCAGTGCCGTTGCAATCATCATTGGTAGCTTTTTTGTGCTGTTCTTGGTGCTGATGAATCCCAATGCCGAAAGCATTATGAAGTCTGTGGATAATGCAGGCATTGGGCTAACTGCTGTAGTTATGCTCTGCATGGTCGCCATTCATGGCACGATATTTCATATTGCCTACGGTTGGTATGCAGACTACTGCGCTAAAAAATTATAAATTTTTTTAACTTATTCCGTTAGAATTTGAATCAATACCCTTCACTGAAACTTAAAATTCAGTGAAGAAACTTCGGGCAAGCTATACTCGCTCTTTATAAAACGAAAACATGAACATTAAATAATGAAAAAATACATCATCACATTTAGCATTGCTTATGCCCTCGCCATGGTCGCTGTCGCAGCCATCGAGTCTTTCTTTGATTTACCCGGTGGTTCATCCATTACCTGTCTCATCGTGGGCGGTTTCGCTGCGGCATCTAGCTTTGTCAAAGACCATCAGCGAGTGCCAGATAAGTCTGAAAAGAGAACTTTGATTTGGAGCTGTATTTTAGCTTCGGTTCTCATCAATGTCGTTGCTACAGTCATTTGTCTCTTAATATTCCCTGAAACCCAAGCCTTTATTCAAATGGCGCTAACGCAATTACCTGCTTGGGTCTGGCTACTTGCTATCAGCTTTACGCTACTTATCCATTATCTCGTGTTGGCTTTATCTTTTGGATGGATGGCGAAAAGCTTTTTAAAAGCCAAACGCAGTTAAGCCTTTAGATTGATTTTGAACTGAAAAAAGTTCAGCGCTAAAAAAAGCACCCCAAGGTGCTTTTTTTAAATTTCGTCGAAATTAATTTGGTGTGTGATACATCAAATATAATTCGTTCAAATTGGTTGGGATTTCTTCTGCAAGTTCATCCATCAACTGACCATTGCGACGGAAAGATTCCATTTGTGGATCTTCTTCATCAATGCCGCTGAACACCATGATTGGCAAAGTTAAATCAACCAATTGTTCTTCAAACTCGTCGGTGAACCATGCATCTTCGTTTAGGAACATGGCATCAACGAAGCCAACACTCCAGTCACCAAGACTTGATTCAACATCGGCTTCTTCAATTTCAAATGGAAATTCAATACCATCTTCATTGGCAAGATTCTGACGAATCGATTCGAGCCATGCTTTTACTTGCGCAATAATTTCAGCAGGTACTTTTTTCTGATTGTTATCAAAAAGTTCGTCTAGCCATTTATCAAAAGCTGGGCCTACTGCAATTGCACACAAAAAACCATGAGTCGCTGCAAAATCTAGACCATGCTCGTTGTCATCGCCGTCTAGATAGTCACTCAAAAGGTCTAAATCTAAAGCACTCATTTCAAATCCAGAGTTAGAAACTTAATGCGTAAGCATAGCATTTTCAAGCGCTATGCTAAATCGCTATTTAGTCTTCTTCGTCATCAAAATCATCGTCATCGTCGATGTCGTAATCAAAATCTTTAAGCTCACGTTCAAGACGGCGCTGAGCCAGAAGGTCATCAATAAGTCGGCGCTTTTCTAACGATTCTTTCGCGCTAGTTTTTGCACTGGCCTCATCGAAATTCACATCATCATCACCGTAGTTATCATCTAGTTCAAAATCTGTAGAAGACACCAAAACTACCTCATAATGAAAAAAATTGAAGGGGTCTAGCCGCTATTTATATGGGATATAAAATATTGTCAAGTTTTATTTGTTTTTTTAACATCTAAACTTTAAAAATAGGGCTTTTTTTCTTACCAAAACCTGTGGCATGATATAATCCACCCTGCGTCCTTCATTTTTATGACAGTCACAGTTGACCCATAAAATAATCGATGCATGGGATGAACTTGAAAACAACAATTTCAGCCCCACCTAAATTACTGAATTTAAATTTTTAATATCTCATTGGACAGCTTGATGCTGTACCGTCCTAATGGGATAAGCCAGCTATTCACAAGATTTAATGAGACGATCGTGCTAAAATGCACGGTTTTTTACTGCCACAGATTCAACGAAGAGTAAGCAAAGATGAGCGATATGACTTCCCCTACTTCTCAAGTAGCGGCTCTGATTAGCCGAGGCAAAGAGCAAGGTTACCTAACTTTCGCCGAGGTTAACGATCATCTCCCGGACTCAATCACCGAAAGTGAACAGATTGAAGACATCATTCAGATGTTGAATGACGTGGGTATTCCGGTACATGATCGTGCACCAGAATCTGACGATACAATGTTTGAAGGTGGCAGCGAAGCGACTGACGAAGTTGCTGAAGAAGAAGCCGCTGCTGTACTTGCATCTGTTGAAAATGAACCCGGTCGTACCACTGACCCAGTGCGTATGTATATGCGCGAAATGGGTACAGTTGAACTTTTGACACGTGAAGGCGAAATTAGCATTGCAAAACGTATCGAAGAAGGTATTCGTGACGTTTTACACTCTATTGCTTATTGGCCAAATGCGGTCGAAGTTGTACTGCAAGAATATAAAGATTATGAAGCGGGTGAACGCCGTTTAGCGGATATTCTTTCTGGTTATTTAGATCCAGAATCTGACGAAGCCATCCCTGAAGTGATCGACGAAGAAGATTCTGAGATCGATGAAGACGAAGCGTCAACCAACAAGCCGACTAAAGATGTCAAACTTGATGATGACGATGAAGACGAAGAGTCTGAAGGTGATGATGATTCTGAAGGCGAATCTGGTCCAGATCCTGAAATTGCTAAAGCACGTTTCACTGAGCTTGAACAAGCATGGTTAGTGACTAAAGCTGCTATTGAAAAAAATGGCCGTAACAGTAAAGAAGCTGCTGCTGCACTTGAAGCACTTGCAACTGTGTTCATGATGTTCAAATTCACACCACGTTTATTCGACATCATCTCTGATTTGATCCGTAATACCCATGACCAAATCCGTACTTCTGAACGTGAAGTCATGCGTTATGCAGTACGCCGTGGTCGTATGGACCGTACTCAATTCCGTACGTCTTTCCCAGGTCAAGAATCTAACTTTGCTTGGTTAGATGAACAAATTGCGAAAGCACCTGCAGAAATGAAAGGCTATCTTGAAAAAGTCCGCCCTGACGTTCTTGCATTCCAACAAAAAATCGCTGACATCGAAAAAGAACTTGGCTTAGATGTTAAAGGCATCAAAGACATTTCTAAACGTATGTCGATTGGTGAAGCGAAAGCTCGTCGTGCGAAAAAGGAAATGGTTGAAGCCAACTTACGTTTGGTAATTTCGATTGCGAAAAAATACACCAACCGTGGTTTGCAATTCCTCGACTTGATCCAAGAAGGTAACATCGGCTTGATGAAAGCGGTGGATAAATTCGAATATCGTCGTGGTTATAAGTTCTCTACTTATGCAACTTGGTGGATTCGTCAGGCGATTACGCGTTCTATTGCCGACCAAGCACGTACGATTCGTATTCCTGTGCACATGATCGAAACCATTAACAAGATCAACCGTGTATCTCGTCAATTGCTTCAAGAAATGGGTCGTGAACCGACACCTGAAGAATTAGGTGAACGTCTAGAAATGGACGAAGTGAAAGTTCGTAAAGTGCTTAAAATCGCGAAAGAACCAATTTCAATGGAAACACCAATTGGTGATGATGAAGATTCGCATCTTGGTGACTTCATTGAAGACGGCAACATTACCTCTCCGATTGATGCTGCAACGTCTGAAGGCTTAAAAGAAGCAACACGTGAAGTTCTTGAAAACTTGACTGAACGTGAAGCAAAAGTCTTGAAGATGCGTTTTGGTATCGATATGCCAACAGACCATACTCTGGAAGAAGTGGGTAAACAGTTTGACGTAACACGTGAACGTATTCGTCAGATTGAAGCGAAAGCTTTACGTAAACTTCGCCATCCATCACGTTCAGAGCATTTGCGTTCATTCCTTGAGAATGACTAACCTATAACTAGGACAATGCAGGCTTGAATATGGGGTTTTCCACCCCATATTATGAGCATGTAGCAAAGATTCCAAATACCTGCTCATTGCAGGTATTTTTAAATAATGAGGTGTCCCATGACTGATATGACTAATCGCGCTCCTTCACGTGAATTGCAAGAGCATCTTTGGGTCTTCCCTATGGACTACCCAATTAAATTGATTGGTAATGCAGGTGAAGAACTTCGAGTTGCTGTTGTTGATATTTTACAGAAGCACTTCCCTGAATTTGATGGTGACACAGTAAAAATACAGCCGTCACGCACAGGTAAATACCACTCTTTAACTGCTCAACTGCGCTTTGAAGAGTTGGAACAAGTTCATGCCTTATACGCTGACCTTGCAGCCTGTCCTTTAATTAAGACAGCGCTATAATTAAAAAGTCCAAAATGCGAAAGTGTTTTGGACTTTTTTTGTGAGAATAAAATAAAATGCAAAATATTGATGATGAATTCTATGAGCGAGCGGATCAACACATTCAGTTATCTAATCAGCAAATTACGGAAGAGATAGGAAAAGGGAAAGTAAGCGCCTCTATGCTTTTTGCAACATCCCG
Source organism: Acinetobacter sp. YH12052 (assembly GCF_013419835.1). Lineage (NCBI taxonomy): Bacteria > Pseudomonadati > Pseudomonadota > Gammaproteobacteria > Moraxellales > Moraxellaceae > Acinetobacter > Acinetobacter sp. YH12052. The sequence goes on from NZ_VOZI01000003.1 coordinate 59,323, forward strand.
TTTTAATGCTTGGATCAGCGCATGTGGATGGGAAACAGCAGAACAGCTCGCTAATGCAAAACAAGAAACCATCGAATATTTCCTTGCTGAATATCGCAAAATGCTTGAAGAAAATTTAGATGAATACATCGAAAATTTTAAAGAATATATGTTTATCCCTCCTGAATAACGACATAATTCAACGACCAATCAATTTAACGCTGCCAAGGAAATCCTGTTGTAATGATCGCTGCAAAACCAACTTTAATCATTCGCCAATACAATCATCTGACTCCCTATGAAGATCGTTTTGTCGAAATGAAAACTTATACTGAACAGCGCGATGAAAACACACCTGATGAACTGTGGATATTGCAACATCCCGATGTATTAACTCAGGGGCAAGCTGGCAAACCTGAACATATTTTGGTGCAAAGTAACATCCCTGTGGTACAAACAGACCGTGGTGGGCAAGTCACTTGGCATGGGCCGGGTCAATTGGTGGCTTATTTCATGTTTGACCTAAACCGTTTGGGATGGAATGTTCGTACATTGGTTTCGTATGCCGAAACCCTCATGATCGATTTGCTGAACAAATATGGTATTCAAGCTTATGCTAAGCCTGATGCACCGGGTGTATATGTCAATGAACGAAAGATTGGTTCCTTGGGCTTTAAAATTCGTAAAGGCCGTTCATATCATGGTTTAGCACTGAATATTGATTGCGATTTATTTGGGTTTCATACCATCAATCCATGTGGCTATGCAGGATTGGAAATGGTGCGCATACAAGATTTAGTACAGGATTACCCTAAATTTGAAAACTTATGCGTCGATATCATTGATACTTTGAAAAACAGTGGTTACTTTAAAGACGTAACAGTCAAACAACTATAAAAGACTTTGCTTTCTCAAATAAAATAATTTAGAGTAAAAGCTCTAAATTTAATAATTATAGATAAGGGATGTACACGTGATTGCAACTAAATCCGTTAAACCCGCGCTCCAGCAGGCCTATGTCAAACTCATGATGGATGTGATTGGCAGAGGTCTGGTCATGGCGAGCCAGGTCGATGAAGAAATTAAACAAGAAGTTGCTAAATTTCCAGTTAATTTTATTTTATCTATGAATGTTTTTCCAAATGGTGCTGCATTTGTCGCGCAAGTCACGGAAGACCACCAACTCAAACTCCTCACACCCGGCACTCAAAAGCCTGACTTAACCATTACGTTTAAGCATTTGAGTCATGCCTTTTTGGTCTTCTCATTTCAAGAAAGTACCGCACAAGCCTTTGCCAATGACCGCATGATCGCCGATGGTGATTTGTCTTATGCAATCCGATTGGTGCGTTGTCTCAACAAAATGGAAGCGTTAATTTTACCTAAATTGGTGGCTGAATTGGCTGTCAAAGAATATCCAACACATTTAAGCCTAAAAGAAAAACTGAGCGGTGCTGCAAATATTTATTTAAAAGTAGCCCAGTCTTATTTAAAACGGAGCGCATAACACATGGCTAAACCATATTACGAATTTTTCTGTCCTGTAAAAGTGATTGCTGGCCATGCTGCTTTAGAACACATCCCATTCGAACTGTCTACTTTGGGTGCTAAACGCCCCATGATCATTACGGATAAAGGCGTTCGCAGTAATCAATTACTTGCACCGATTGAAGCGGCATTTGAAAGCACCGAGACGGTGATTGGCTATATTTTTGATGATGTTCCGCCAGACTCTAGTTTAGAAACCGTACGTAAGGCAGCTCAACTTTACCGCGACAACCAATGTGATGCCATTATTGCTGTCGGTGGCGGTTCAGTGATTGATACCTCTAAGGCAACCAACATCTTGGTATCTGAAGGTGGTGATGACTTACTGAAATACTCAGGTGCGCACAACTTACCTAAACCTTTAAAACCATTTTTTGTGATTCCAACAACTTCGGGGACAGGTTCGGAAGTGACTATGGTCGCTGTGGTTTCTGACCCTGAAAAGAATGTCAAAATGGCCTTTGCATCGAATTATTTGATGCCACATGCGGCAATTCTTGACCCACGCATGACGCAAACTTTACCACCCCATCTTACGGCGATGACAGCGATGGATGCGATGACGCATGCGATTGAAGCCTATACGTGCATGGCGGCAAACCCTATTTCAGATGCCTATGCTACTGCCGCAATCAAGAAAATTAGCAATAGCTTATTTGGTGTATTAGATAATACCAGCGATGCGCATGGACGCTTAGAACTTGCACAAGCTTCTACGATGGCAGGAATTGCATTCTCGAACTCAATGGTTGGTTTAGTGCATTCATTAGGCCATGCGCTGGGTGCAGTCGCTCACCTGCCCCACGGCTTATGCATGAACTTATTCTTGCCGTATGTGTTGGAATACAACAAAGAAGTGAATGGCGATAAGATTGCTGAATTGCTATTACCACTGGCTGGCCCTGATATTTATGCACAAACGCCGGCCAACCTACGCGCTGAAAAAGCCATTTCAACGCTTTTAGCCATGCGTGACCGCTTGTTTAGTTTGACCAAATTACCACGTACTTTGAGTGAAACAGGTAAAGTGACTGAAGCTCAATTAGATGAAGTGGCAGAGAAAGCACTGAATGATGGATCTATTATTTATAATCCTAAAGAAGCCAGCTTAGAAGACCTCAAAACTATTCTAAAAAAAGCTTGGTAATTGCTGAAAAATAAGCGAATATAGCGAAAAATTAAGCCTGATGTTTTTTTAAACATCGGGCTTTTCACTTGCAGAACGCAATATCAGTTATTTTTTAATCAAACTGGCATAATTTCTGCTAAAAATAATTTCAAAGTTACTGACAAAATGTACCAATTTGGAGTAGATTGGCGCACTTTTGTTTTAAAACGTAGGGGGGATCGTTCGTCTCAAACGATCCTTAGAATATGACTGATCCTTGATCAACGATAAGAGGATAACGCCGTTGACAAATATCTCTGGGACTCAATCGGCAGCTAAACTGCAAAAAACGCTTGGACTCTGGCACATTATTATTATTGGTTTGGCTTACATCCAACCAATGACTCTATTTGATACTTTTGGTTTAGTATCTGAAGAAAGTCATAGACACGTGCCGACTTCTTACATTATTGCCCTTATTGCAATTCTGTTTACCTCGATTAGTTATGGTCATATGATCCGTCGCTACCCTTCTTCGGGTTCTGCGTATACCTATGCCCAAAAATCTATTCACCCGAACGTAGGTTTCATGGTGGGTTGGTCTTCTTGGTTAGACTACCTATTATCTCCAATGGTGAATATTATTCTTGCAGTGATTTACCTTGAAGCACTATTTCCAACAGTAAACCACTGGGTATGGGTCATTGTACTGACAGCATTCATGACTGGAATTAACTTACGCGGCGCGCGTTTTGTTGCTAACTTTAACAGCCTGATTGTACTTGTGCAGTTATTAGTAATTGGTATTTTCACGTGGATGGTCTACAGCAAGCTTCAAATGGGCTTCAATGCTGATGGCCCGATTTCTGCGGCAGAACGCTACCAATTATGGAGCCTTGAGCCATTCTGGAATGAGCTGACGTCTGTGGGTGCGCTGATTACAGGTGCAACATTACTGTGCTTCTCGTTCACTGGTTTTGACTCATTAAGTTCATTGGCAGAAGAAACAAAAGATACTGAGAAAACACTGCCGAAAGCGATTTTCTTAACTGCTTTAATCGCAGGGATTATCTTCATTATTAGTACCTACTTCATGCAGCTGTTCTTCCCTGCTGAGCCGGGTAACTATTTCAAGAATATTGCTGAAACACAGCCAGAGATACTCTTGCTCGTCGGCGGCTCACTGTTCCAATCCTATGTTTTAACTTTTGCGATTGTGACAGTAATGGCATCAGGTATTTCTGCACATGCCGGTGTATCACGTCTGATGTACGTAATGGGGCGTGATGGCGTCATTAACAAGAAGATCTTTGGTCATATTAGTCCGAAAAACTTCACACCATCGTACAACATCATGATTGTAGGTGCGGTTGCATTAACTGCGGGCTTTATGGATCTTGATATTGTCATTTCGATGATTAGTTTTGGTGCATTGACAGCCTTTACTTTCGTGAACTTATCTGTGATTTCACGTTATGCACTTCGTGATGGCCGCACAAAAACAGCCAAAGATATTTTTAGCTTTGTCGTTATTCCAATGCTTGGCTTTATCAGTATCTTTGCGATGTGGTTAGAAATTGAAGAAACTGCTTTGAAATATGGTTTATGGTGGGCAATGTTCGGTATTTTATACCTTGGTTATAAAACTAAAGGTTTTAAACACCCAGCACCACAACATAACGAATTTGATGATAAATTCTAATCAAGTTTATCTCTAAACAAAAAAGGCGCTTAAAGCGCCTTTTTTGTTTTAAATATACCAATTAAGGTTGTATGAATTTTCTAGATTGCTGAAATTGAATTGAAATTTCTTCACACTTGTCTGGTGTATTGCCTTTTAATTCAACCGATGCTCCATCACCGTGTGACCATATACCATCTTCAACAGTCTCTAAATTTACAGCTGCTTCAAATATATGCTGTTGTTGTGGATAGAGTTTGATATCTATAGGTGTATCACATACTTGTTTTGGAAAATATGGTCTAACCTGCTCGAATAATTGCATGGTTAATGGCATATCACATTGCAAATGAATGGTGACTGGTACGCTATTGGTATTTTTTAAGATCAATTGAACATTTTGCGAATTAAGATCCGCTTGGGCAGCAGGTATTTCTACATACGTTTTTGTGTCAATCGACTGACGATCAAATGGATTGAGGAAGGCTAATTTACGTTCCACGCCATAACAAGAATCCTGCACGGAAGCTGAAAACTCTAAATATCGTGTCCCCAAGATAATTGTTCCGCGGCCATCCCCTGCATGACCGATATCAATGATTGGATCACCTGTGCCTTCGATCGTTACCCCACCGCTCGAAAAAAAATCAATTTCACAGCCTGACAATATGGACATCAGGCTGCAAAGTGTCAGTATTTTAAAATTTAATTTTCGCATCATGTTGATAAACTCCAAAGCGAAATGCACGATTTGCTTCAGGATTCCCGTCATCCATTGCGCAACGCTCCGCGGCAAGTTTTAAAAGTTGTAGTGAGTATTTCTGCCAAAGCTCTAAGCTCATTTCATGTAATTTATTAATCGATTCTTCTGTTAATTCGTCAGCACAAATGGCTTGTTCTAAGTAAGGTATTTCATCAGGATTCAATAAATTATGCAAACCCGCTTCTAAATGCGCTTGAACATTTCGTGTTAAAATTTTACGTGCTTCTAACTGCGAAGGATCTGGAATAAAACGACGTTGTTGTAAATACACCTGTCCATCTTTTTCAGTGGCAATTTCCAAACGAACAAGCTCATTGAGTACCGAACGTGGATGGCGCTCGGTGGAGATACGTTTCACTAACATTTCAAAACTATTTTCCGACTCACTACTAAAGGGCAATGAATCCCCCCAGCCTTCTGCAAGCCACAAACCAATCACACGTGATGGCACACTAATTGGCTCCGAAACAGTTGCTTCAGTCAGATCCTTACCCTCAGAAATCACTTCTTTATAAGCAGTCACGTCTTTACGGTGCAGGCCAGAAAGTAAACTGATCGCGGAAATCGTCGGTTTTTGATCGATACGCTCTAACTCTTGTACAGCTTGTTGGAAAAAAACCGGTTTCAATGCAGCAGTAAACTCGGTATATCCCACACCTGAGCGAATCAGCCATTGGCTCAGCTCATTCATCAGCACCAATACTTGCTGTAAATTTTGATCTGCCTCATTAGTGAGAAGTTTGCTCATTGAATTGCCATGAAAATTAGACTGCATAAGTGAAATTTTCGCATTGTTTAATCTACTTCACAATTTTTATCTGATGAGATCTTGAGGATATTCAGTAAAAAAATGATTATTTACATTAAAATGCGTAAAAGAAACACTGATCGAGATATCTAAACTTTCAACACTATGCCACCAACCAATTGGGATAAATAAGGTTTCCCCTGGTTGCAAAATGCACTCGAACGGTGTCACATTTTCTAACAGTGGATAGGCTACTAGATCAGCCTTTGCGACGTCTGAAACCTGACTGAATACCCAATGATCGTTATACATATACGGCATTTGCCATGCAGGAATCAAAGTCACTTTTTTACGTCCATAGATTTGTGCCAACATATTATTGGTTAAGTCATAATGCAGTGGTGTAAATGTGCCTGCAGGGCCAAACCATAAAAAATGTCGATCTTTGATCTCTTTTTGACAATAACCTTTGGCGAAGTCACCTAGATCCTCACTTATCTTTTGCATGAACTGCTTATTTTGAGCGGCGTTATTCGCAGTTAAATAAATGTCATTGCTACGCTTAGTGGCTTTGATTTGTGCGACAAAATCTTGCATCAAAATAATGCGTTTCAACTGTACCGATTTTTTTTCAAAATCTTGATACTGCTCACGATGCATCTGGACTTCAACCAACTCATTTTCAAAATGCTGTGCAAAATATTTAGGACTCCATTTATGCAATGCAGGCCAATGTTGTATCCCACCTTTTAAAATGACCGGCCGCATCTGGCTATAATACTGCTCTAGAAATGTTGCAAAATCAGGTGTTTCTATGCAATCGATTGTGGATGGACTGTGGTCGTTCAATTGATTCAATTGACCCATCACCTGTAATAACCAGCGCTGTTTATTCTGCTGTTGCTGTAGTTGCTTCAGTTTTTTTAAAATTACGTTATTGTTTACATGCTTTAAAAACTGAATGATCAAATGATTTGAAATATTTTTTTGCTTAATTTTTTCTAAAATTTCAACTGTCTCTAAGCTCTCAAGACTGTAGTCCAAAAGTTCATTTTGCAGCTGTTCTGAAAGTTGTTCATCTTCAGAAAATAAGTATTGATCCACCCTTGGGCTTAATCCATGTGATTGTAAAATTAGACTTATTTTCTGTACATCGCAACCATTTTCAATATTTTCATTCAACCAATTTTGCCATTCCGTCGGTAAGGACTGATACCAATTTTTACTTTGCTTTAGATGTTCACTCTGGCTTTCTACATTCATTTTCACCACTCCACCCTCTTTACAAGTGAAGTATAAATGATCTATTTTTAAAATGCTAAATTTTCGCATTTTATAATTATTTAAACACCGCGAATGTTATGAATCCGTCAAATATCACGCGGAATGACATAACAAAGTAAAGGAGAAAGTTCATGAAAATTCGTCATTTAGTCATCGTTAGCAGTCTGTCTTTAGCTTCAATACCGGTATATGCAGGTTTTGCCGATACCATGCGTGATTTAAGAAATACGCTGAATCAATTTAATGAAACATCCAAAGAAGTATCGAATACCGCAAAAGAATGGACAGGCAGTCAGGCCACGACTAATTCAAATTATGCTGCAAATGGTTTCAGTATGGGACAGCAACTTAGACCTAAAATTAATAATCTACCGCTTTATAAAACTGCCGATAAATCGAGCCAAGTCATTAATAAACTGTCAAAAAATGCAGATATTATTTTTGCGGGAAACATGACTAAAACAGGTTTGATAGAAGTCACTACAGAACATGGCAATGGCTGGATTGAATCACACCTTGTTCAATAAATCTTGATTTTAAATGTTTATACAACCGCATCAGCCGTACATAACAACTTTACTCTATTGAGCACTAGTCATGAATAATAATCACAAAATCAGCATTATCGCTGCTGTATTTACGACATTGGTGGGCTGTGGTGGATCAAGCTCCAATGATGGTGGCGCGACACCTACACCTACACCTACACCTACACCTACACCTACACCTACGCCAACGCCAACGCCAACGCCAACGCCAACGCCAACGCCAACGCCAACGCCAACGCCAACGCCAACGCCAACAACTGTAGCGGATAAATTCACAGGTGAATGGATTCAAGGGAACTCTGCTCTCGGTAACAGTAATTGCGATTTACCACAAATTTCAATTCATAAAACCAGTGAAAATTCAGTCAGTGCACTGAACGAAGAACTTAAATATGCGGTACACAATAGTTCAAGCAAAACCTGCAGCGGCGAATTTATTTCCAAACGCTATCAATTACTTCATGACATGGTTATAAGTGAAATACAGCCGGCTGCAACACTAAATAACTTTGAATATCATGCGATTAAGTTTCAACCAGTCAGGGGTGGCGCGACTACCAACCGTGTCTTAACTTTTTTAAATAATCATTCTTTCTGCGTAATTAATGCGACGATTTCAAATCCAAGCTATATCATCATGCAACGTGGTCTAATTACTGACCCACTCAAGGACAGCCGCTGCTATACAAAAAATTCCAATGAATTCTTCACCAATTTAAAACCGAAAACCAAAATCACAACTGCAGACTTCAAGACTGAGAGCTTTATTAATACCACCGACACTGTGAACTTCTTGGCTCAGCTCAATACAATGGGACAAAGTGGTTATAAGTTAATTGGCTATGATTCTAAAACTTTGGACAATGGCAATGTTAATAGCTACATGAAACTTGCCAATAAAAATACGCGTTTCAATCATATTGTGGCAGATCGTACAGCACCCTCTACCGCTGACATTTATTTTACATGGCGTAATCAGTTAAACGAAAAAGGCAAATCAGGCTATCAATACCTGCATAGCGTCAGACCAACCAATGCCCTGAATTTCAAAGATTATTTTATTAAGAAGGAAAATGATACCGCAACATACACCTATGACAGCGGCTATGTTTCCCCACTCGTCGACCCAGTGCAACTGGAAACCATACTTAATACACTGGGTGCCCAAGGCTGCCGTATTATTCAGTTCAAAAACTATTTCACAGGTTTACGACCTGAAGTTCTGAACGGCAAACAAAATAGTCCTAAAGTTGCAACCTGTATAAATAGCAGCGCACACCATGGCACTTACAGCTATCGCTATAAAACTTACCCAACCGGCAGCAATAGTGTAGAACGCAGCATAAAATTACAGGAGATGATCGATGAGCAAGCTAAAGACGGTTACCGCTTAGTCAGCCGTGCTTTAGATATGAGTTCAACCACCAAAAACGGTATGCTGTTTATGAAAGACAGTGAAAACACCAATGTCGGTGAGTTTAAAGTCTTTAGCGAAACTGTCTTTGCAACGTCGACATTTAACGACGTCTTACTGAAACGTCTTCAGCAGCAAGGTCAATTGGGTTGGTTATACACCAGCGGTCAACTGCTGTTTGCAAATAATCCAAAACATCTGCAAACAGAGCTGAGTGACTTTAATCTAATTGATTAATTCACGAGGTAATTTGAGCTTTTAAAAGTACTTAAGCTTTTCTATGTCCTTGTTGTTTCGACATCAAGGACATTAATTATTGAAATGGATCAAAGCAATAATACACACCGATTATTTTAAGCGGCAGTTAAAACCCATCTTGGTATCTACTATATTTTTTTCATAACCTAAACTTTGAATAAATTGATTTCGATCTGCTACTAACTGCTGATCGGCAGGGCTAAGACGCGCTTTATTTTTTTGAGCCAAGCTGTATGTTTCATTGACTAAGTCTTGATATAGCCCACATACTTCCTGACGCTTTGCTTTTTTCAATTGGCGACCACCATACCAAGAACGCTCAAAATCGTCGGCTTTTAGTGTTTTTCCCCATTCCTCAATACGCTGATTTTGCCTTTGCTGCATTTCCAGCATGCCCTGCTGGATTTCAGCCTTAGTAAAAGGCTTGATCACCTCAACCTTCGGTACAACTGGAACATTTTCTGTAGTTGCAGTGACGGTCACTGGTGTCTGTTCTGTTGTGTTCGATACGGTTGGATTAGCCCAACTCATTGATGAAATGAATCCGGTCGCAATCACGACACCAAAAGCTTTTAAATTTATAGATTTCAAGTTTTAAGTACCCGTTTTATTTCTTCACAGTGTTCTTATACACATTTTTATATTGATGCTGAAGTTTTTAAGCCCTTATTTTACAAAACTTCATTGCTGTAAACGGTTCACTGTGTTCACTCCCAATAAAAAACCGCTCGATAGAGCGGCTTTTTGAACAGATCACACTTAGACCAATTCTTTAAAGTCTTGCTGACGCCAAGCTTCATATAAAATCACAGCAGTAGCATTGGACAAGTTTAAACTGCGTGAATTTGGTGCCATCGGCAGGCGAATCCAATGTTCTTTCGGGAACATCATACGGACATCTTCTGGCAAACCACGTGTTTCTGGCCCCATCAACAATGCTACAGGGCGATTTAGATTAGAGGTATGCGGTGTTTCAAATCCTTTGGTGGTTAATGGATAAATGGCATCCATCTCAATACCTTGCGCTTTTAAGCCCGCAAGGCATTCTTCAAAGTTTTCCCACACTTTCATGTGCGCCCATTCATGATAATCCAAACCGGCGCGGCGAAGTTTTTTATCATCCAGCTCAAAGCCTAATGGCTTGACCAAATGCAACTGCGCTCCAGTATTGGCACATAAACGAATGATATTCCCTGTATTTGCAGGAATTTCTGGCTCGTATAAAACAACATGGATCACAGTTTTTTTCTCTACTCTTTAGTTAAATAATGGCTTAAAACTCAGGCTATAGTTACAAAGCTAAAGCATAAGTTTAGATGATACTACAAGCGCTTGTTTATCCTCTTTGCTTAGCTTTCGCATTGCAATTGGATAATACCAGAACTTGTTTATCCTCTTTGCTTAGCTTGCGCATTGCAATTGGACAATACCAGAACTTGCTTATCCTCTTTGCTCAGGCATAGCCTTCGTCTTGCATGTGGACAATTCAGCAGCCTGCTTATCCTCTTTGCTCAGGCATAGCCTTCGCCTTGCATTTGGACAATTGAGCAGCTTGCTTATCCTCTTTGCTCAGGCATAGCCTTCGCCTTGCGCTCGGGCAACGCGTTGCGTTGCTTATCCTCGCTCATGCCATTGAAGTTGTTCACGCAGACTCACCACATCACCAATAATGGTCAATGTAGGCGCCTGAATTTGGTATTCACTGACTTTAGATGCAATATCTGCCAATGTCCCAACCACGACTTTTTGTTCAGGTGTCGTCCCTTTAGAAACCAATGCGACAGGCATGTCTGGACGCTGCCCGTGCGCGATGAGTTTCTCACAAATTTTTTCTAGTCCTACCAAGCCCATATATAGCACAAGCGTTTGATTTTGATAAACCAACTCATTCCAAGGCAGCTCAGGCGAACCTTCTTTCAGATGGCCTGTCAGGAAGCGTACACTTTGCGCATAATCACGATGCGTTAAAGGAATCCCTGCATAAGCCGAACATCCAGAGGCAGCAGTAATTCCCGGAACGACTTGGAAGGCAACGCGTGCCGCAAAGAGTTCCTGAATTTCTTCACCGCCGCGGCCAAAGATGAACGGATCTCCACCTTTTAAGCGACAGACGCGTTTGCCTTCACTTGCGTATTTTACCAGTAAGGCATTAATGCCTTCTTGCGGAACAGCATGATTGGATCGTGCCTTACCTACGTAGATTTTCTCTGCATCACGGCGGCAGAGGTCCATAATCGGCTGAGAGACCAAACGGTCATAGATCACCACATCCGCTTGCTGCATTAAACGCAGTGCTTTTAAGGTCAGCAGTTCAGGATCACCCGGCCCCGCCCCAACCAAATACACCTCACCTTTCGGCTGTTTCCATTCCAATATGGCCTGTTCAATCAAACGATTTGCTTCAGTCAAATTGTCATTGAATACTTGCTCTTTGAGCGGGCTTGCATACAAGTCTTCCCAAAAAATACGGCGTTCATCTGGATTGACGATTTTGGCTTTAACGGCTGCGCGCCATTGACCTGAAAACTTAGCCAGTTTGCCCATGCCATGCGGAATTGAGCTTTCTAACTGGGTGCGTATTTGGCGTGAAAGCACTGGCGATGTGCCATTAGATGCAACAGAGATGACCAGCGGAGAACGGTCAATTATCGCAGGAACCATAAAACGGCAATGCGGCGGATCATCAACACTATTGACCAAGACATTTTCAGCTTCGCAGGCTTCAAAAACCGCCTGATTGACCGCTTTGTCATTGGTTGCTGCAATCACTAAACGAAACTGACGCAGCGCAATGGCATTTTCTTGATAAACCGATTCGTGATAAATCGAGTTGAGATATTGACCTTGGGTTTTATTAACCAAGGTCAATAAATCATCTTCAATTTCGGGTGAGCAAACTGTCAGCTGAGCGCCCGCTTTTGCAAGCAGCACAGCCTTTCTATATGCAATTCGACCACCACCAACAATCAGACAAGGTTGCTGCTGCAACTTCAAAGAGATTGGAAAGATATCCACACACGACCTCAATAGTTTAAATCTGATTGTCTTAAGCAATTTTTGTGCACAAATGTATGCACTTTATCGACTATTAATCGATAAATTCAGCACCGCCCATATATGGACGAAGTACTGCTGGAATTTCAATTGAACCGTCTGCACGTTGATAGTTTTCCATCACGGCAAGTAAAGTACGACCAACTGCCAAACCTGAACCATTCAGCGTGTGTACAAACTCAGTTTTCTTTTGGTCAGCACGGTAACGCGCTTTCATACGGCGTGCTTGGAAGTCACCCATGCATGAGCAAGATGAAATTTCACGGTAGGTATTTTGACTTGGCACCCAAACTTCTAAATCATAAGTTTTGATTGCACCAAAGCCCATGTCTCCGCCACACAGAACGACTTTACGGTATGGTAAGCCTAATGCTTGAAGAATACCTTCGGCATGACCCGTTAATTCTTCCAAAGCATCCATCGAAGTTTCAGGTTTTACAATCTGAACCATTTCTACTTTGTCAAATTGGTGTTGACGGATCAAACCACGTGTATCACGGCCATACGAACCCGCTTCGCTACGGAAACATGGCGTATGTGCTGCATATTTTAAAGGTAGACGTTCTGGGTCAATGATTTCATCACGCACGAAGTTGGTTACAGGCACTTCTGCAGTCGGGATCAGGTAGTATTCTTTTTCGCCTTGAAGTTTGAATAAATCCTCTTCAAATTTAGGCAATTGGCCTGTACCACGTAAAGAATCTGCATTAACTAAATAAGGTACATACGCTTCTGTATAGCCATTTTCCAAGGTATGTGTATTTAACATAAATTGGGTAATTGCACGCTGTAAACGCGCCAATGGGCCTTTGAGTACGCTAAAACGAGTACCTGTCAATTTGGTTGCGGTTTCAAATTCTAAACCGCCCATCATTTCACCCAAGTCAGTATGGTCTTTGATCTCAAAATCAAACTGACGTGGTGTACCCCACTTTAGAACTTCAACATTGTCATTTTCGTCTTTGCCTTCTGGCACAGACTCATGAGGTAAATTTGGAATCGATAAAGATTTGGCTTCAAGTTCAGCCTGAAGCTCAGAAAGTGCAACTTCTGCGGCTTTAATTTCATCACCAATAGCAGACATACGTGCCATGATTTCAGATGCATCACCGCCAGCTTTTTTAATTTGACCAACTTGTTTTGCACCAGCATTACGTTCAGCTTGTAACGACTCAGTTTTAGACTGAATTTCCTTACGGCGAGCTTCAAGGTCTGCCCACTCTGCTACGTTAAGTTGAACACCACGTTTTGCTAAGGCTAAGTTTACAGCCTCAATATTATTTCTGAGTAATTTCGGGTCGATCATAGCCAATCTTAAGTAAAGAAAAAAACTGGCTATAGTGTAAGCTCTTAACACTTAAAAATACAGTGACCGAGCTTACAGGTGCCCCTTATTAGACCAATAATCTTGCTTCAAATTGTCTTATTTGGTTTCGTAATTTGGCAAACTTGGTAAATATTCAGGTTTAAATAGCTCTTTAGCCATAAAATATGGAAGTTTTAGCTCAGGCATGCCCTCTGCGTAGCTCGCCAATTCATACAATGGATAAGCAAATACGATCCCGTTCGCGCCATAATAAAAATTATCGCTTAACTGTAGTTTTGAACGTTCAATATCGTGACTATCCAACCACATATAGTTGGCATCAAACAGTGCGCTAATCACTTTCGCGTCTGCACCTTTGACCAAGACATCTTGTAAAGCCAAACGTTTTTTGGCTTTTAAATCAAAATTGACATATTCAACATGCGACATGCCATGAGCCGCATGCGCTGCGTAGGTATAGCTTTCGATTGCAAAAGTTGCGATATGTCCCCACTGACTAATATATCGAACAGAAGTGGTACTTTGACTTAGGCCTGCATCCGTCTTGTCTGATAAATCGATTTTTTGATTCGGCTCAGTTGAAAATGCAATCGGGTCTGCTTTTTTAATCCGATCAGTAAAATATTGATTAATCCAATCAACATTGGTTTCAACTGTTTGAATCCTATATTGGGTACAACCTTCCGCATCGCAAGCTTGAGCTTTTGGTAATTGCATCTCAACAGATTTAGATTGAATAAGTGGAATCGCATCAGCGACGACCGCTGGCTTCTGTTCCGTTGTTTCACCTTCAACAGGTTCATTTCGAGGATGGCAGGCCGTTAATGACCCGACTAAAACCACAGCTGAAACAGCCCAAGCTATATTATTCATATGATTTTTTTTCATCCCAAAATTCCCTATAGCAACAGTCAAAACCACAAGTCACTTCATTTAAGCAAACTGTGAATATCAGCATACTACTAAATTTCTCTTATATTCAGCTTGCTGGCTTTACATTTCTCCATAAAAAAAGCAGACGGATGTCTGCTTTTTTTCGATTATGAGAATTATTGATCAATAATGTCCGTACCTTTTGGAGGTACAAAATTAAAGGTTGACGCTGGAATAGACGCATTCACCTTCACATTATTGAAACGTACATGGGTTGTTTGACCTAATGAGTCTTGGAGAATCATTAAAGTCGGCGCATTTTTCGCACCAAAACTAATGGTTAAGCTTTGAAACACACCATCATCACTTTTTGGATATAAAGTGTAATAAGTTTTCGTCTTATTCGGCTGTGTAATACGATAAGACTTCATAATTTGAGCCGTATTACCCGACAATAATAATGCAGGCGTATTCGCAACTTGGTCATCTAAGCTTTGGCGTACCGCTTGTTGTAGGTCTGGATCATAGATCCAAACTGTTTTACCTGTAGTCGCAATGGTTTGCTTAGATGGGCTGGTTGTTTCCCAATAGAATTTACCCGGGCGCTGAACTTTCATGACCCCAGTAAAAGTCTGGTTCATATGCTGCGCACTTAAACCTTTCTTTTGAGTTGCTTTGGGGTTAGTCACTTTTGTAGTTTGCTGAAAGTTAGCTGTAAAACTTTTAATACCCGATAATTGTTTCACCAAATTTGCAGTTGCCTGCTGCTCCGACGCTGCAACTGGTGCCGCGAATACTGTCGTACTCATAACCGGTGCCAGTGTCGCTGCACCTAATGCCATAGCACAGATGGTTTTACGAAGCATTTTCATAGATTCACCTTTTATATTTGCATCAACGCAATTTGTTAGATGGCTCCATCTTAAACCACTTTCATTGACTAAATTTAGAGAAAATAAGAAGTTTTGTATGGTTATTAATGCAAATTGCTGTTTTTTATTCATCATGATGGAGAAATATAAAATAAAAAGGCACTTGATTTGATTCAAATGCCTTTCAAATAGTTAAACAACGATTTAGCAATTTTAATAATCCAATATTAAGTTACTTCCATTGCCAACCGATCGATGCACCAGCGCCAAAGTCACCTTCAGAGTTCCCTGTTGCAGCCAATTTATACACATATTTATTGCTCTCAGTTACTCCACTAAAACCTACTGCATAGCCTTGTGAACCTTCCCAAGTCCCCATACCTACACTGAACATGTTATATCCAGCATCTGTGGGTTGAGGTAAGGAGGCGATTGCAATACTTGAAGCAACAGCACCGTAAACATTATCTTTAAATTTATTGAAATTATGGTTCAATTCATTCACACGTTGATTGGTATAACTATTGGCTTGATTAAGTACATTTGCCCCATGCTGATCTGTATATGCTTTTGAACTATTTAACACTACTAGATCTGCTTGACGTATTTGTTTCACGTTTACCGCATCGGTGTCTGCCGTACCAGCTGCCACATGGATAATTTGCCGCTCTGCACCAGCCGAGCCAACGGAAACCGTATTATTGCGGTCAGAGCTTGAACCATTGCCAAGTACAACAGCATTATTTGCAGAGGTGTTGATATTGTTACCAACCACATAGGTATTATTACCTGTGACTGTTTGAACCTACAGCACCAGATCCATCACCACTGACTGTATTGTTTACACCGAGGGCAATAGACTGATTACCATCAGCTTTATTACCTGCACCGACTGCAATCGCATCTTGTCCATTCGCAGTTGGTTTAGGTGCTGTATTGGCAACGTTTGATTGAATTTTAATGTACGGATCTGTTTCTTTTAAGCTCAACAACCATTCAACTTCAGTACCGACAAATCCATTTTTTATCGCAAGTTCATACGCACTAAAACCATTTTCACCAGTTAGTCCTTGTGCGCCAACTGCACCACGTAGACTTTCTAACCATTGGTCTTCATTGCCTTCATAACCATTGCTCACCGCAACTTGATAAGCACTTGCACCATCTAGACCATTGCTGCCATTCAGACCGTTCAACCCATCCTTACCATCGATGCCGTCTCGGCCATTGAGTCCATCTTTACCAGTAGCGCCTGTTGCTCCTGTATCGCCTTTGTCACCTTTAGCTCCGGTTGCACCTGTTGCTCCTGTATCGCCTTTTTCACCAGCAGGACCTTGAGGTCCCATTGGCCCTTCTGGGCCAGGAATTCCACTATTGCAACGATTACAAGTATGCTCAGGATATGACGAGCCACTCCCACCAGCCCATGCAATTGAACCTAAGAAAATAAAATACTCACAGCTAGTAATTTTGGTACAGCTTTAATAGCGATTGAAGTTATTTCACCAAGTCCTAGTGTCTTTTCAAATGCAATTTGTTGGCTTTTATCAGGACAATTCCTTTTCTGATAGTCAGCACCGATAAAAACTGTATTCAATATTTTATTCATGTCCTTATCCTTTTTTTGTATTTGTACTCCTCTATTACGCTCTTTATTTTTTTATGATTTAAATCACTATTTATGGTGAATTTATTGATTTGTACATCATTTGTAACAATCTAAAAAATACCTCACATTTTATTCAGACGAAAAAAAACCCGCAAAAATGCGGGTTTTTTTCTATTAAAGCTTACGCTTCAACAGATACGTAGCGACGACCGAATTGGCCTTTCACTTCGAATTTCACAACGCCGTCAGCAGTTGCAAATAAAGTATGGTCACGGCCCATACCTACATTTACACCAGCGTGGAATTCAGTACCACGTTGACGAACGATGATGTTACCAGCAGTCACAGATTGACCGCCGTAGATTTTAACACCCAACATTTTTGGGTTCGAGTCACGACCGTTTTTAGTCGAACCACCGGCTTTTTTAGTTGCCATGTCTACTTACTCCTCGTAATTAGCCTGAAATAGCTGTAATTTTCAACTCAGTGAACCATTGACGGTGACCTTGTTGTTTACGATAGTGTTTACGACGACGCATTTTGATGATGCGGATTTTGTCGTGACGACCATGGCTAACTACTTCAGCAGTTACTTTAGCGCCAGCTACTACTGGTGCACCAATTTGAATGCTGTCACCGTTAACAAGCATCAACACGTCATCAAAAGTAACAGTTGAGCCAGTTTCAGCTTTCAATAATTCTACTTTAAGGGTTTCACCCTCAACTACACGGTGTTGTTTACCACCGCTTTGGATTACTGCGTACATTTAAGTACTCCAAACATGCCCGTGTTGTCGTGCCGGTAAAGGGATATACCGATCTTAAAACGATCGTCACTGGGGTTTCGCAAAGGCAAAGATTTTAAGGGATAACCCGAAAAACAACAAGTCATTTCCGTAAAATATTAGATGAGTATGCGTTTATTATATAAACAGTGTCATTAAAAGTATTAAAATGAGTGCTCTATTTCACTTATCATGCTTTTGACAAGGTTTGACATAGATTTTTAGCAACAATTCGCTAATATACACTGGACTGACATCAACAACATGCTGTTCAAACAACATGCTAAAGATAAAAGTCTGTTAAAAAATAAGTACAATACTTCCGCTTGATGAAAAAAATCACTTAAGATTAAGTCAATTGAGTAAGTTCTTATCTGTTATTCATATAACAAATTGCTACACTACGTCTGTAATTCAAAAATTATTGAGGTTTCTCTTCATATGACCATCGACTTTAAGCAAGATATTCTCGCGCCTGTTGCTACTGACTTTGCTGCGATGGACAAATTTATTAATGAAGGGATCACGTCTAAAGTTGCCTTGGTCATGGCAGTCAGTAAACATGTGGTTGAAGCAGGCGGTAAACGCATGCGTCCCATTATGTGCTTACTTGCAGCAAAGGCTTGTGGCGCAGAAGATTTAGAAAAACACCGTAAACTTGCAGCAATTATTGAAATGCTGCATACCGCGACCTTGGTACATGACGACGTAGTCGATGAATCGGGTTTACGCCGTGGCCGCCCAACAGCAAATGCGACATGGAATAATCAAACTGCCGTACTTGTGGGTGATTTTTTGATTTCTCGCGCTTTTGATTTATTGGTGGATCTAGACAGCAAAGTATTACTCAAAGACTTTTCAACGGGTACCTGTGAAATTGCTGAAGGTGAAGTTTTACAACTTCAATCACAGCATCAACCAGAAACCACGGAACAGACCTACTTAGATATTATTCACGGCAAAACATCACGTTTATTTGAGCTCGCTACCGAAGGTGCAGCGATTCTGACTGGTACACCAGAGTACCGTGAACCGCTTAGAAAATTTGCCGGACACTTTGGAAATGCCTTTCAAATTATTGACGATATTTTAGATTACACCTCAGATGCTGAAACATTAGGTAAAAATATTGGTGATGATTTGATGGAAGGTAAACCAACTTTACCTTTAATCTCGGCCTTAAAGAATACCACTGGCGAAGAACATGACATTATTCGCCGCAGTATTGCCACAGGTGGTACGGCAGATTTAGAGCGTGTAATTCAGATTGTACAAAGCTCTGGGGCACTTGATTATTGTAGCCAACGAGCGACTGAAGAAACTGAGGCAGCACTAGCCGCTTTAGCAGCGCTACCAGATACTGAATATCGTCAAGCTTTAATCAACCTCGCAAACTTGGCATTACACCGAATTCAATAATTAACAATATTCCTCGTAATTCCCATTGCCTATGCATATAAAACTGAATGATATCTTTTTGACCATGCAGCAACAGCTCGATACCCCTCGGGCTGTGCTGGATGAAAACTTGCTGATCGAATTGGTCAACCGAATTCGACCAGAAGATACAAAAAATACTGACGAAATTAAGAAAAAATTTCAGGCTTTCATCCAAGCTTTACTCATCACGCCAGATGCAGCCTCTACCCTGCAAAGCTTTGTTCTAAAACTCATTAGCCGATATAAACAAACCAGTTTATATGCGGACACGGGTATTTTGTCTCTCGATGGTTTTTGGGGACAACTGTTCCAACGTCTTGGCGCACATTTTCTTCCCCTGATCAATGACGAAACTCAACTACAAGATTTAGTCCGTCGAGTTTTTTATCGTCATAACGACAAATATTGGCTCGACAGTATTGATGATCAGCAATGGATGCAGCTCTTTCGATTGTTTAACCAAGGTCATAGCAATCAGGAAGAAAAAAAGAAAATTCGCCGTGAATTAATTAAGGCCATTACCGTTTTGTCTTATCGGGTGAGTGGTATTGGCTTATATCCTGAATTTATTAATGCGCAGCCTGAACTGACCGAATATGAATCGCCTTTTTTGGTGCAAAACCGTGAAATAAACGATTTTATTCAACAGTATAAAAAGCTCCATCAAAGTGCTGAAGAAATGAGTGCCGTGCTACCGCCGGATGCTTCTCAAGCGTTGGTGATGCTGGAACAATGTCGTGATGTGGTCCTGAAGATTCGCCGTGCGACCAAACGTATTGGTGTAAGTGTCAGTCTGACTTACTTATTATCACTTTTAGAACAGTGTTTAGATCGCTTAGAAATCTTACTCAACCTGATTGTTGAAGAAGATGACGTCCGCTATGTGTCTATGGGCAGTTTACTCAGTGATGTGACTTCAGCGATTTATAGCGAGCGTAGCGTGCGCGATTTACTTGCCACCAATAGTGAATTGGTTGCCCTACAAGTCACCGAAAATGCAAGTAAAACTGGCGAACACTATGTAAGTACGGACAAACAAAGCTTTATGAGCATGTACCGATCTGCGGCAGGTGCCGGCGTGATCATTGCATGTATGGCAACACTAAAAGTGCTGATGACCCGTGTCACCATGGCACCGCTCATGCAAGCCATTTCATATAGTCTGAACTACTCTTTCGGCTTTATGCTGATTCATGTCTTACATTTTACGGTTGCTACCAAACAGCCTGCGATGACAGCTGCCGCACTTGCCTCAACGGTTCAGCATCGTAAAGGCTCGAAAATGGCTCAGATTGCCGAACTTGCCGCGCTGATTATTAATATTATCCGCACCCAGTTTATTGCAATTTTAGGCAACATCAGTATTGCGATTCCTGTTGCAGCGCTGATTGCCCTCAGTTGGGACATGGCTTTACATGAACCTTTAATGAATCATGCAAAAGCAGCCAAAACATTACACGACCTTAACCCATTCACTTCTCTCGCTGTCCCACATGCTGCGATTGCTGGGGTATGTTTGTTTTTATCGGGTTTGATTGCCGGTTACTTTGACAACATGGCGGTCTATCGCAAAGTTGGACCACGAATTCAAGCGCATCCAAAGTTAAAACGCATCATGGGTCAAGACAGACTGGATAAGTTTGCCGCTTACATTGAACGAAACTTAGGTGCTTTGGCGGGTAACTTCTTATTCGGGATCATGCTGGGTAGTATGGGCACAATTGGTTATATCTTAGGTTTACCTTTAGATATTCGCCATATCGCCTTCGCCTCGGCCAACTTCATTCAAGGCCTCATCAATATTAATGGTTCACCAGACATTGGCTTAATCATTGTGTCATTCTTAGGAGTTATTCTGATCGGTCTGACTAACTTATTCGTCAGTTTCACGTTAACCATTATTGTGGCACTACGGGCACGTCGCGTAAGATTTGAACAATGGAAACCACTGGCTAAATTGGTGATGACTCATTTTCTAACGCGACCAAGTGACTTTTTCTGGCCACCAAAAGCCCCACTTGAAGTTGAAGATGGCACACAAGCCAGTAAGAACAATCATTAGCAGATTTGTGTTTTATTTTAGTAAGATGTAAATGAACACAAAAAATAAAATCAGTATGATTTACACAGACTTGAAATAAAGTGTACTGATGAGTACACTTTAGTCCATTAATTAACCGAGCTCAAACCGGTTAAAATGACAAGGAATAAAATATGCCACGAACGCTACTGTTTGTTGGTTTTTTTGCATTAATTATCAGTGTGTTGTCGCTTTATCCCACCTATTTAAATCTATTAGATTTAAATATCGTGGAATGGATGAGTCAGCACCGTATTGCTGTTTTTAATCAAATTGCCATCGGACTTTCCGCGCTAGGCGGCATGCCTTTTGTATTATTTTTCACCACGCTATGGTGTTTACACTTTGCGTGGTATAAAAAATACACAGAGATTGTTTTTATCAGTATAGGGATCTTTGGAAGTATCGGCCTTGCATGGTTGCTTAAATTTACGTTCACCAGACCGCGCCCCCCAGAAATGTACCATCTTGTAGCGTCTTACGGGAGTTCATTCCCAAGCGCACACAGTTGTTATGCTGCATCGCTTGCGTGTCTTATGATCTTGATTTACCGACAACATGCTCAACATCGCTTGATCACCATTTTGGCATTGTTATGGATGCTGTGTATGGGTGTTTCGCGAGTATATGTTGGGGTTCATTTTCCGACAGATGTCTTATCCGGTTGGAGCATAAGTTTTATTTGGATCGCGCTACTTTATTTGAGTTACATCAAAATCAGTAAAGCGTAAACAAATGAATAATTTAGATAAATATCTAATTGAGGTGGAACAATGATGTCTGCAAAGCTTTGGGCTCCTGCCCTGACTGCTTGCGCATTGGCAACAAGTATTGCACTTGTTGGTTGTAGCAAAGATCCTAAAGATGCACAGCAAGCTGCTGCTGCACAGCAAATGCCACCAACTGAAGTCGGTGTCATTGTTGCCCAACCGCAAAGCGTTGAACAATCTGTTGAACTTTCTGGCCGTACATCTGCCTATGAAATTTCAGAAGTACGTCCACAAACCAGTGGTGTAGTACTTAAACGTCTATTTGCAGAAGGCAGCTATGTTCGCGAAGGACAAGCCTTGTACGAGATCGATTCACGTACAAACCGTGCGTCAGCTGACAGTGCTCGTGCTGCTTTAACACGTCAACAAGCAAACCTAAACGTGTTACGTGTTAAAGAAGGTCGTTACCGTCAGCTTGTTGGCTCAAATGCGATTTCTAAACAAGAATATGACGATATTGTTGCGCAAGTTAAACTGGCTGAAGCAGACGTTGCTGCATCTCAGGCAGAACTTAAAAATGCAGAAATTAATTTAGGTTATTCAACTGTACGTGCGCCAATTTCGGGTCAAACAAACCGTTCAACAGTGACTGCTGGTGCATTAGTTACTGCATCTCAAGCTGATCCATTAGTCACAATTCAACGTCTTGATCCAATGTACGTTGACATTAACCAATCAAGTGCTGAACTTCTTCGCTTACGTCAACAATTAAGCCAAGGCAACTTGGACAGCAGTAATAACACCAAAGTGAAATTACGTCTTGAAGATGGTAGTGAATACCCGATTGAAGGTCGTTTAGCATTTTCTGATGCAAGTGTAAACCCAGATACAGGTACGGTTACACTTCGTGCTGTTTTTTCTAACCCGAACCATTTATTACTTCCGGGTATGTTTGCCAATGCTCGCATCGTTCAGGGTGTGATTCCAAACGCTTACATTATTCCACAAGCTGCTATTACACGTACCCCTACAGGTCAAGCAATGGCAATGATTGTGAATGCAAAAGGTGCTGTAGAATCTCGTCCTGTAACAACAGTCGGTACTCAAGGTGCAAACTGGATCGTGACTCAAGGCTTAAACACTGGCGATAAAGTGATTGTTGACGGTATTGCAAAAGTGAAAGCTGAGCAACAAGTTGTAGCCAAACCGTATCAACCTCAGGCTGCTGCACCTCAAGGTGCTCAACAACCTGCTGCAGCAAAGCCAGATGCTAAAGTTGCAGAACAAGCAGCACCTAAATCTGAACAAAAAGCTACTTCAAACGCATAGGGAGTAGACTGAATGGCTCAATTCTTTATTCATCGCCCCATTTTTGCGTGGGTGATTGCATTGGTGATTATGCTGGCGGGTGTACTCACGCTATCTAATATGCCAATTGCACAGTATCCGACCATTGCGCCGCCAACGGTTTCAATCTCTGCGACTTACCCTGGTGCGTCTGCAGAAACAGTTGAAAACACCGTAACCCAAATCATTGAACAACAAATGAATGGTTTGGATGGCTTACGTTATATTTCGTCAAACAGTGCGGGTAACGGTCAAGCATCTATTACATTGAACTTTGAACAAGGGATCGATCCAGATATCGCCCAAGTTCAAGTCCAAAACAAACTCCAGTCTGCGACAGCGCTATTACCTGAAGACGTACAACGTCAAGGTGTAAAAGTCACCAAATCTGGCGCAAGCTTCCTACAAGTTGTAGCATTCCACTCACCGTCGGGCAAGTTGACTGCGGACGACATTAAGGACTATGTAAACTCGAATATTTCTGAACCTCTCAGCCGTGTGGCAGGTGTAGGTGAAGTCCAAGTATTTGGTGGTTCTTATGCGATGCGTATTTGGCTAGATCCAGCCAAAATGGCAAACCTGAAAGTTACACCGAGTGATGTGGCTGCGGCTATCCGTACACAGAATGCTCAGGTTGCTGTTGGTCAGTTAGGCGGTGCGCCTGCAACTGAAGGTCAAGTACTGAACGCGACAGTTACAGCACAAAGTTTGTTGCAAACACCAGAGCAGTTTAAAAACATTTTCCTGCGTAACAGTAGTGATGGTGCTCAAGTACGTTTAGGTGATGTTGCACGTGTTGAATTAGGTGCTGACAACTATCAGTTCGACTCTAAGTTCAACAACAAACCTGCTGGTGGTGTAGCGATCAAACTAGCAACTGGTGCAAACGCATTAGATACAGCCGAAGCTGTTGAAGCACGTTTAAAAGAACTACGTCCAAACTACCCTGAAGGTTTAAAAGACACGCTTGCATTTGATACGACTCCATTCATTAAGTTATCGATTGAAAGTGTTGTACATACCCTTGTAGAAGCCGTGATTCTTGTATTCTTTGTGATGTTCTTATTCTTACAGAACTGGCGCGCAACGATTATTCCGACATTGGCTGTACCTGTAGTGGTATTGGGTACTTTTGCTGTCATTAACATGTTTGGTTTCTCGATCAACACACTCACCATGTTCGCGATGGTACTGGCGATTGGTCTCCTCGTGGATGATGCGATTGTTGTCGTAGAGAACGTTGAACGTGTCATGGTTGAAGATCATCTTGACCCCGTGACTGCAACTGAAATCTCAATGAAACAGATCTCGGGTGCCTTAATCGGTATTACCTCTGTGTTAACCGCTGTATTCGTGCCGATGGCATTCTTCGGTGGTACGACAGGTGTAATTTATCGTCAGTTCTCAATCACGCTGGTAACAGCAATGATTCTGTCATTGATTGTAGCATTGACCTTTACCCCTGCCCTATGTGCGACCATGTTGAAACAACATGATCCAAACAAACCAGAAAGCAACAATATCTTTGCCCGTTTCTTCCGTTGGTTTAACAGCTCTTTTGATAAAGTTGCGCATAAATACCAAGGCGGCGTGAACTTCATGACACACCACAAGATTTTCTCTGGTGTGATTTATGCAGTTGTAATCGGCTTATTAGTGCTTTTATTCCAAAAGTTACCATCATCATTCTTACCTGAAGAAGACCAAGGTGTTGTAATGACACTGGTACAGTTACCACCGAATGCCTCACTTGAGCGTACGGATAAAACTGTCACTGCAATGACCGATTACTTCCTGAAAAACGAAGAAAAATATGTCGATTCTGTATTCAGTGTTGCCGGTTTCTCGTTCACAGGTGTGGGTCAAAACGCAGGTCTTGCATTCATCAAGTTAAAAGATTGGGAAGACCGTACATCACCTGAATCTCAAGTGGGTGCGATTATTCAACGTGGTATGGCATTGAACATGATCGTGAAGGATGCTTCATACATCATGCCAATCCAATTACCAGCAATGCCTGAATTGGGTGTCACTGCTGGCTTCAACTTGCAGTTAAAAGCTTCTGCAGGCCAAACCCATCAACAACTTATCGATGCCCGTAATATGGTGCTCGGTATGGCTGCTCAAGATAAACGCCTCATGGGTGTTCGTCCTAACGGTCAAGAAGATACGCCACAGTACAAAATCACAATTGACCAAGCTCAAGCCGGTGCCATGGGTGTCAGCATTGCTGAAATCAATACCACAATGGGTATGGCCTGGGGTGGTTCTTACATCAACGACTTCGTTGACCGTGGTCGTGTGAAGAAAGTCTATGTACAAGGTGAAGCTGCGGCACGTATGATGCCTGAAGACCTGAGCCAGTGGTATGTCCGTAACAACCAAGGCACAATGGTACCATTCTCGACCTTCGCTACTGGCGAATGGACTTATGGTTCACCACGTCTTGAACGTTATAACGGTATCGCATCTGTGAACATTCAAGGTTCACCGGGTGTAGGTGTAAGTTCGGGCGACGCGATGAAAGCGATGGAAGAAATTGTACAAAAACTTCCTTCGATGGGCGTTCAAGGCTTTGACTATGAATGGACTGGTTTATCTCTAGAAGAACGTGAGTCTGGCGCACAAGCACCATTCCTATACGCACTTTCATTGTTAATCGTCTTCCTATGTCTTGCTGCCTTGTATGAAAGCTGGTCTATTCCGTTCTCAGTATTACTGGTTGTACCATTAGGTGTATTGGGTGCGTTATTACTGACTTTCCTTGGAATGGTGTTCTTCAAAAATCCAAACTTGGCGAATAACATTTACTTCCAGGTGGCTATTATTGCCGTCATTGGTTTGTCCGCGAAGAATGCGATCTTGATCGTAGAATTCGCCAAAGAACTTCAAGAAAAAGGTGAAGATCTGTTTGACGCAACATTGCATGCCGCTAAAATGCGTCTACGTCCAATTATCATGACCACTTTAGCCTTTGGTTTTGGTGTACTTCCGCTTGCGCTTTCTTCGGGTGCAGGTGCAGGTAGTCAGCACTCCGTAGGTTATGGTGTATTGGGTGGCGTAATCAGTTCTACCCTACTTGGTATCTTCTTTATTCCTGTGTTCTACGTATGGATCCGAAGTATCTTTAAGTACAAACCAAAACAACAAAATAATCAGGAGCATTTATCGTGATGCAAAATGTATGGTCTATTGCAGGTCGTAGCATTGCGGTTTCTTCACTTGCGCTTGCTTTGGCTGCCTGCCAAAGCATGCGTGGTCCAGAGCCGGTTGTTCAGACCAATATCCCCGAAAGCTACACAGCAAGTGCTTCTGGTACTTCTGTTGCTGAACAAGGATATAAAGATTTCTTTGCTGACCAACGTCTGGTACAAGTTCTTGACTTAGCTTTAGCCAATAACCGTGACCTACGTACGGCTGCTTTAAATATTGAACGTGCACAGCAACAGTATCAAATCACTGCCAATGGTCAATTACCAACCATTGGTGCAAGTGGTAGTGTACTTCGTCAAGACACGTTGAATACACAAAAGCCTATCACCTCTTACAATGTCGGTTTAGGTGTCACTGCCTATGAACTTGATTTTTGGGGTCGTGTACGTAGCTTAAAAGACAATGCCTTAGATAGTTACCTTGCAACTGCAAGTGCCCGTGATGCAACACAAATTGCGTTGATCGGTCAAGTGGCTCAAGCATGGTTAAACTATGCATACGCTAACTCAAACTTGAAGCTTGCAGATCAAACCTTAAAGGCTCAGCTTGAATCTTACAACCTCAACAAAAAGCGTTTTGATGTCGGTATTGACAGTGAAGTTCCTGTTCGTCAGGCTCAAATTTCTGTAGAAACTGCACGTAATGATGTTGCGAACTACAAAACTCAAATTGCTCAAGCGCAAAATTTATTGAATCTATTAGTGGGTCAACAAGTACCTGCGAACTTACTGCCGAACCAACGTGTCAGTCGGATTACTTCGACCAATACCATTGGTTCAGGTATTCCAAGTGACTTGTTGAACAACCGTCCAGATGTCCGTGCAGCTGAATATAAACTGTCTGCTGCCGGTGCGAACATTGGTGCAGCTAAAGCACGTCTGTTCCCTACGATTAGTCTGACAGGTTCAGCGGGTTATGCTTCAACGGACTTAGGTGATCTATTTAAATCAGGCAACTTTGTATGGTCTGCTGGCCCGAGCCTTGATATTCCAATCTTCGATTGGGGTACACGTCAGGCCAATATTAAAGTTTCTGAAACTGACCAGAAAATTGCATTGTCTGATTATGAAAAATCAGTTCAGTCAGCTTTCCGTGAAGTGAATGATGCGCTTGCAGTTCGTCAAAACATCGGTGACCGTATTGCAGCACAGCGCCGTTTAGTTGATGCAACCAATACAACTTACAAACTGTCAAATGCCCGCTTCCGTGCTGGTATTGATAGCTACTTAACTGTACTGGATGCGCAGCGTGCATCTTATGCAGCTGAGCAAGGTTTGTTGTTGCTTGAACAAGCAAATCTCAACAACCAAGTTGAATTGTATAAAACACTTGGTGGTGGTATCAAAGCCAACACTTCTGATGCTGTGCAATACCAACCTTCTACTGCTGAGCGTAAAGCTGCATCAAAACAATAATTTGAGTTAGCCTAGCCCGTAATATTTGAAAAGCTCACTTCGGTGGGCTTTTTCATTTTTAGATCGGAGCTTCAAAATAAAAATGAACATATTGCTTTTTGCTGAAGAGTTTCCTATCTTCAATTCACCTTTTTATATTGATAACTAAAAATGCTTTTAAGTAATCTTGAATCTGTTCCGGGCCATACCATTACACAACAACTTGATGTCGTTTATGGCAGTACTGTCCGCAGTAAACATGTTGGTCGTGACTTTATGGCTGGCCTAAAAAATATTGTGGGTGGTGAGCTCAAAGGTTATACAGAACTACTCGAAGAATCTCGTCAAGAAGCTATGAGCCGTATGATTGATAAAGCACGTGCCTTAGGCGCGAATGCGGTCGTCGGCATCCGTTTTTCAACCTCAAATATTGCTCAAGGCGCCTCTGAATTATTTGTGTATGGCACCGCTGTTCGCGTAGAAGCCAACTCAGCAAAACTCCCAGACCCATTTCCAACTCAGGACTAAGTCATGGATGCCTTTATTTTTAAAGTCCTGATTTTTGTGGTGCTCTTTTGTATTGGTTGGGGCTTCGGTCGCCATATCGAACAAAAACATCTCAAAGAACTCGAAGCTCAAGAAAAGCGATTGGCACATATTCGCATAGACAACAACCGCTTTAAAACTACTGAACATTTCGGACAACTGATTTCGAGTAATGTAGTGATTTCACATGATTATTTTAAATATGTGATTGCCAATATTCAGAACTTCTTTGGCGGACGTTTAACCAGTTATGAAAGCATCGTCGATCGGGCACGTCGTGAAGCCGTGGTGCGTTTAAAGCAAGAAGCTGAAAAGATGGGCGCAAACCAAATTATGGGCTTACGTTTAAGCACCACTGAGTTGGGTATGCAAGGCGGCATGGTCGAAGTCTTTGCGTATGGAACAGCAATTCAAAAGAGAGACATCTGATCTCTCTACTTCTCCCCAATTCATTTTTACTATTTAATTTACTTTACACAATGTGTTTTCAAACTCTTCATAACTCACATTTTCATTGCGACAAACTTTAAAACAAACTTCATTAAATTTCTTTTCATCAATATTTGGATCATGATAACTAAATGCAACATCTCCAGCATAAGCACGTGCCAGATCTTGCACCACAATGTCAGCTTTACATCCATATAAAGTTGGACATGCCTCTAATGTTCCTTCGTAATACTCTTTACACTGAGTCGCTTCGACATCCACCTTATTGGGTTTTTGCATCGACACATTTAAACCATTTTCATTCATTAGAAGAAAATATTGAAGTTTTCTAAATGGTTTTAAGTCAATCTCGAGTCCCGAATGATTGATACGAGCCAATTGATCTTTGTAAGAATTATGATCATCTGAGATTAACTCTGCATTACCAGCTTTGTCGATTTTGATAAAGCTATAGTTGACAGGCATATATGCGCCACTCCCCTTATGTGCAATCACTTCGATCAAATGATCTTTCGCAATAAATGCTCCCGTAAATACAGTCGATTCAACACTGGTCAGCAACTTACCTTTCACTAAAACACAATATCCAAAACATTGATCTTTGAATCTAGCCTGATCGCCTTTAAAATCATCAACAGGATGAAATTCAGCTCGCCATTTAAAATCACCAATTTTATTCGAGCTATAAGGTAATTTATCAACATCTGAATCTTGAGGATTTTGACTGTAATACTCAGACTTCAATAATCCTTGTTCATCAAACAGTGCTTCGATCGGTAACCACCCCTCATTTGGTCCTCGCATAACAACTTCTGCACTCGCCGCTTCAACATTAGGTTCAATCTCAACAGATTCAGTAACTGGTTCTGATACAGTTCCTATTTCTTTTTCAGGCTTTTCGAGTGTTGAGTTGTGCTCAATTTTTTGAGTTTTCTGTTTAAAATAAAAATAAGCCACCGTACCAATTACACCAATGATTGCGCACAAAATGATGGCTATTCCCCATTTGTTAAAATTATTCTTTTTCATTTCTTATAATCTCGATACTCATTAAAAAAGTCACTGTTAAGAGTGACTTTTAAACAATTTAAACTTGTTAAAACTTACTTCACTTTGGTTTTACGAATCATTTTATACAACGTTGTTGGTGATAAACGTGACACCCAAACACCGAGCTTTTCTTTAGAACCACCCACCACGATGTATTCTTCCCCACGTTGCAAAGATTGCACCACCGTTTCGGCAAACTCATTGGCTTCTAGACCATTTTCAATGGCTTCATCCTGATGCCCTTGTGGCTTGCCGGCACCATTGAGTGCATTAAATGAAACATTGGTTTTGACAAATCCGGGGAATATCACCGATACGCCCACCCCTTGATCCGCCACTTCTGCACGTAGACTGTTTGCCCACATATGAATGGCAGCTTTTGCAGCAGAATAGGTCGCGCGGTATTGTGTACCTAATAAGCCTGCAACACTTGAAACAAAAGCAATTCGACCAGACTTTTGTGCTAAAAATGTCGGTAAAACGGTTTTGGTTAAATAGACTTGCGAAAAATAATCTACTTCCATGATGGCACGTTCAGTTTGCATAGTCGTATCCGTAATCAATGCACGCTGACTCAATCCCGCATTATTGATTAGCCAGTCAATTCGACCTTTATGCGCACGGACTTGTTCATAAGCATGGCGAACTTGTTCTTCATTGGTAATATCTGCACACACTGAAAGATGCTGATCTGGATGTAATAATGAAACACGGACTTTTTCCAACTCTTCAAAACGACGTGCGGTCAAAATGACCTGCGCCCCTTGCAAAGCACATTCTTTTGCTAAAGCTTCACCCAAACCTGACGATGCCCCAGTAATCCATACCACTTTTCCGTTCAAATCATCACGTTTTGCCATTTTGACATCCTTTTAAATAACTAATTTATTCATTTATATGTATTTTATGCTTTATGTAGTACAGGCTCATTGCTCAAAAACACCATAAAATGATCAAAGTACTGACTCATCGATTGTGCATCATAAATTTTGCCGAGTTTATCGAAGCGTTTATATCCGAGTTGCGTGGTGAGATTGATGACACCGGTTAAAGTTTTATCCACCACCATATTAAATTTCAGCATTTTTTTTGGTTCACGCACCAAATGCGTCACCCCTGCATCGACCACTTGCGTGAATGCTTTCAACGCGAGCGGCACATATTGGTTTTGCCCGTCTTTCATCTGACTGACAAAGCCTAGCAAGTCATTCGCTAGAGAGGCATCGATCGGGTAATGCATAAAATGCTGACCATCTTTGCTATAAAAACGTCCATATAAATAATTCACCATCGGTACAAGGCGGTCATTGCCGAAAAAAGACACAGACCACGGCATATATTTACGGGTCGTTTCACGTATTTGCTGAATAATTTTTTCGGATTCATTGTCTCCAGACTTATTCATGCGCGCCATTTGACCAAAAACTTGATCTAAAATTTCACATGCAATATCCGCTAGATTATCCCCTAAGGCTTTGGACTGACTTTCTGTTTCACCTGCGTTGAGCTTTTGATGAATCGTCTCAAAACGTTGATATGTCGTAGGTTGAATCTTTAAAGAAATAGAATAAGTCATTTGATATTGCTCCTTTTATCTTAGTTTTGGGATCAATGGATACTTCTTATCTTAGGTCCTATCATACGGACTCTTTTATTTACTGCCAAATCCTAAAAGTTAACATTCGCCCAACATCCCTAATTCACCATTTTTTTTGCTACAATAGATCTAATTTTTTATCCACTTTTGATCTGTTTAGACTATGACTGATTCAGCGCAAAATATTGCTACGACCTACGATCCGACCGAGATCGAAAAAAAATGGTACAAGACTTGGGAAGAGAGAGGCTACTTCAAGCCATCTCAAAAAGGTGATTCATTCTGTATTATGATTCCGCCACCAAACGTCACTGGTAGCTTGCACATGGGTCATGGTTTCAACAATGCCATTATGGATGCGTTGACTCGTTATAACCGTATGTCTGGCAAAAATACCCTTTGGCAGCCGGGTACCGACCATGCAGGTATCGCAACGCAAATGGTTGTTGAACGTCAATTGGGTGCTGAAGGCATCAGCCGTCACGACCTTGGTCGTGAAAAGTTCATTGAAAAAGTGTGGCAATGGAAAGAACAATCTGGCGGTAACATTACCCGTCAAATCCGCCGTTTAGGTTCTTCGGTAGATTGGTCTCGTGAACGCTTCACCATGGACGAAGGTTTATCAAATGCTGTGAAAGAAGTATTTGTTAAGCTACATGAAGAAGGCTTAATTTACCGTGGTAAACGCCTAGTCAACTGGGACCCTAAACTACAAACTGCCCTTTCTGACTTAGAAGTTGAGTCTGATAAAGAAGAAGCAGGTTCACTTTGGCACTTCAAATATTTCTTTGAAGATAAGTCACTTCGTACCCATGACGGCAAAGATCACATTGTTGTGGCGACAACACGTCCTGAAACATTGCTTGGCGATACAGCTGTTGCGGTTGCGCTTGATGATGAACGCTATGCAGCGCTTGTAGGCAAAAACATCATCCTACCTATTACAGGCCGTGCTGTTCCTATCGTAAAAGACGAATATGTAGACAAAGAATTTGGTACAGGCTGTGTGAAAATCACCCCTGCGCACGACTTCAATGACTATGAAGTGGGCAAACGCTGTGAACTTCCAATCATCAACATCTTCAACAAAAATGCTGAAGTGTTGGCTGAGTTTGAATACATCGCGAAAGCGGGCAAGCAAATTTCTAAAACCATTCCTGCACCTGCGGACTACATTGGTTTAGAGCGTTTTGCTGCACGTAAACAATTGGTTGCTCAAGCTGAAGCTGAAGGCTGGTTAGACCAGATTCAACCGTACACATTGAAGCCACCTCGCGGTGACCGTTCAGGTGTGATCGTTGAGCCATTATTGACTGACCAATGGTATGTGAAAATTGCGCCACTTGCTGAGCCTGCAATTAAAGCGGTTCAAGACGGTCAAATTAAGTTTGTCCCTGAGCAATACAGCAACATGTACATGGCTTGGATGAACAACATTCAAGACTGGTGTATCTCACGTCAATTATGGTGGGGTCACCGTATTCCAGCTTGGTACGATGCTGAAGGCAACGTATTTGTCGGTCGCGACGAAGCTGAAGTTCGTGCGAAAAATGGCATTGCGCCTGAAGTTGAATTGAAACAAGACGAAGACGTGCTTGATACATGGTTCTCTTCTGGTCTTTGGACATTCTCAACTTTAGGTTGGACTGGTGACGCTGCGAAAGATAAAGAAAACTATTTCCTCAACACTTTCCACCCGACTGATGTACTGGTAACTGGCTTTGACATCATTTTCTTCTGGGTTGCCCGCATGATCATGATGACCATGCACTTCATGAAAAATGAAGACGGCACACCACAAGTTCCGTTCAAAACTGTGTATGTACACGGTTTGGTACGTGATGGCGAAGGTCAAAAAATGTCTAAATCTAAGGGTAACGTGCTTGACCCATTAGATTTGATTGACGGTGTTGATCTTGAAACTTTAGTACAAAAACGTACTACAGGACTCATGAACCCGAAACAAGCGGCGAAGATTGAAAAATCTACCCGTAAAGAATTCCCTGAAGGCATTCAGTCTTACGGTACAGATGCGGTTCGTTTCACTTTCTGTGCGCTTGCGAACACTGGCCGTGACATTAAGTTCGACATGAAACGTGTTGAAGGTTACCGTAACTTTGCCAACAAAATCTGGAACGCTACCCGTTTCGTGATGATGAACTGTGAAGAGCAAGTGATTGGTATCGATGCTCGTCAAGACCTTTGGGAATTGCCTGAACAGTGGATCGTCAGCCGTCTGCAAAAAGCGGAACAAGCCGTGCAAACAGCATTCGCGACGTATCGTTTAGACTTGGCTGCACAAGCGATTTACGAGTTCATTTGGAATGAATACTGTGACTGGTATGTCGAGCTGACTAAGCCTGTTCTAAATGATGAAAACGTATCTGTTGAGCGTAAAGCTGAAGTACGTCGTGTTCTTCTTGCTGTAATGGAAGCGTCTTTACGTTTGGCTCACCCATTGATGCCTTACTTAACAGAAGAAATCTGGCAAACACTTGCGCCGAAACTCAACATTTCTGGCGAAACAATTATGTTGGCTCAGTACCCTGTTGCTGAACAAGCATTGATTAATGAACAAGCTGAAGCAGATATGCAATGGCTTCAAGGTTTGATTGGTGCGGTACGTAACATCCGTGGTGAGATGGGTCTAGGTAATGCTCGCTTGTTACCTGTTCTTCTTCAAAACACAACAGAAAGCGAGAAAGCTCAGATCACACGTATTGAAGCTTTATTCACTGCGTTGGCAAAAGTTGAAAGCATTACTTTCCTTGCTGATGGCGAACAACCGCCATTGTCTTCATCTTCTGTAGTCGGTCATGTGTCTGTATTCGTTCCAATGAAGGGCTTAATTGACCCTAAAGCGGAATTGGGTCGTCTGCAAAAAGACTTAGACAAGGTTCAAAAACAGCATGACCAAATTGCAACTAAACTTGGCAATGAAGGTTTTGTGGCAAAAGCACCTGCAGCTGTAGTTGAAGGCGAGAAAGTGAAACTTGCTGAGTTTGCTGACCAATTAGCGAAGATTAAAGCGAATATGGAGCAAATTGCAGCGCTTTAATTAAATACATTATAAAAAAGCCCAATATTGGGCTTTTTTTATACAAAAAAATAAACTATATTTAAATAAATCTAAATAATATTGAGTTTCTATATATGATAATACTTAATCAAAACAACAATATAGCTAACACATATTTTGAACGATTAAATTACTTTGGCTTGAGTATTATAATCCCCGTCACAATAGGTCTATTTTTTGCAAAAGGTGCAAATTTTAGTGCTCAAAATGTACAACTTGTTAGTCAGCTTTTTTTATTAATTAGCATTATTTATCTTATAATTGACTCATCAGAAAGCACCAAAAGTTATAAGCGAATAGCCAAAGTATATGTTGAAAAAAATAGTCATTTAAAACTATCCTTAAAAACACTAGTTTTTTTAATTAGTTACTGCTTTTTAGGATCGTTAGCCATTGGGTTAATTTAAAGGTATGATTAAGCAGTTCAATTTAATTTAATTGAAGGCGAGAAAGTTAAACTTGCTGAATTTGCTGATCAGTTAGCGAAGATTAAAGCGAATATGGAGCAAATTGCAGCGCTTTAATGTGTTGTTATTTTGATCCAGTTTTTGTATAAAGGGCTGATTATTCAGCCCTTTATTTATTTAAAATTTCAACCAATATGGTGTTCTAATATTAATTATTTATTTTGATTAGATGTGAATCTGATAATAAAGGGATGACTTCTGATGAATAAGAAGACAAACATGCTATTGCATTATCAACCGATCTAGATTCACCAAATGCCATTCTTAAAACAGTATCATCTACACAACGCTGGATAACCTTTTCATTGACAGTTTCATAACCTAATTTTTCAATTAGAATAAGCATTGCTATTTCTAAAGTATATACACGTTGAGATAAATTATCAGTAATCTCTTTCAATGATGATGTATTAAGTAAAGATACTAAACAACGTCTATCACCAGTAGCAATTTTGCTAGAAGGATTATTATATGCTGATAATATTAGCTGAGCTTCGCCAGGATCAATATTCGAAGCGCTTGATAGCTCATCTAAAATTTCATGTTGAGGGACAGCATCTGTAATTGCTTTTGTACGATTAACGAACTCAACTAATTTCTGATATAAGTCAGGATTTGTTAGCTTATTTTTTCCTTTTTTAGCTTGACTAGGAATTGCCCGACGAGCAGTAGAGGTTAGATAGCAATCTTGATTTTCTAATTGTATTGCATCACAAAAGGGAATTAATAAATCACAACCTGCTAATTTCATTAAAATATCATTATCAGCAAATAGAATCACTTTTACATCCCAATAAGATGACGCAATGCCTTTTCATCATCAAGGCTATCAACATCCACATATTGCATAAATGTGGATTTTGCGATTTCTTGATCCGATTCACCAATATTTAAACTTTTTATTAATGTCTTACAGGCTGCGGTAGCTAACCCCATATTGTTAATCGTAAATCCATAATTTAAAACAATATGCATTGGATCAATTTTATTGGCACGTCCAACTTGTAAAGCTGAGGCAGCTAATGTATTCGGGTATAACCGACTTTCTGATCTGTATGCCGCATCACTCCTACCTGTAATCAACTCTAAAGCAAATTTATTTGCTTCTAACTCTTGATTATCACAATCTGATTCAGTAATTTTCTCATCTACCACCCAATCATCATCAGTTACATGACCTAAAATAATGTGGCCTAGCTCATGAGCTAAATGAAAAACCAAATAACCATGCTTACGTGTACTAGTCAGAATAATTACAGGTCTACCCTGTAACTGCAAAGCTAATCCTTGCATTTTTGGAGAAGGTAAATTTTCAACAAAAATTACAGGTATGCCTATTTCCCAACAATAATCCAATAAAGTTTTGAAATCTATCCAAGGTACATTTCGCGCAAGTAAGGTTTTTCGAATACTCTTAGCAGATATATTTACTAAATTAGCACACTCATTTTCATAGGCTTCCAACGTTAATCTCGCAGCTAAGCATGAAAGAGCTACTGCTTTAGTTAAATCTTTTTCTTCAACATTACTAGCATGTTTAAATTTATGCTTTGGAACAATAAAAGTTGGATCAGCGTCCCCGATAAGGCTACTGTAACGAATACTTAAATATTTCGATAGAATTAATGAAGCCTCTTGCAAACCGGCTGGAGTGTTTGCAATATTATCGTCCCACCAATCAGGTAAAAGCTTCTTAACTATTGATTTTTTAAAACCTAATGTATCTAGCTTTGAATATAGGGTTTGCATAGGGCTGATTGTTTTTGTAGTCATAGCAACCTCCATGAAACAAAATTATTGATTTCTAAAATTTGTGGAACATTATATACTATATCGTGAAACAACAACTAGAATAATTTCAAAAAATATTAAAAACCCCCACACTTAAAACAAATTAATTGTAGAAAAATCAATTATTTATTAGGTTTGTAATTAAATATAAATTTAATTATACAGATTAAAGAAAGCTATAATCTAAGTCAAAACATATCCGCCCCAAATCCACCAACACCACATTCGTCCGACTCAAAACATCATGATTCCAATACCGCACAACGGTTAAACCCAAAGCCTCTAGAAACTTAGTCCGCTCAGCATCATATTCAATCGCATCATCCATTCCATGCTGACTACCATCTAATTCAATGACCAAACCAATTTCATGACAGTAAAAATCCACAATATAACGTTCAATAACATGCTGACGACG
Organism: Acinetobacter sp. YH12052; assembly: GCF_013419835.1. NCBI lineage: Bacteria > Pseudomonadati > Pseudomonadota > Gammaproteobacteria > Moraxellales > Moraxellaceae > Acinetobacter > Acinetobacter sp. YH12052. The sequence continues at coordinate 96,756 of NZ_VOZI01000003.1, forward strand.
AAATTTAAGATTCATAAAACGTTTGGTCCGTAGAAGTTGCCACATGAGGTGTTCAGCATCGGTGGCAGTGTGACGCATGGATTTGGCGAATATTAAAAGTTGGGGGTCGAGTTTATTGTTCATTACGTTTTGTTTTTATTATTTTAATCAGATTATCAAATTTTATAACCTCTCCCTAGCCCTCTCCTATAAGGAGAGGGAATATTCATTATTAAGCCAATAGACGGTATTTAATTAGATGCAACTCCCTCTCCCTTTGGGATGAGAAGCATTGCTTCGCAAGGGGGTGAGGGAAACGTGCTTTTAATGAAAAAAGTATCAAAGCATCCCATTCTCCAGCAACACCACCACCCCTTTCACCTTCTCCATATATTTCAGCCGTTCTTTTTCCCACTTCACTTGTTCTTTTAACACCGAAACATCGCCATCAATCACCTTAAACACATCTTTCACCTGCATATTTTTCGGCTTCGGTTTTTCACTCCAGTGAAAGCTATCCTTGATGTCATCAATTTGACTTGCAAGGCGTTGACTTTGCGCCTCTAAAGCCATCTTATAAAACTTTAAATGTTCATCAGTTAAAGCTTTAGGGCTTTTGCCCTTATTAGTTTCTAGCTGTAATTGCAGTTTCAGTAAATAAAACAAATCCTGTGCTTCATAGGCTTGGTTCACCACTTGCAGCAACTCGGTTTTTTCCGCTTTTTTAGCTTCATCAGGTTCACGGTCCGGGTGAATCATGGCAGTGATTTTTAAATACACAGTTTTCAGTGATTGGTTCACTAACTTTTCAGCTTGCTCACGTTTTTGCGCAAGTCGTTTACGCTGATGCTCTTTTTTCTCACGTTGATATTGTTCGCTGTCCCACTCTTCATAAGACTCATATTCTTCTGTCGTTTCTTGTTCTATATCAACATGACCTTCTACTTTGCTCTGTTCAGTTTGGGCTGACTTAGCTTTTTTATTTGGCTTTTGATTATGCGCATGATGCTGCTGATAAAAGGCATCCACCTCAGTGACTTTTTCAAGTTCGGCAGTATTTAAATAGTTGGATTTTTTTAGCTGCTTAGCCAGTTTCGCAAGCTTTGCATCCAGCTGTGCTAAGTCTGCTTTAGCAAAGTCTTCTTGCTGTAGATGTTGCCAAAGCTGAGTTAGTTGACGGTAGTACACCACATGCAAATCACGGTAGATCGGCACAAGTTTGAGTTGGATATAACTTTGAATTTCACTTTTGGCGTTTTGCCAAAGATCTAAATCCAGCTTTTGCTGTTCGATTTGCTCAATCAGTTTATTCAGCTTTTTATGCTGTGGCGATAAAGCTTCAACACTCGGGAGTAAACTGACTTTTAACTCAAAAGACATAAGCAAATTTAACGCAAAAAGAAAATTATAGCCGATCTAAGCACGAAACTTATGAGCACTTTGCCTAAATCAAAAAATCACGTTTTATAAATAACACTCAAACCGATGCAAATATTGACTCAACTCTTCCCGAACCACCACCTCATGTCCTGCATGACTTCGACTTTGTTCCAAAAGATGCTCAGAGTCGATCACTACCACGCGATGACCATCCGCAATTAAACGATCTACACCTTCAAAGAGCATTCGGACACCAACATCGTGTATCAAAGAAATATTGGTCAGGTCTAAAACGATATGGTTCTTCGCAACAGGTTCATCCTCTAAGATCCGCAGTAACATTTCCGACTCAGTAAATTGCAATACGCCGCGCAGTTCATACACCACCACCGAATGATCAAGGCCGCAGGTATAGCGACTCTGGACGATCGTTTGCGCTGAAGGTGTTCCCTCCATCACATGTAGTCCCATGTCCTTAGACAGTCGTTCAAATATTTCTACGCCTCGAACACTATTCCCATGTGTATCGAGTTTCGGACTAAAGACTGCCAACCCAACCTGCCCTGGCAAAGCCCCCATGATGCCACCGGCCACACCGCTTTTGGCAGGAATACCGACCGTTGTCAGCCAATCACCCGCAGCATCATACATGCCGCAAGTCATCATCACACTCAACACTTGGCGCACCACCGAACGTGACAGCAACCGTTTTCCTGTGGCTGCTTGCACGCCACCATTGGCAAGCACACTGGCCATTTTTGCCAAATCTTTAACCGTCACTAATATTGCACACTGACGAATATAGCCATTCACCACATCTTCAGGGTCTTCTTCAAGCACACCGACTGTGCGCAGCATGTAACCGATCGACAAATTTCGAAAAGCCGTCTTCACTTCAGACTGGTAAACCGCTTCATCAAAACTCAGCTCACGCCCCGCCAGTTCACTTAAAAATTCACGGAGTTTTTCAGCTCGAGTGCTGTACTCGTCATGCGGTAAAAGTGAATGTGTGGTGATTGCCCCCGAATTGATCATCGGGTTTTTCGGGGTATTGCTCTGTGGATCGAGCGCAATTTGATTAAACGCCTCTCCCGATGGCTCGACACCGACTTTTTGTAAAACGCTGTCTAAGCCAAGATGACGAATCGCTAAAGCATAAGCAAAAGGTTTAGACATCGACTGAATGGTGAACTCGACTTCGTCATCACCCGAGGAATAAATCGTGCCATCTACGGTAGACAGTGCCAAAGCCAGTCTATTCGGATTGGCGTTAGCTAACTCAGGAATATAATCTGCCAAAGCTCCGTGTTGATTGGCATCGCAGGCATTAAGGACATGCTGTAAATAATCTGGAACAGGCGTTTTCATAAGGGCTATTTTTTGTTGTGTGCTTTTTTATTTATAACAAATTGAGCTGCCTCTGTATAAGTCCTTATGGTGAAGATGCTTTCTGAGCTAAAACATGTATGTGCTGTATATTCAAATGGTGCATCATTTCTCGAATAAAAACGAAATAACTGAGTTGAATGATTGCCTGCTCACCAAATAGATTTTGATAATATTCAGTATGTTCAATCATTTCATTAAAGCCATGTTCTAAGCTTTGTCGTTCAATGCGGGTCGCATGTTCAAAAAAGGTTTGCGCCAGTATATGCAGCATCGCATCATTCGACTGAGCATAGCGCTGCGTCTGATAATCGAGCTGTAATCGTTCTAAAATTTCTTCAATTTCATAGATCAAATATTCAATCGCTAAAGCATCGAAGCGCTGATGTCGAACACATTTTTGTACCAAAGCCGCTAAGCCATGATCAAAATGAATATTCTGTTGCTCGGTCTGAAAGTCGAGCTGCGCTAATCCGAGCTGAAATTGTAATTGCTGCATCGCTATCTTTTAAGTTTTTAATCTTCTACCAAGTTTAACTCACGAAAGCTACACACTTGGTTACGACCTTGTTGCTTTGCCATATACAGTGCTTGATCAGCCATACGCGTGACCACAGCAGACGGTGTCCCCTCAATCGCAGTTGCCACACCGAAACTTGCACTAATCTTCAACATTTGATGGTTGGCTATCATGGTTTCAGCTTCAGAAATGGCTAATCGACAGCGTTCAGCGACCTCTATCGCCTGCTCTAAACTCTGATTTTTTAAAATTAAAATGAATTCTTCACCGCCATAACGTCCAACCACATCTTGTACACGAGTATTGTCATTTAAAATTTGAGCAACACGTTGTAAAACGGCATCTCCTGCATCATGTCCATACTGGTCATTGATCAATTTAAAATGGTCGAGATCAAGCAAAACCACTGCAAATTCAGGCCGTATCTGTTTACTGAGCCTATCAAGTTCATGACTGACATAACGACGGTTAAACACATTGGTCAGGCCATCAACACGGCTGAGGACTTCCATCTTTTGTTCACGGTGTCGCCACTGTAAAAGCAAAATCTGAAAAAATACCGCACTGACGATCAATATGGGTAAATACAACTCCGCCATACTCATGAGCCAAAAGGCATTATCGTAAAACTCACTCTGTTTTAAAGCTGGGCTGAAAATCGGTGCATATTCTAGATGGTCAATCGAAGTTTGATAGCAAATGTAGCCAATAAACAGTGTGATCGGAAATGTAATACTGAGCATAATTGCAGGACGATAAAAAACCAAACCGACCATCAGCAGATTGACCGTCCCCGCCATAGTGGCAGGACTATAGATCCCAATCATATAGCCACCATAGATCATACCGATCCCAAACAGGACGGGCGCAAAATAGCTAAAAAACAGTCTAAAATTTAAATATTTTTTGAAATAAAGACTGAGTACTGCCAATACGCCATAACTGAGTAGGACTATACAAGCGACGATGATCCTGAACTTGAGTTCACTCGGATTAAACCAAATCCGATTGGTCGAATAATAAAAATTCATGATGCACCACTTCAACACGCTAACTTGACTCAGCATGCCAAAGATGAGAAGTAAACGCCCTTTATCGTAGTCAGACCAATTGATGATGAGATAGTCTGACTCAAACAAAAGATGCTTCAATTTACGCCATTGTACGCCCCATTTCGTACAGACAGCATTGCCCCAATTTTTCCCCATTAATCTTCTTTTTTATTTTATTATTTCGCTAGTTATACAAGGTTTTAACTTCAAAAAGAAAGCCTATTTTCACAGTTAAAAGTGCAACCTTTGAAGCCTTTAAACTTCACTTACACCACTATTCAAATTACTTTTCCGCTATTTTTTTAGCTCAATTGGTCACTTTTATCTTTTTGAAATAGTACAGTTTATTATTCTAAACGCTCGGTGAATAAGATCCCGTTCAGATGATCGACCTCATGTTGTACGATCCGTGCAGGAAAGCCATTCAGGGTTTTCTCTTTGACTTCACCTTGAAGGGTCAAATATCGCACGTGAATTTGCTCGGCTCTCGGGACTTGTCCTCGTGCATTCGGCACACTTAAGCAGCCTTCTTCACCCCAAACCGTGGTCGTAGATCGAGATGTAATCACTGGATTGACCATCACGATCGCCTCCATTTCAGGCGCATCGGGATAGCGTAAATTTGCACGTGAAGCCACGATAATTACCCGCTTAGAAACATAAATTTGCGGTGCGGCAATGCCTACGCCTTGACGCTCAAGCATAGTGGCATGAAGTGTTTCACTTAGTGCAGTTAACCATGCAGAACCTATTTCAGATGCTTGCACCTCTGCAGCCGTGAGCGTCAAAATTGCTTCACCACGTTGTGCAACAGCAGCAATATGACTCATGTATTTATCCTTTTTTAAGTCTAGCAAGCTTAAATTATTTAACTGATGTAACGCACGTAAAAGTAATTTCACAATTTTAAAATGATATTTAAGTTTATTCGACGTAGTCTTACATCTAGGATTTAAATAAAGGGATTAGCCTTCGGCTGGAGGTACTCTTACGAAACAATGTTTCTCATTAGGCAAAATGAGAAGCAAAGCTTCGCAAGGAAACCATCTTGCGGTGCAATGCACCTCACCGACAAAACTCGTTCACTAGTATCAAATTATTCAAAGTATCGCAAAAACTTTTTTGATTAGAAGGAGTCCTGTCTCAAACACTTGCGGATGACGTTACCGCGTATCATTCTTTCATTTGAATCAAATAACGCTTCTGATGTTACTGCGTAATATCAGTTATTTAAAAAAAACAACCATGCAATATGCATTATTATCGGTTCTGAGTATAAAACAACAGCGTGCTATGGCTTTGAATCTTTTGTGGTTTATATAGAGCACAAAGTAAAATAGTAGATCATACTACCCTATACCATTGATATTTATCATTTATACATCAAGGTACACTATTATCTATTACCAATCATTCTTTTAGTTAATGCGACTTTATCTATATTATTTTGTTCTTAATTAATAATATTTTCATAACTATAAGTTTTTAATAAGGCAACAAAGTTTGATTATTCAATAAAAATTTGAATCACTAAAATCCTCAAATGCTATTTGCTGCTGGAAAATATTTGCATGGAAGCTCAGCCACGCCTGACTCGTCAAGATAAACGCACCCTCGGACTGTCATCCCTCGGTGGCGCACTTGAGTTTTATGACTTTGTCATTTATGTGTTTTACGCCAAAATTATTTCGGAACTGTTTTTCCCCACTGGCCTCAGTCCATTTTGGGCGATGCTGAATACCTACGGTATTTTTGCCGCAGGATATTTTTTCCGCCCATTGGGTGGTGTGGTGATGGCGCATTTTGGCGATTTGATTGGTCGTAAGCGTTTATTTAGTTTGTCTATTTTACTCATGGCTCTGCCTACACTGATGATTGGTGTGATGCCGACTTTTGAAAGTATTGGTTATGCAGCACCACTTTTGCTCCTACTGATGCGTGTGATTCAAGGCATCGCGATTGGTGGTGAAATCCCAGCGGCATGGACTTTTGTTTCAGAGCATGTGCCTGAGCAAAAAATTGGGATCGCCAATGGCTTACTCACTGCTGGCTTATCTTTAGGTATCCTATTGGGCGCACTGATGTCTTTGTTTATTTCATTACAATTTACAGAGTCAGAAATCCATGATTGGGCATGGCGGATTCCATTCATTCTAGGCGGAATCTTTGGTTTTGTTGCGCTCTATCTCCGCAGTTATTTAAAAGAAACGCCTGTATTTAAAGCTATGCAAGAAAAGAAACAATTGGCTAAAGAGCTTCCTGTGAAACAAGTGCTGCAACAGCACAAAACAGGCGTTGTGATTGGTATGCTGTTTACATGGTTCTTAACTGGCTGCGTTGTTGTATTGATTTTAGCGATGCCAAATTTACTCACGGGCGCCTTTGGTTTTGAACGTGCCGATGCCTTTAAAATGCAAAGTGCCGCTATTGTGATGCAAATGGTCGGTTGTATCTTGGCAGGTCTTTTGGCAGATCGCTTCGGTGCGGGTAAAGTGATGCTGTTCGGTTCACTCCTTGTCGCAATAATCGCGGGCGTGTTCTATAACAGCTTGGGCCATGTGGCAGCATCGACCGTGTTTGCGCTCTATATGTTGCTCGGTTTGGCATCAGGTACGGTTGGTATGGTGTCTTATAGTATGGTGAAAATGTTCCCTGCACAGATTCGTTTCTCGGGCATTTCATTTTCATACAATTTGGCCTATGCCATCGCGGGTGGTATCACCTTGCCGTTGGTTCAATGGTTGAGTTTATACAGCAACATTGGCGCTATGTATTATATTTGGACCGTCTGTTTGGTGACCTTCTTTACTGCGATGCTTTATCGTCAACGTTTTGAAAAAACATCTCATTAAAATAATAAAAAAGCGGTCAATGACCGCTTTTTTTAAATCTCTTTCAAATCAATTCAGGCTTTTAAATTTTTACGCAATTCATCTTCTACAATTTCAATCTCAAGCTGACTAAAACGACGAATTTCACCTTCTGCATGTTTTTCAAGTAATCCACCAATAAGTGGAACTTTGACTTTCACCGTCCAGTCCAAATTGAAACTCACTTGTGTTGCATCACCACTGACACTTCTTTTACAATTGGCTTCGAGCGGTAGGTTCGGATCTAGTTTGACGTCAGAGGTTAATGCCGCCAAATTACTAATATCCGTACGTTTTAAGCGAAACGCATCTTTTAAAAATTTCTTGGCAATATCTGGAATATTTACATCAAGGTTATACGCACGTTTTAAGGTATACATATCACCTGTTTTTTTTGATTCTAAAATTTCTAGATTTTCACCCGGTATGCGTTTGCACACCGCTTCATGCAAGCTGATATCTGCGGCTAGTCGTTTAAAATCTTCAATTGAAACGCCATGAATAGTGGCATTGACGGTAAATTGATGTGCCATTCTCGTAATCCTTCAGGTCAATATTGGTTTTATTGTTTTATTTCGCCCAGTCTACAGTTGCTAAAACTGTGCTTTGGATTAAATCGGAAAGCGCTGTGGCTGTCATTGACCTGAAACCAAGCTAGAAAAACAGAATTGCCATACTGCAACTCAGAGGGACTCTGCCTTAAAGGCTTTTTTGAAATATTTGCCCATGCTGATTTTTCAACTCGAGCTGAAATTCCCAGCCCGCATCAATTTTTAAATACATCCCTGCATAGGACAACTTTGCGTACCAATGACCAAAGTCGAGGCTAAAAATATCAAAGCTGGCTTGTTCAGGAAGCTGTTGTATTGGTTTTGCATGTATCAAAGCGCTTGGTTCAAAAGACGTGCAGTGCGAGCCATAATCATGAAAAAGTTCGAAACATAGCTGATTAAAAATTTTAAATGTTGAATCTTTTGGGTCAAGTTGCGTCATTGCTTTAATAACGTTCCATATCTTTTCATTTCTTCTTACGCTTATTTTTTTCTTTTTTAAAACGAATCTTTAAAGAGCTGATTTTAAAAATTTTATTAATTTAAAAGCATGCTATGCACCACACCATCCCGATCACGGTGTACCAATTTGATTACTTGTGAATAATCGATCAAAACGCTTTGGTGTTTATAACTGATTTGGATGCCGTATTCATCTGCACCATCATCCAAACCGCTGATGCTACATTGCGTGCCTTGTGGAAATGCCTTGAGCCATTCAGCGTTATACACATCTGCTATTTGCTCAAACTGAAAAAAGGTCGCTTTTTGCCGCAGTAGAAACCCAGCTTGTCGATCAAAACGCAGTTGCTGCTCAAGTTGAAAGTCGATAATCATGACTCTGCACGCTCTTTAATTGTTCATCGGGTTCAGAACATCGGCTATTAAAAGTAGCTTTGCCATCACCCGATGATCCTTATAAAGCTTTCATCGCCTGTTGCTGCTGTTTATTTTTGACTTGTGTCCATTGCCACCAACCAAATGCCGCCAAGCCCACAAAACCTGCATAGAGCGCCGCAGTGAGATACAGGTCTTTGTATATAAACATACCCACATAGATAATATCGACAAATACCCAAAGCACCCAAGTGGCAATATGTTTCCGGCTGGTCCAATATGTTGCGAGTAAGCTAAACGCGGCCAATTGTGCATCCAAAATTGGTACGGCTGCATCGGTAAAATAGTGCAGGCTTAAACCAAAAATCAAACCGCCCACCGCAGCTAAAAGCATTTGAAAGATCACAATTTTGGTCGCAATCGGTTCAATACGAATGTCATGATCTTGTTGTTTGCCCTTCAACCAATGATAGAAACCATAGAAGTTCACCACCACAAAGAAAAACTGCAAAATGGTTTCGCCATAAAGTTTGTAGGTATAAAACAGGTAGGCATACAGCAAAAAAGCTGCAAAGTTAAACCACCAACACCACATTTTTCGCTTTATGGTTAAAGTCACCCCGATTAAGCTAATAATGACTGCAAATATTTCTAAGTTCGACATGGTTGATTGGGCCTTAAAAAAGCTGCAGCTATTATGGAAAAAATCGGCCCAAAGGCAAGCTATATCCCACACTATTTCATATCAACTCTGTAAATTTTAAATCAAACCATTCAGCCAACTTACTTTGATTTTGATGTTTTGAACGCATCAGTTTTGACAGTTTTCTAACAATCGTTTAAAAACTTAGTTATGCCTAAAGAATAATCAGAAGGAATCATCCAAATGTCAGAACAACAAGGTCGTGTAAGTCGAGAAATTCGTGGTCATCTTTATTTAATCGGTTTGGACCGTGCAGATAAACGAAATGCGTTTGACAGTCATTTAATTCATGACCTTTCACTGGCGCTCACTGAATATGAAGATGATCCAAATTTACGCTGTGCGGTAATTTTTGCTCATGGCGATCATTTTACTGCGGGTCTAGATCTGGTCGAACTACAACCCAAACTTGGCAGTGGACTATTTAATTTTCCTGATCAGCAAATTAATCCGTGGGGAACCAACTCACGACAACGAAAAAAACCGGTAGTTGTTGCGGTACAAGGGTTCTGTTTTACGGCGGGTATTGAACTCATGCTGAATGCCGATGTCGTGATCGCACATCGTCAGACGGAGTTCGCTCAGATGGAAGTGCAACGTGGCATTCTTCCCTTTGGTGGTGCAACAGTTCGCTTTGTGCAAGCAGCGGGTTGGAATAAAGCCATGCGCTATTTACTCACAGGTGAACGTTTCAATGCGCAAATGGCATATGACATGAACTTGGTGACTGAAATTACCGACCAAGCGCCCTTATCTCGTGCGATAGAACTTGCAGAACAAATTGCACAGGCCGCACCATTGGCGGTTCAGGCAACACTGGCCTCAGCACAGCAAGGTGTGCATTTGGGGGCCGATGCTGCCTTTGCTCAATTGGATCAGCACTTACAACCATTACTAGAAACACAAGATGTACAAGAAGGTGTCATGGCCATGCTACAACGTCGCGCAGCCAATTTTCAGGGCAAGTAAGCCTTTATTTAAACTGAGTAAACCCTTTCCGTCCTGCCACATCAAGAGAAAAATTATGTCAACGGATTTAGAACAAGCAACGCACGAAATACATAGTACACAGGTTAAGTTCCCTGCAACCGATGGCTATACGCTTTCAGGCGTTGAATATCGGCCTAATTCTGCCGCTAAAGCCAATATTATTATTTCAAGTGCGACAGGTGTACCTCAACAATTTTACCGTCGTTTTGCCGAGTATGCCGCAGGACTCGGTTATCAAGTACTGACTTTTGATTATCGTGGTATTGGACGTTCTGCTCCTCCAAAACTTAAAGGCTTTAAGATGTCCTACCTCGACTGGGGACGTTATGACCTTTCTGGTGCCATAGCTTATATGCAACAACAGGGTCAGGAAACTTTTCTAGTGGGACACTCCTATGGCGGCCAAGCACTAGGACTTACCTCAAATCACGATCAGATACGTGCCATGTATTGTTTTGGCACTGGCGCAGGTTGGCATGGCTATATGCCCTTTAAAGAAAAAATGAAAGTTCATGTGATGTGGAATATCGTTTTTCCGCCGATGGTTGCCATCAAAGGGTATTTGCCTTGGAGCAAACTCAAAATGGGCGCTGACCTTCCTGTCGATGTCTATAAACAATGGCGCCGTTGGTGTAAAAACCCAACCTATTTCTTTGCCGACCCTGAGCTGAGTGAGCTATCTCAACAATATGCTGCAGTTCAAACGCCGATTTATGCAGTCGCTGCACTTGATGATGACTGGGCATTACCCAATTCACGACATGCTTTTATGCAACATTATGCGCAAGCATCAATGCACTATATCAATATTGAAGCGCAAGATTATGGTCTAAAACAGATTGGTCATATGGGATATTTCCGCAAAGGTGCTGAACCCTTATGGCAGGAAGTGATAGGAAGGTTTGATGAACTATTAGTCGCCTAGACCAATTTATTTCATACACATCACATTGATTTATTCGGATAGAGAGATACATGCGTCCACGGAAAAACACCTCAGAATATCTATTGCTACAGTCAGCACACGCCTTTAAACGCTATGGCTATATGGGCTGCAGCATGGGGAAATTGGCTAAAGCCTGTGGACTCTCAAAAGCTGCGTTTTATTATGACTATCCGAATAAAGACGCTTTGCTGATGGAAATTTTAAACCTGACACACGTGAAGTTAAAGCACAGTATTTTTCAGCAATTACAGCGATCCACTGCATCACCTCAACAGACTTTTCCGCACATCCATGAATTGGCCATCCAGTTTTTTAGCCAAGGTGGATTAGGTTGTTTAGTCGGGATATTAAGTATGGAACGTCAACATTTACCTGCCGAGATTTTTGCAAAATTGCAGTCCATCTTTCACGAGTGGCAACTTGCCTTTGAAGTGTTTTTTCAGCGATGTATGAGCATCGAACATGCCACGCAACTTGCCAAAATCAGCTTGGCTGATTATGAAGGCGCAATTTTAATGGCTCGAATGAGTGATGATTTGAGTTATCTTGATTTAGTTCGAGACCGCATTTTGCTTCAACTTGCAGAGTCTTGATAGCGATATTCAATTTTATGTTCTTCGCCAAAACGGTCGACATGTGTATAGAACTCGCCGTATCGACCTAAATAATACTCGAGCGATTGATTGTAAAAATTCCAATAAATCGACCATTCATTCAAATCTAATTGACGAATTTGAGTTTTACAATTGACTGGCATGCGACGTAAAAAAACTTCTTGTAACTGTTCGGCTGCCTGTAGCGAATCTAATTTGTATTGTTGTTGAAAGAAAATTTCCGCAATATCATCAAAAAGTTGCTGTTCATATTCATCTACTTCAATGACTTGATCGACGTCACGAATAGCATCATCATTCGATGCTAAAGAGATACTGTTCGATTTTTCTGGTGCTTGGTAGCGCGTATATTTTTGACGATATTTTTCTGTTTTTAGGATTTTTTTGACCACAATGCCCGCTGCAGACAACGCGATCAGAATACATATCACAATGAGAAAATTAACCATAATAACAACCTACTGCCGATGACGCGCATGCACATCTTGAATCATCGAATATTTTTATGGACTAATATAACGCACAATAACGTTTAAAATTCATACAAAATTATTTTAAAGCTGAAATTTGGCCTATTTTCTTTGCTAATTTATTTCAAACTATTACACCTGCTGAAATCATTGAGTATGTATACATTTCTAAAAGATCTATTATTACTTTAAAAACAGTATAGTTAGATGCATTTATGTGGTTATTTATCCATATTTAATGATTAATTTATAAATATACATTTGTAAATTTTGCAACAATTTTGAAATAAAAACCCAACCCAACAGCGCAATGGCAGCAAAAAAACATAAAACGCAACAATAAGCCTCTTTAAGCACAGGGCGATATCTTCTGAAATGGCAGGCTGTTGGAGTTTTTTATAAAAAGAAAAAATTATGATACGCGAAGCACAAATCCAGGACATACCCGAAATTATTCACGTGATTCACAACAGCATTCGTTCATGTATCCAGGACCATCAACGTAATGAAAGTGTGATTCAAACTTGGCTTGAGGAGGCAAACCAATCAAATATTTTAATGTGGATGCTTTACAACGACAGTTGGGTCTACGTCAGTGACAATCGAGTGGTCGGCTTTATTTTAGTCAGTGATCAGGGACAAATTTTACTGAACTATATTTGCCCTGAACGTCAGTACCAAGGCATTGGTAAGGCGTTATTATTAAACATGATGCACTGCGTCCGGAAAAAGAATATTACCGAGATCAGTCTAGAAAGTACCCATACGGCACTCGCCTTTTACCAAAAATATGGCTTTGTCGCACATCAGGATTTTGAGCCTGCCGATGTTCCGCTCAAATTGGTCAAACAGCTCTGTTAGTAGAGAGGTAAAGCTCATAGAAGGATAGATTTTCAAATAGGATGATTATGGTAGGTGAATTTAAAGAGAGATCAATCTAAATAAGTATTGGCAATGGATACTATTGATATCCCCACAAAGTTTTAACCGTTTACAACTGAGTATTAAGGCTTAAGTTGATCGCGTCCTGCCTGTTTAGCCATATATAAATAATGGTCTGCATGCTTCATTAAGGCTTCGATACTGTCGAAGTCATTCTGCTTATCCATCCATGCCATGCCCAAACTCAGTGTGACGTAATTTTTGTCATCACCCCGATTAACATGTTCAAGTTGTTCATTACGCATGGCTTCGAGTACCAATTGCAATTGCTCTTGGGCAATCGCATACGGAACATCATGCATCAATATGGCAAACTCTTCTCCCCCGTAGCGAGCCACATAGGCTGAACTTGGCAGGGTATTTTGTATGGTTTTCACGATCTGCTGTAACACCTCATCGCCTTTGAGATGTCCATAGTGGTCATTATAATTTTTAAAATAATCGACATCTAACATAGCAAAGACCAATGTTCGGTGACTATGAAAACGGACTTCCGAATATAAGCGTTGAATTTCAGCATTCAATGCACGACGGTTAAATGCCCCTGTTAAGGCATCAATACGAATTTGTAGCTCTAATTTTGTATTCAGCTCGTGAAGCTGTAAGGTGCGTTCTTTAACTTTCTGATCGAGTGAACTGTTTAGCTCAAGTAAACTATTATTTAACTGCTCGGTATGCATAGACTGCTGTGCATAATGGTGCGATTGCTGAAACATGATCAACAAGGCATATAAACTGGTTGAAATGAACGATAAATTGACTGAATCAATCAAATTCATCATCAGTAAAAAGTCGTTTAAAAAAGTAATGCACAGGAAAATAACCGCGATTAAATTTAATTTTGAATACGGCTCTTTCTTTTTCAGTGTTAGGTAAAAACCATAAGCAAAATTACTTAGAACAACGATCACATAGGCAAAACTGTAAGTTGCCAAAGGTTGAAAAATTTCAGGCGTCGAAACAAAAGTCACTGAAATATTCAACGACAACAGCAAAATCGCGATCTGATAATTTAAGGTAAATAAATAGCGACGACTGAGCAAGTGGATATAACTTAAAAAGAAAATCGATGCCAAATAGGTAAATAAGTATTCTAATCGCGTGCCCCACAACCAATTGATATCGGTAAAAGTGGTATAGGCATAAGGTGCTGAAAATAAATTATGGAGTGCTAAAAAGACAATAAATAAGCCAAACACCAAGTTACTTCGGCTATTGCGACCGCGTAAACCTCGGAAAACAGAAAATAGGATCGTAAATAGTCCCACCCCCAAGACGGCGCCCGACACCATCCCAATACTCATCATTTGTTGTTGGAATTGGCGGTTTACTGTCTTGGCGATACCAATACGCATTGGGTTTTCAAACCCGCCATGCATACTGTTAAAACTTGAAGCCTGAATGGTTAAAGTGAAATATTCATCTTGTGCCACAAAATAGGCAATTCGCGGTGCATTCTCCGTTTTTTGTTCTGCTTCAGTACGCCCAACTTCTCCCAAACGAACGATCACATCACCATTTAAAAATACCCGATACGCACCGTACTGATTTGGAATCAATATTGCGATACGACGGCCAATAAATTGTTTGGGGATTTGGAAATGTCCAGTAAATGTCCCAAAGCCTTTACTATCCCCTGTGATGTCTTTAAATGATACGGGAAGATAGACCGTTTGACCGACCAGAACTGAACTTGGAGAAGTTAAAAATTGATTTGGATAAAACAACCATTTGCCTTGCAATAGGCTACTGGTATCTTCTGTGAAGTAGATTTGGTTAACTTCGTTTTGATGCTTTAAATAAAATGATTTAGGCGCAGTTTCATACTGTGCTTGAACAGTCGATACAGTAAATGCCAGTGTAAAAATAATAAAGGTAAAAACCCAGAACAATCTGGTACAAGGCAACTGTAAATACAATGGCTTTGATTCCTGCGTTTATACTCGAGTAATTATTCTAATCTACGGTAAAAGACAAAAATAACAACATCTATTTTATCCAATTGATCAATAACGTCCATGTCATTGATCTAAAACTATTGATCTATTAATCGCGAGTTTTTACGTCATACAATTCAATCTCAAAAATAAGATTTGAATTGGCAGGAATTACATTACCCATTTTACGCTCACCATAAGCCAAATGTGATGGTACGATTAACTTACGTTTACCACCGACTTTCATCCCCATGATGCCCTGATCCCAACCTTTAATTACACGGCCTGTACCAATCACCGTTTCAAAATAATTACCACGATCCAATGATGAATCAAATTTAGTACCATCTTCTAACCAACCAGTATAGTGAGTTGTAATCAAAGCACCTTTAACCGCCACTTTACCTTCGCCTACCACTAAGTCAATAATTTCTAATTCCGTGCTCATGCTCTCAACCTCAAATGCCGCAATCAAAATAAAGCCCTATTATAAACAGAATCAGTCTGAACATGATGCCCTTGAATGCGTTAGAACTTACCGATTCAAAGTTGAGAACACAATGATTTAGATCAGCATGCAAATAAACATTTACTAGTAAAGCTCACATGTCTTGAAACATTTAGGAGTATTCCGTTATCACTAAGATGCATTGGTAAGAAACGAATAAAAAATTTAAAGCGCTCTAAAAGTTTGAACGTTCATTGAATGAAGACGTTTATGCGGTAAAAACAACGCTATTTACAATGATAATAAAGAGGATTCATCCATGAGCATTACATAAATTGAGGCCTGGAAATTTTCCCCAAATTAGATTTTTATGATGGTTTTAGATCGACTGAGTTTCAAATCAACTTTTAAATCAACAGAATAGTATTCACTAAAAAATTGTTATATATAAGGATGCAAGCCTAAACTCACACCCATCATGAAGAGTTAAATCAAATGATAAACTTATTGCAATTGTGTCCATTCAATCACCGCTTGAGCTTTATCACCTATCAAAGTCCATTCGCCGTCCATTACGTTTAATTGTAAAGACATGGTTCGTTCGCATAACTCTTGAATGGCAGCTGTACTCGCTTCAGATAATTGCCAAATCTCAACATTCTTCAGTGTTTTCAATTTGCTGTTGCGTTTATACCATTCATCTACTGATGAACCATAAGTAATCACAGCGACTTGTGGGCAACGAGCACTGGCTTTTTTGACTTTGTCTTCGTCAGGGCAACCGACTTCAATCCATTTCACCAATTGACCTGTTAAATCTTTTTCCCACAGCGCTGGTTCGTCTGTTTCGAAAAGATCTTTGGTAAATTCTAATGCTTCATCTGCATAGCGTGCATATGCCAAGACACGCACCATCAAACGTTCAATCGTTTCAGAAGGATGCAAAGCCATCGTCAATTGATAATCACCATATTGGTGTACATCCATATTGGCAATGTTCAAATCTGCTTTATAAATTGTAGCTTTTAGCGCCATGGTAAAGTCCTCAAATTTGGCGCCTAGCATATAAGATTTAGCAAGCTTTTGCTGCGTTGATTTACTTATTTCTCAGCTTTATCGGCATCGATACGACACTGCATTAAGCGATCTTCAAAGTCGAGCCATTCACGTTCAGTTTGGTAAATAATTTCGACACGATTATCGATACTTTCCTCGCTCGACTGATAATTAAACTGATCAGGATTAAAGTTAAAGGTTTTCCAACCTTGGTCTGTCTGAAAAATACCTTTGATCCGTAGCCAATCTTGCTGCTCACAGAGTAAATCTAACAACTCAAAAAAGTCGAAGGTCCATCGTTTTGGGAGTTTCCAACCTGCGACACTATAGCCCTGAGCGGATTCAACATAATGATAAGGCAACTGTTTAATTTCTGTGGGCACATCGACCAGCATTTGCTTTTGTATCGCCAATAAAGGCTGAATTTTACGCGGACTTCCCACATAGGCGAGATCAATATTTGCCAGTTTTAAATCACCTTTTACAACATTGATCCATTGCTGCTGATACGGTAAATATGCTTGTTTGAGTCGTTCCAAACCAGCTTGATCGGCATCACTCATGCAATCGACATGAGACACCACAACGATTTGTGCCACTTTGAGTTGATCGGCATACAGGTTTTGTGACGCCCAATCTTGATCATGTAAGCGTGAGCCATCGACCACGGTCACCAATGCTCGCATGGCTAAATGCGGATGCCAATGTGGCTCGGTCAATTGCTCCAAAAGTTGTCCTGGATGCCCCAAACCTGTCGGCTCAATAAACAGTCGGTCGGGTTTCACCTCTGACAATAATCGTGACAACGCAATTTGCATCGGCAGTTGGCTGCTACAACATAGACATCCACCCAATAATTCCTTCACCGCAAAGCCCTGATCTTGCGGCAACATCTGTTGATCGACCCCAATTTGCCCAAACTCATTCATCAGCACGGCCCAAGTTTCGCCCGCTGGCTTTTGCTTTAATAGCTGCTGTAAAACTGTGGTTTTACCCGCACCTAAAAAGCCAGAAATAATATGAACAGGAATCGCACCGTGGGTAGAAACTAATTTCAAAAGTGAATCACTCAAATAAATAGCCAATAATTGATGGCCTTTACCATAATGATTTCAAAAAAATGCTGCAAGCCTAGTCTTCATTTCTCCGTCTTCATTTTCCTAAAGCATAGATCAGCCTAGTATCCGAGGCATTGAATGATGATCTGGCTGTTAAACAGCCTGTTATTCCATTTGCATGAATGCATGACATATCTGGTCACACTTTATTGGCAAAGTTAACTCTTATATTTAAAAAAATAGCCATATCGAAAAAAATCCTTACATTTGGATTTTATCGAAATTTCTGGATTCTGCTTATTTACGACATCGATGTAATCATCATGTAAACAATGAATGAATCATGAAGCCGATTTGGTCATTTTTTCTTGCAAAGTTAAATGAAGATTCCGATATTTTTTTACATTTAAAACACAGGATGGACGGTTATGTATTCATCCAGTTAACCAGTCTGTTTCACTTTGTTGCTCGCATTGATCACTCGGTTTTCTCGATTTAGCATGAGCTCTCTCCTGATGGACGTGATGATCTTTTCAGGACTTACTAAAATATATAAGGATGCTCAAAATGAAATTAACTCAAATTTTACTTGCTTCTACTCTAGCTGCTGCAGCTGCAACAAGTTTTGCTGCAAGCAAAGATAAACAAGAAGCGCCTGAACAAGAAAAAGTAGTGGTTAGCACTCAAGAACAGCCAGCGACTGAAACAACTGCTGCTGAAGGTACTGCTGCTCAACCTGCTTCAGAAGCAAATGCTGAAGGTTCTGCACCAGCTCAACCTGCTCAGTAATAGACGAATAGCGTACTCCACACGCTAAATTCATTTAGTCTGCTGCTCAACATTTATCCCTCACTAATAAAATGTTGTGCTAAATGAATTAAAGTCGCCGGATCATTGAAAAATGGTTCGGCTTTTTTATGCTCAAAGCTACTGATTGATAGATTTTAATGATCGACAAATCATTCAAAATGATTGATGATTTTCATATAAATAAATATATATCATCCACTTAAAATAAAACCCTGCAAAAAACACGACAATTCGATTCATCGTTTCGACTTATGCCTAGCTTGTTGAAAGTCTCTGTTTAGAACTTAATAGTGGCATATGTGAAGTGATTGGATGTTTACGCATGAGCAATAAAGCAAATTACACAACGGAAGTTGCCATTCTGGGCGCAGGTCCTGTCGGCTTAACCATTGCAAACTACTTAAGTAAGCAAGGCGTCAATGTCACTGTGATTGAACAACTGGACAGCCTGATTGACTACCCACGTGCGATTGGTATTGATGATGAATCATTACGTACCATCCAATCATTAGGTTTAGTGGATCAAGTGTTACCGCATACAACACCGAACCACGCGATGCGTTTCTTAACCCCTAAAGGCCGTTGTTTCGCAGACATTCAACCGCTCACTCGTGAATTTGGTTTCTCACGTCGTAATGCCTTTATTCAACCGCAAGTCGATAATGTACTGCTACAAGGTTTAAAACAGTACGAAACCACAAATGTTTTATTCTCTCGTCAATTGTCTGATTTTAGCCAAGATGCCAATGGTGTAACGCTCAATATTCAAAATAAAGACGGTGAAGCTGAAAAAATTCAAGCGCAGTATTTGATTGCTTGTGATGGTGGCAACTCAGTGGTCCGTCGTACCCTCAACATCGGCTTCGATGGTAAAACTGCACCGAACCAATGGATCGTGATCGACATCAATAATGACCCACTTGCAACGCCACACATTTACCTATGCTGTGACCCTGTGCGTCCTTATGTATCTGCTGCTCTTCCACACGGTATTCGTCGTTTCGAATTTATGGTGATGCCTGGTGAAACTCAAGAAGAATTAAGCAAACCTGAAAACATTGCCAAATTATTGTCGAAAGTGCTTCCAACGACCGACGGTATTGAAGTGATTCGTCAGCGTGTTTATACCCACAATGCCCGTATTGCAGATAAATTCCGTGTAGACCGTATTTTACTTGCAGGTGATGCTGCGCACATCATGCCAGTATGGCAAGGTCAAGGCTATAACAGTGGTATGCGTGATGCGTTCAACCTTGCGTGGAAAGTTGCAATGGTTGTACAAGGCAAAGCTGGCCCAGCGCTTTTAGATACATACCAAGTTGAACGTAAAGATCATGCCAAAGCGATGATTGATCTTTCTGTAATGGCGGGTCATGTCCTTGCGCCACCAAAAAAATGGCAAGGTTTCGTGCGTGATGGTATCGCGTATGCGCTCAATTACATCAAACCGATCAAACAATATCTATTGGAAATGCGCTTCAAGCCAATGCCGAAGTACAACGATGGTGCATTGATCAATAACGGTGTTAAAGATTCACCTGTGGGTAAAATGTTCATTCAACCATATGTTCAACTTGAATCTGGTGAAAAAGTCCTACTTGATGAAGTCATCGGTAACGACTTTGCAATCATTGCTTGGGGCGTCGATCCAAAATGGGGTCTGTCAGATGCGACCATGAAAAAATGGCAAAAATTGGGCGTTAAATTTATCCAAGTATTGCCTGCTGTTCAGCTTAGCAATGAAAATCGCACCAAGTACGACAATGTGATTACGATTGGTGATATTGGTACCGATATTCGTGGTTGGTTTGGTAAAACCACTGAATCTGTTACGATTCTTCGCCCAGACCGTTTTGTTGCAGCGATTGCAATTCCACAAACTTTAGACAGCGTGAGCCAACAATTGTTTGCAAAATTGCATGCTTAATAATCTAAATAGATCTGCAAGAATTAAAAATCACCATGCATAAAGCATGGTGATTTTTTTCTATAATCACTATAAACATCAGATGCTATAATCGTTCAATACATAATTATAAGCTTCGCAAAATGCAAAAAAGATTTCAGAAATTATTCATTTATAGTTTGTTAGGTTTTATTTTTATCTGTTCACTCATTTTCGTAGAGATACATCATTTTCATGCCAATAGTTGGTTAGCTATTTTCGTTTTTTGCCTCTGTTTTCTTATTTCTTTGAATTGCTATTTATTACGCTTAGAAAAAGATGTGAACAAAAACGAAGAATCTAATTTTTTGTCCTTCCATTTATACATTTCATTTTTTTATTCAGTCATTGCCAGCTTTTTCTCACCACAGTGATTCTTGCTTTATTTGCATTACAAACGCAATATTTTGGTCAAGATAAAAATATCATTCTAAAAGGCCAAGTCTATTCACCCAGATTTACACTAGAAAAGAAGCCCTGCCGAGCTCGCCTTAAATTTCCCGAAAGTGGTTGGTCTACCTTCGCGTATCTCTGTCTAGATACCAAGAAACATAAATTTTCTGGTTATTACAAACTCCATTTGAAAACCAGTTTCGCAGGGTCTGCGATTCAGGATTATGATTGGATTAATGATCAATTAACATATCAGCAGCATCGTGCCTTAGATATGGATCCACAACAAAAAAGACTACTCGAAATATATGCCAAACTTGAAAGAGATTTAGGCCCACCTCTATCTGATGATGAAGCCCATGATTTTTTAAATAGAACCAACAACGATTGAGTCTATTTAATTTAGCGCAATATATGCCATACATTATTTATGGCAATAATTAAAATCGCTTTACCATCTTAGTGATTGATATTTAAAACTCTTTCTTTTTAGTTCTCAAAGAAAGAGTTATATGAATAGACATATAGCAATACCAAGTTCAGCCAACAATCAAATAAGCATCCAAGTTAAACCGACTGAAACCAATGCACATCTTTTACCGATTCACGTTGCTGAATCTGCTGAATAAAAGGTTTAAATTCCTCTAAATATGGCAATATTTTGAATGAAATGGCATACACCATCCAATAAGCCAAATATAAATCTGCTGCGCTAATTTTATCCCCCAACAGATATGGCTGGGCCTGCGCAAGCCCTGTTTTAATAAAATCTAAAAGTATTTTTTCATTACCAAAACTCAAACTGCCACGTTTCTCATCCATCAACTCAGTGCTAATGCCGACATTTTTCATGTCCATGTATTCAGTCAGCGGACCATGACAGAAAAACATCCATTTCAAATATTCACCACGTTTGGGATCATCCAAGGCGGGTGCCAAACCTTTGTCACTGAATTTATCGGCTAAATAACTAAAGATGGCTGCGGTCTCACTGATCACGACAATACCATCGACCAAGCAGGGAACTTTGCCCATGGGATTAATCTTGAGATATGCCGCTTGGTGCATCTCTTCATATGGCACTTCAATAATCTCAACTTCTGACTCGATGTCTAATTCTTTCAATAAAGGCAGAATAGTATTACTGCGTGAGCGTGGATTGCTGTAGAGTTTCATTGTTGGGTTCATTGTAGATATCCTTATTTTCATCCTTGTTGTTCAATCTATGACTATACGCGGCTTTATGTAGAATTATGTTGCGTTCATCCCTGCTTTAAACACTTTCCGATACAATACGCCCGACTAATAATTACGCTAAATTTGAATTTATATTTAAAGCAAAAAATATTTACCCAGACTTTCTGATAATCAAACAATTGAGTTCTACATCGATGAAAAATAAATATTTAATTGTCATGTTAACGGTGATTTTAATTTCAGGCTGTTCCAAGAAAACCGAAGAAATGGCAACTGAAGCCAGCGCAGATGCACAACCTGCTCAAGTCAGTACACAGCAAGATCAAGCAGCGGAAAGCACTTCCAATGAGCCGTCTACCACGCCTGCAACAACACAAAAACCTGAAACTATTTTAAATGAGCAGGTCAACCCAGCCGAAGCCTCTCGTAAAATGGTTCGAGAAGCCAATGTCAGTTTTGAGTCGAAAGATGTGGTTAAAACGGCCTTAGAAATTGAAAAACTCACGCTAAGTTTAGGTGGCTTTATTGAACAGAAAAATATCGACTTTGTGGTGCAAGAGAGTCAATCCTACCCGATTGCTGACGGCAAAATTAAAATCTTTGAAAAAATAAATCCGCAAGCGGAAATGATCATTCGTGTGCCAAGTGAAAAAGCTGCACATTTCGTCAATCAACTGTTGCCGCTTATGCATTTTTTGAACCGTCAGCAATATTCGGCAAAACGCTATGAGCTAAAACTACTCGAAGAAAAAATGTCACAAACACAGGTCGTGCCCGACCATGTTGCAACTGCGCAAGTCAATGAAATCTCACGACTGACCCGCTTAGAAGTTCAAGATCGTGTCCGCTATAGCACGATTGTGATTGGATTTATTCAACCTGCCACTGTCCGTGAACATATCGATATTAACCTTGATGCTGTAGCGCAATTAAATGGCGATAGTTTCTGGCAAAGAGCATGGTACGGTATACAAAAAGGGTGGCAATTTGTGTTGAGCCTGTTGGTTGTTCTCATTACGATTTGGCCACTCTATCTGATTATACTCATCGGTTTGATTGCCTACCGCGTGATGAAACCCTATTTACAAAAATGGTTTAAATAAATCAGAGTGACAAAGGCTATGTATCATTGAGTCTTTGATTAAAAATACGATAAATAAAAAAATCCCGAAGCGCTTAATTCGGGATTTTTTATTTAACTGATGTTACACACGTAAAAGTAATTTCGCATTTTTAATATGCTTTTTAAGTCTATTCGACGGAGTCTTATATCTAGGGATTGAATAAAGGGATTAGCCTTCGGCTAGAGGTACTTTTGTTTCGGCAAAATGAGAAGCGAAGCTTCGCAAGGAAACCATCTTGCGGAGCAATGCTCCTCACCGCAAAACTCGTTCACTACCGTCAAATTATTCAGAGTATCGCAAAAACTTTTTTGATTAGAAGTTGTCCTGCCTCAAACACTTGCGGATGACCTTACCGCGTATCGTACTTTATATTTGAATCAAATTGCGCTTCTGATGTTACTGCGTAACATCAGTTATTTAGATCTTACGGCAATATGTAAAAGCTTAGAAAAAGCCCATATAGAACTGCTCTTTTAAGACTTTTAAAATCAATTCGATTGCATCATTTTTACGATCTTTTCGATAGCTCGCATACAAACCAATGGTCGGCAAAGGTTCAACCGTACTTTTAACCAATATTTTATCACCGAGCAATGGAATGACATAAGACGGTACCAAACTCCACCCCACGCCCATACCGACCAAATTGACATTTAACAAAATATTGGTCGAATGCTGTACCAAGTTCACATTCAGTTTATTTTGCTTAAAGAAATCTTGAATAATTCGGTATAGCTCAGGTGATGAATGTTCATCACTAATAATAAAATCCTGATTATTCATGTTTTTAATGCTGATATGCCGCTGTTCTGCCACAGGCGAATTTTTCGGCACAATCAGCGCCAAAGGCTCAGTAAAAATCTGAACAGATTCTATATCAGGGCTTTCTTCGACATAACGGGTAAAGGCAATATCAATTTCCCCTTTACGCACTGCGCTGATCTGATCGACATCCATTAAACTATGAAAATGAATTTTTAACTCAGGAAACTGAGCTCGAATATTTGGCATGATATAAGGAAAGACCTTCATTTCAGCCACAGGAACAAAGCCGATATTCAGTTGTTCTTTACTGAGCTGCGCAATTTGACGCGCATCAATCATAGCTTTTTCTGCATGCTCTAAACTCAAACGCGCTTCTTTTAAAAAGGCCTGACCTTCTGCAGTCAGTTCAACTTTTCGGTTGGTTCGCATCAATAATTGCACCCCAACTTCCTGTTCTAGGTCTTTAATTTGCTGACTTAAAGAAGGTTGCACAGTACACATTCGCTGCGCAGCCTTGGTAAAATTTAGCTCTTCGGCAACCGCAACAAAATATCGTAGATGTCGTAATTCCATTATTCAGCTCCTAAAGCACTGCGTTTGAATTGGTTTGCCACGAATAGACGATACATCCACGTAGTGAACAGCACCATCACCGCACAAAATAAATAGGTTGCCTGAAATCCAAAGTATGCAATCAGCACACCCATAATGACCGAACCGACAGCAAGGCCAATATCAAACAAGGCAAAAAAGGTGGATATCGCATGTCCTATTCGGGCTTTTTCTACCGTTTGAATCGCGACCGTTTGCAGGCATGGGAACACTGAACCGTAGCCGATGCCCATAAAAACTGCCGATATCCAAAGCACCCATTGATTCGTGAGAAAACTCACAACCACCAAACCAATGGCAAAGCAAATAAAGGATGGATAGATGACTGCACTCGGGCCTTTGCGATCATAAACTTTGCCAACCCAAGGACGGACGATCAACATCGACACAGCAAAGACAATAAAAAAGATACTGGTATAAGCGAGTAAATGCTTCAACTCTGCATAAGCGGTGATAAAGCTCATCACACTCGAATATGCAAATGCGGTCAGCAATGCCACAAAACTGATGGCAAGTACCCGTGTTTCGATCACATCACGCCATTGGATGGCTGCGGATTGGCTCGCTTGATCACTTGACTTATGCTGTACGTGTTCTTGTATTTGAACTAACCACGTAAAAATATAGCCTACTGCAACCAAGAAGGCTAATACTGCAAATAAGGTACTAAAACTGCTGAATTGAATCATACTCAGCGCTAAAAATGGTCCGATCACCACGCCTAAGTTGGTCGACATGACAAAGTAGCCCATACCTTCGCCTTTTCGATGATCTGGGATGTAATCATTTACGATGGGAACATTGACCGTAGTTAATATACTGAACCAAAAACCATGTAAAAAACGAATGACCAACAACGACCACATGCTGTCAATCCACAAATAACTCAGCGCAAAAACAACAAAAATAAAGCCTGAAATACGTAGAGAATTGGCTTTACCAAAACGCTCAATGATCATGCCGGAAAAGGGGCGAATCGCAATGGATGACACCAAAAACAGCGTCAAAGCCATACCCGCTTGCTGAATCGAACCACCCAATTCTTTCATAATATAAATGGGTAATATGGTCAGCAGCGCAAAGTAATAGCTAAATAAAAACAAGTTATTACACAGACAAAAAACAAAAGACTTGTTCCATAACGATGCCTGATGTTGAGTAGTCATGAGGTCATTGCCTCGCTGCTACGCGTGGCTTGGTGCTCCGTAAAAATCGGGTTTAGCGCCAACTGCACCAGTCGCTTGATATAGTCTTCATCTGGCTGGGTATTAAAGAAAATGATCTGATAATGAATCGGGCCATACAACATATCCAACATGAGTTCGAAAGGATAATCCGCGCGAATTTCGCCTCGTTGAATGGCCAATTGGATCAGCTCACGTGTCGCTTCTCGTCGAGGTAACAAATACTGTTTAAAAAACTCACCCGCTGCTTCACGATGCTCCGCCAAAACCACGAGCAACGCTCGACCCACGTGCTGATTTAAAGCCCGTGATAGTTTGAGCAATTGTTGATTTAGATTGAACTCTAAACTTTGTGATAAATCGAGTTCAAACACCGAGGCGGTGTGCGCTTTAAAAGCATCGAAAACCAGATCGGACTTATGCTTCCACCAACGGTAAATCGTCGATTTTCCCACGCCTGCTCGAGCCGCAATATCTTCAATGGTCATGCTTCGATAATCACTTTCCGCCAAAGCATCTGTGACCGCTTGTAAGATACATTGCTTACGCCGAGAAGT
Source organism: Acinetobacter sp. YH12052 (assembly GCF_013419835.1). Lineage (NCBI taxonomy): Bacteria > Pseudomonadati > Pseudomonadota > Gammaproteobacteria > Moraxellales > Moraxellaceae > Acinetobacter > Acinetobacter sp. YH12052. The sequence goes on from NZ_VOZI01000003.1 coordinate 123,082, forward strand.
TTTTTCAGTTTCACTCATAATTCAAAAAACGAAACGCTACGTATCGTTTTATATTAAACGGTATTGGACTGAATGACTATCTTTAACTAAGCTTTGAAGAAAAAAACTTTAGTCGCACACTCGGAATTCAAATCCCTACTGCACTCTCCAGACGAATTTCAGAATAAAAAAAAGATCGCTTAAGCGATCTTTTCAAATATTCAGCCACCAAAGCGATTAACTTTGTGTCGACTTTTTATAAATACTGCAAGAAGGATGATGATTTTCCTGTAAACGCGCCACTTTACGATGTTCCGCAGCTTCGAAGCGACAACGTTTCCAGTCATTATCTAGATTTAATGCCGGAATTTGTTTTGGTTTACCTTGATCATCAACAGCGACCATTGTGAAATAGCAACTATTGGTATGACGCACTGTACGTTTTTGAATGTTCTGCGCTTCAACACGAATACCAATTTCCATAGAAGTACGACCTACATGGTTCACACTTGCAAGGAAAGTCACTAACTCACCCACGTGAATTGGTTCTTTAAAATTTACTTTATCAACTGATAGTGTCACCACGTAGCTACCAGAATAGCGACTTGCACAAGCATACGCGACTTGGTCTAACAATTTTAGAATCGTTCCACCATGCACATTACCCGAAAAATTCGCCATGTCAGGAGTCATTAAAACTGACATCGATAATTCTGACTGGTCGTCTAGTGCATTCGCAATTTGATCTAATGGGGACATCTTGTTTCTCTAGACTCGTGATATAACAATGATTAATGTGATTATTATATAGATTTTAATCAAAATTAAATGTTCAAATCGGCAAAAAAACCATCATTATTATTTATAGTGATCATACCATCATTCAGTAAAATATATATTGATAACAATATACACCCGATAAACAAGTAGTTATCGCGCTATCTATCAATTTTTTTTAATCCAAGCTATGCTGTGTTTTATATTTAAAACATATTCATTAAAACGCGTTGTTCATCGATTCAACATAGCACGGCATTAAACTTAATCTTCTAAGACTTTTAACATCTCGAAAGATACGTTGTCATAGCTGGTTTTTTGTCCACCATCATTGGTACTTTCTAGCGTGTAAGAGTTATCTACATGTACATGAGTGACAATAAATACGCTCTCTTCCATCATCGCAAGCTTTACTTTTTGTCCTACATCAAGCGTTTTCATCTACAGCCACCTTTAAAATATTTATTGGTTTTAAGTATTAATAACCTAATGATATTCTAAACACTTCAACAGTATTGGTAAACGTAAGCACATGAATAAAAACGCTAATATAGGTATATACTCTTAAAATCTACGTAAAACCAATTAATATGATTTTCTTAATTAATTTCAAATAATTAACTGTATATTTTCTTATTATTACGATTTTTATATTTGGCAAATCTTTTGATTAAGACCTAAAACCAATCAACATCCAATATATTAATGATTACTAGATACTATTGAGCATGGGAAGAGCTGAGAGCAAAAATTAAAATGCTTAGCTGAAATAAAAATGCACCCTGGGAGGTGAACAGGATGCATATCAATTTGCGAATTGTACCAGCCTAGTCTTTGGCTGCTAAATAAGGAATATGATGTCCCTTGCTGTATTGATGTTCAGCATAAACCCGAGAAATCTCTCCAAGTTTTTCCAAGGTTGCCTCTTCTCCTGCAAGCATCGTCGCTTCACGCCCTTTCACATCAAATATATATGCTTTTTCACGTAAATCAGGTTGAATCACAATGTCTGCCCGCTTGAGCTCTTCTTGAGCTAAACGATTTTGCATAATATTGATATTTTGGTTAAACAAGCCCCAAACATTCGACGTTTCGGTATGAATCGGTCGTGCCAAAATATCCACCGCAATAATAATATCTGCCCCTAAATCGCGTGCAACGTCCACAGGAACTGGACTGACCAAGCCACCATCGACATATTCAGTGTCTTCAATAATCGTTGGAATAAACATGCTCGGAATCGACACCGAAGCACGAACGGCCTGTCCCGTATTACCATAGTTGAACACGACTTTTTTGCCATCCTTTAACTCGGTTGCCACCACATACATTGGGGTTTTTAGCAACTCTAAAGGCACGTCATCAACTTGCTCATTAATATAATCTTCAACTTTTTTACCATCAAAAAAGCCTTTTTTGTCCAAACGTATTTCTCGAACATCATTGGCTTTCATATTTAAGGCGATATCTCTTAACTCATTGGCACTTTTACCTGAAGCATAGATTGAACCCACAATGCTACCCGCACTGGTTCCAACAATAAAATCTGGGTGTATTCCCTGCTGTTCAAGTATCTGAATGGCGCCAATGTGTGCATAACCACGTGCCCCACCACTCCCTAAAACCAAAGCAACAATCGGACGCTTTTCCTGCTTTTTCACTTTTTTAAAGTCAATGCGGTTATTCGCCACTTGAGCAGGTGCTGCTGTATAAGTTCGAATTTGTGATGTTGTTTCAGCGCTGACCTTTTTTGAGCCCACACTTTGACAACCCACAAGGCTGATTGCGAATGCAGTCATCAAAACAGTTATGCTTTTCATTGAGAGATATTCCAAATGCAACTCGAGATTTGAAGAGAAAAAGTAGTCTAATCAGTCCGCATTCACGTCACTGTTATTATTCGTTAATGCCTCTGACCGATGCACATTATATTGACATACAACCTAGAAAGTCATTGGCTGTCAAAATTTCAATGTCTAGCAGAATTTCCACATCAGGATTTAAGCTCTTATCTAGCAAAAAAAGCCCCGACAACGGAGCTTTTTAAAGTTAATTTTTGACTTTACCAAATATCGGAATTAACACGATCCTTATATTTTGGATGTTCATCCATCTTAAACACTGGCTCTTTTACACCACGTTTTAACTGTGAGGTGTAGTCTTTCATCAACATCAATAAGAATGGAGTCAGCAATAAAATTGCAAAGAGGTTAATACTCGCCATCACGCCCATGAAGAGATCCGCTAAGTTCCAAATCAGAGGCACACTCATGATTGAACCAAAGTACACCATCATGAGGACGAATACGCGGAATACAAACATGACCTTAGGATTGTTATTGATAAACTGCACATTACCTTCAGCATAAGCATAGTTACCGATTACTGAAGAATAAGCGAATAAGAACAAGATTATGGCAAGGAAGTCATCTCCCCATGCGCCAATCTGGCTTTCAAGCGCCATTTGCGTCAAAGCAACGCCTTCAAAGCCTGCATTTTCATACAAGCCAGATGCCAAAATAATGATCGCCGTACAGGTACACACCACAAATGTATCGACAAAGACACCGAGCATCTGAACTAGGCCTTGATTGACAGGGTGTTTAACATCTGATGCTGCCGCAGCATTGGGTGCAGAGCCCATACCCGCTTCATTCGAGAATAAACCACGTTTAATCCCCTGCATCATTGCCATAGAAACCATGGCACCGAAAAAACCACCTGCCGCAGCATCAAATTCAAAGGCTTTACTGAAAATTAACTGGAAAATATCTGGGAGCATCGCAAAGTTAGCAAATGCAACATAGAAAGCAACTGCGAGATAAAGCAACGCCATAAAGGGTACAAATCTTTCTGCAACTTTGGCGATTCGTTTAATCCCGCCAAAAATAATCAGCGCAGTAATGAACACCAAGAACAAGCCCACCCAAGAGATTTCGAAACCGAAACCACCTAAGTCTAAAATGATATTGGCTTTATCCCAGCCCCACGCATGTGAGGTCGCACCTGTAATCGCATTGGCTTGCACCGCATTAAAGACAAAACCGTAAGTTGAAATCAGCGCGATGGCAAAAACCACACCCAACCACTTTTGCTTCAAGCCTTGCGTGATGTAGTACGCTGGACCACCACGAAATTGCTGATTTTGCGTATCACGCACTTTGAAGAGCTGTGCAAGTGAAGATTCCACAAATGCTGAACTCATGCCTAAAAATGCGGTAAACCACATCCAAAACACTGCACCTGGCCCACCAATTGCAATCGCAATTGCAACACCTGCGACATTACCTACGCCGACACGACTGGCCAGTCCCGTCACAAAGGCTTGGAATGGTGTAATCCCATGTTCATCATCGCCTTCTTTACGGCTAGATTTCATCACTTTAATACTATGAAAAAATAGACGAATCTGAACTGCGCCAGTGATTAAGGTATAGAAAATACCAACCGCCACTAAGAATACGACTAAGAAATCCCAAAGCGGATCATTAAAAACTTTGACCCAGCCCATGAGAGTTGCATTTAATTGTTCATCCATAATCAATACCTAAAATGCGAATACAAAAACAAAGGCTCTAAATTAGAGCCTTTGTAGAATTAAGCGAAAAATTTGAGAATTAATTGAATAACCGTCGCATTAATTAAGTCAACAAAGAATGCACCACATAGCGGCACAATTAAGAATGCCTTATGTGAAGGGCCATACATATTTGTAATCGCTTGCATATTTGCCACAGCCGTCGGGGTTGCACCCATACCAAAACCACAGTGACCTGCTGATAAAACAGCAGCATCGTAGTTTTTACCCATGACACGGAAAGTGATAAACGCAGCATATAGTGCCATTGTTAATGTTTGGGCTCCCAAAATCACAACTAATGGTCCTGCAAGATCTGATAGCTGCCATAGTTTCAACGATAATAATGCCATTGCTAAGTACAGTGATAATGAAGCATTACCAAATACATCAATTGCACGATCAAATATTTGTACGCGGAAAATACCCTCCAGTACATTTCGCAAAATTACACCACCAGCCAGTGCCCAAACAAATGTCGGTAATTCAAATACAGTACCTTTACTAAAATCGGTCATGAAGTCCGCAAATGCTAAACACCCTGCAAATAAACCTAATGTGGTAATCGCATTATCTGCTGTAATGAGACGAACTCGATGCGGATATTCAAACGGCACATATTCTGTTGAATTAATATCTGCTAGAGGAGTGTTATCACTTTTTTCAATTTGTTCATGAGTACGAGGCGTTGCAAGTTGATAGCGGTTAATTAATAGCTTCGCCAGTGGACCACCGATAATACCGCCAATAATCAAACCAAATGTCGCACTTGCCATACCTAAGGCTAATGCACCTTGAATGCCATGTTGCACTTCTAAAATTTCACCCCATGCGCCTGCAGTACCATGACCACCGGTAAGGGTAATAGAACCTGCAATCAAACCAATAAGAGGGTCAATACCTAGCACCGTCGCAAGACTGATACCTACGAGGTTCTGCACCATGATGAATGAAGCAACAGCGACGATAAAGATGACCAAGCCGATTCCGCCCTCTTTTAATTTGGCAAAGTTTGCACTTAAGCCAATAGAAGCGAAGAAAATCAGCATGAAACTCGTTTGTAATTCACTACTCGTTGTAATGCTATAGCCCCAAAGACTGTGTACCACCAAAGAAATAATCGCGGCAACTAAACCACCGGCAACAGGCTCTGGAATGTTGTATCGACCTAAAAATCCAATACGATTAACAAGAAATCGTCCCAACAAAAGCACAATTACCGCTGCGATTAAGGTATAAAACGCGTTAAAACTAAATTCCATATAATTTGTCCAAAATTATTTGAATATTTTTAAAGCTCTTCTATCAGCATTAGCTGCCTTTATGGTCTGAAATACAACTACATTTTGTAATTTCAAATCAATAATAATGCAATTCAACGACTCAAGCTAAAGAGTTTGAAAAATATTCATCATCTGATTCAAATAAGTAAGTCTGAGCTTTAAAAATTAACTCAAAATGACTAACAAATCGCTAAAAGTTTTAAACTGAGAAACAGCCTCAAATGAAGCAAATTCAATGACAGAACATTGTGTATGTCTGTACTGTTTCGCACTATTTCTGAAAAGTCGCACATTATGCAGCCTGAACAATAAAATTTCATTAATTTTAATTACAAAAAGTTTTATTTGCTATAATTTAAAGTTATATCTATTTGTTTTTACTAAAATGTATTCGCATTTTTTATCTATATAAAATATTAAAGATTTGAACATGATGCCCATGTAAGACGTGGTTAAATGAATGCTTTAACCTGTACGACATCATGACTCAGGCGATTTAGTGATTCCATCTGCTTAGTGCTATGGGTTAATTTGCGTTGAAAAATCTCCTGTTTCAACAAAAAAGCCTGAACTGAGTCAGGCTTTTTTGATTGATTAGATCAGTAGTTTGAGCTTAGAAACTATATTTAGCCATTAAGCCAACGCGGTCATCGTTATAAGATTCACCCGCAAAGTTTTTGCGTTTACCGTTCACATATTCTAAGCCAAGTTCAACTGGTTTTACAGGTGCGTAAATAAAGTTAATCCAAGCTTGCTGTGCTTCTTCGTTCGCATTTGAGTTAGATGCATCTTTTGCATACGCGCTGCCATCATCCGCAAATAGCGCGCCATAAGCTAAAGTTGAACGTAGTTTTTCATTAAACTTATAGGTTGCACCCACTTGTACAGCAGTGAATTTATTTTGCTCGATGTTGCCATCGACTACAGAATAAGCCGAGTTAGAACCATATAAATAGTTACTATTACCTTCTGTATAAGAAACATCACCATTCAATTTCAATTGATCAGTGACTGCATAAGATGCGCCCGCTGCTACACCCCAAGCTGTTTCTGTGTCATCTGCTGCTTTAGATTTGTAGTTTTCAACCAATGCACGAGCTGAAGCGGTACCTTTACCTGCGGCAAAACCTTGAGTCACTTTGGCAGTTAAGTTTGGAAGACGATAAGTTGGATCTGCAGCAACAGTCCCTTTACTATCTCCTTCTTCCGCAGAAACAAATAATTGAGTATCTGGAGCTAATTTGTAGTTATAACGAACTTGAGGAATACGTGTAGTACCACCACCCAAGTTTGTATTGAAATCAATCATTTCTGGTGCATGGCTAGATAAGAAATTAGATGTCGTTTGACCAAATAACCAGTTGTTAAAGGTTAAGTAACCGTGACGTAAGCGAAGTCCATCATTTGAACCACTTGCATCTGCAAAGTCGACTTCAATTTTACCACCCACTTTATTATCACCACCGACAGGTGCTGTAAAATCTAAACCAAAACGTGTGGTTTTTGCAGTTGCGCGAAGTTTATCTCGTGCTTCTTCTTTAGAGGTATGTACGTTGTTGAAGTCGTTATCCGCACCTTCAATGATGTAGTTTGCATCACCACGAACAAAACCGTAAAGGCTTACATCTGCACCTGTTTTAGATTTTAAGCTTGCAGCTGGAGTAGCTGGTGGCGGTGGTGGTGCAACAGGACGCGCTTTAACTTGCTGAATCTCTGTTTGTTGCTGTTGTTGAACTTGCTGCTGCGCTTTAATTAAACTTTTCAGTTCTGCAACTTCTGCACGTAATTGTTCAATTTCAGAAGTATTGCTGCCTGCATGAGTCATTGAGACCGTTGCCAAACTCATGGCAACAACAAGGGTTTTCATTGGGTGGAATACAGTTTGAGTTTTCATCCTAAGCTCTCTATTGTCCTGTCATTGTTGTATGCCCTAACTCTGGGCGCTTTGTTATTCGCCTATTTGAGCGGACAAATTTCAAGCTGCCTATCTGTGCTTTAGTCGCATTAAAGCCCCAACTTGCAGCTCCCAAGAACGAAATACTTGAAAGCAAAAAGCAAAAACGCTGAATCCATCACTGAAAATAGACTGAAATATTTAGTTAAAATTCAGACTTAGCCGATACAGATGGCAAAAAAGCTCATTACTCATACCTTAAAGGTAAATATCCATACCCTATAGGTATGTCATAAAAATGATAAAATCCGACATATTACCGATAGAGACATTCACAATGTATTGATTCAGCATAAAGTACTGTGTTTGATGCAAATAATACTTATTTATCAGTTGCTCTATTTCATTCGAGTGGGACAACAGCGATCCACTGTTTCACTTTTTATTTTCAAGTGGATGATTGTTTAGATATAAGTTTCGAGAAAATAGAAACTGACCTCACAATGGGAAAATAGCACAATCATTCATAGTTATGGATGATGAACATTTATAATGAATGACGCGTATGCTTAATACACGTACATTGATGACTGACGTTTAAACAAAAGCAGCTAAACGTCTTCACCCTCATTCAGTTCACCCCATGGCTGAAGCTTTTAAACTACGCATGGTGAACATTGCAATAACCACAAACAGCAACATAATCAGGGCCATATTAATCAGCGCAGACCATACTAAAAAGTTCAAAAACACTCCAGCCATTAGACCACAGGCAAATTGCATACTTCCCATAATGGCACTGGCTGTGCCAGCTCGTGAGCCTTGTTCAGACATCGCCAATGCCATGGCATTTGGCCCAGTGAAGCCGATTGAAGCAACACATAAGAACATGCCCAACATTACAACAACGATAGATGAAAGATTAAATAATCCTGCCGCCAATAAGATCAGCACACCACACAATTGAAGTGCATTACCCAATTGCAAACGATGTCGAACCTCCAGTCGATTGGCAAGTTTCTTGTTGAGGGTCGAAAACACCATAATCCCTAAAGCATTCGCACCAAATACATAAGCAAATTGCTGTTGGCTCAGACCATAACCATCCATCAAAATGGCAGAAGAACCACTGATATAACAAAATAAAATCGCGCCAGAAAAACAGCCTGTGAGCATCGGCTTGCGGAAACTTGCATCCTGCAAAATGGCACTATATAAACCTAAGACTTGTTTCAAACTTAAGTTTAAGCGCCGCTCAACAGGTAGGGTTTCTTGAAAGAAAAAATGTACGCAGAAAAGACAAAAAATACCGACAAGCGCCAATACCGCAAATATGTATTGCCATTCAAACACCTGCAAAACCCATGCGCCTAAAGTAGGTGCAATGATTGGTGCAATTGTTGTCACGATCATCATGCTGGCAAAGGCTTGAGCAGAAGCTTGCATACTTAAGCGATCACGAATTGCAGCACGGGCAATCACTACACCGACACAGCCACCCAAGGCTTGCAGAACGCGAGCCGCGATCAAGCTCCATTCACTATTGGCAAAGACACACAGAAAACTGGCACAAATATATAAAACCAAACCGAAATATAGCGGTGTTTTACGCCCAATGCGGTCGCTGACCGGCCCGTAAATTAACTGTCCAATCGCCAAACCCAAGAAATACGCTGGAAGACTATTGGCCACTTGTTGCGTTGTCACACCAAAATCGTCGGCCATTTGAGGTAAAGCCGGCAAATACATGTCGATTGAAAGTGGACCTAAAGCAGTCAGCAACGCCAACAAGACGATCCAGCGTTGAGAAAATTCCTTTTGTGATTCGACGCTTTTCATAAGAATAATTCATTTATCGCAAGCAAGTTTTGCAGACAAGTTTACACTGCACATAGTATTATTTCTTGGCTTCAATGTGAAAATTCACACGATACACATTGCTTACTGTCCCATCGCTTTAGCAAAGGAAAAATTTTGAACGCCTGGCTCGCACGACTGAAACAAGCAACCTATAACACGACCTTTATGTATAACTTGCGCATGGTCATTGCCTTCGCAGGAACAGCCTTTGTCCCATATTTTTTAGATCAGCAATTGATGACCATTCCCCTCACTTTGGGTGTGGTTGCCGCAGGTCTAAGTGATATCGATGACCGCTTTTCAGTCCGCGTGCTCAATCAAATTTATACCTATATTGGGTTCTTTGTTACTGCAGTATCCATTTATCTGTTGTTCCCGCATCCGATTTTATTTGCATTGGGGCTGATCGTTTCTTGTATCGGTTGGATTCTTTTGGGTTCATTGGGTCGTCGCTATGCCACCATTTCTTATGGCTGTTTGGTGATCTCCGTGTATTCCATGCTTGGGGTTGAACTTTTTGAACATTGGTATACACAAGCAGGTTTATTGGTCATAGGTGCGATGTGGTATGGACTACTTTCGACTTTGAGCTTTCTGCTATTTCCTGTACGTCAAGTTCAGGACAAATTGGCGCAAAGCTATTCGTCTCTAGGTGACTTCTTATTTGCAAAATCTAACTTGTTTGATGTCGATATGACACCCGAAAGTTATCAGCAAAGTTTAATTGAGCTGTCGCTGGAAAATGGCAAATTAATTGGCATTTTCAACGATATGAAAACAGCCTTATTAACGCGTTTAAAAGGCGACCGTGGACAAAAAGATACACGTCGTAGCCTGCAATATTATTTTGTCGCACAAGACATTCATGAACGTGCCGATTCCGCACATATTGATTATCAAAAATTAACCCGTATTTTTGAACATAGTGATATTTTATTTCGCTTTCAACGCGTGCTCTCGATTCAAGGAAAAGCCTGTAAAGATTTGAGTATCAGCATCTTACAGCGAAAACCCTATCATCATAATCAACGCTTTAAACATGCATTCCACAATCTAAAACTGTCACTCGAAAAGCTGCGTGAAGAGCAAAAATATGATGAAGTTTGGATCAACTCTTTATTTGCTTTATACCAGAACCTAAAAGGCATCGATGCGCAATTACGTAATGTCGAAACCGAGCGTTATATTGACCGACAAGCCCTGATTGAAAATCGTTTAAAAGATGATGATTTAAAAGGTTGGGACGACATCGTCATTCGATTCAAACAACATTTGAGCCCTGAATCGGTGCTGTTCCGTCATGCTGTGCGTTTATCGACCGTGTTATTTATTGGTTATATTTTTGTCCAAGTGACCAATATCAGTTATGGCTATTGGATTTTATTGACTGCCCTGTTTGTCAGCCAGCCGAACTTTAACGCCACCAAGCGCCGCCTCTATTTACGTATCATTGGCACATTGGTCGGGATTATTTTAGGTTATGCAATTTTATATTTTGTCCCTTCTGTCGAAGGTCAGTTATTACTGCTCATTTTAAGTGGCGTGCTGTTTTTTGAATTACGCAGTAAGCAATATGCACAAGCCACTGCGTTTATTACGATTTTGGCGCTGATCAACTTTAACTTAGATGGCATGGGTTTTGCCGCAGCTATGCCGCGTATGATTGATACACTGATTGGTTGTGCCTTAGCATGGTTTGGTGTGAGTTTCATTTTCCCAGATTGGAAATTCCGTCGCCTGCCTCGAACCATCAGCCGTTCGATTCAAGCGCAGTGTGATTATTTGGTCGAAGTGGTTGAACAATACAAATCTGGTCGTAATAACGGGTTGAATTATCGTGTGGTCCGTCGTGCAGCCCACAATACAGATGCAGAAGTGGCTTCACTGATTTCCACTTTAGCCACCGAACCCGATACCGATCCGACTCAAAAAGCTTTGGCCTTTGAGTTTTTGTGTCTCAATCATACCTTTATTAGTTATATCGCGGCCTTAGGTGCGCATCGTGAAAAAATTCAAGACCAACAGGTCTTAACCTTATTGGATAAAGCCACAGATGACATTCAAGGTGCATTGCTGCGTGACGAAGTTCCAGACTTATCTGCGCAAAATATGTTGCAAGAAATCCGTCAGCGTTTGTCACAAAACAGTGAGGAAGATCAAAAATCCTTGATTGTGCTACAACAGCTTTCTTTGATGTTTAACGTGTTGAACCAATTTAGCCAATTGAAACAAAATCTCAGTCATGAGCATGATCAAGCATCGACGGAACTGGCTTCACTATAATTTGGATGATTTTGGAACAATATACTCACTGAATTGGTATAAATAATGCTAAACTTTTTACAGTTTTAAATCTGTTACTTTCACTATGACCGCAAAAAATTTATATGCCTACACGCTAGAGCCAGTGGCTTATGAAATTTCTGAAGAAGAACAACGTTATGCTCAACTTGTTCTGTCTCGCAGTAACTTCAAAATTGGCAAAAAAGCATGGCTAATTATGGGTGCAATTCTTGCACTGGCACTCTTGGGCCTCATCTTTATTAAGAACTATTCAACAGTATTTTGCTGGGTAGCTATTGTCTGTGTTGTGATTTACTTCCTTGTGCGTAAATTCGGTATCGAGTGGTATGCGAAACGCAAACTGAACGAAGTCCCTGTACAAGAAATTAAAGGCATTCGTATGGGTGTTCAGCCGCATGGGATCTCTATGCAGCAACGTATGGGCGCAAACATGGGGACGATGACTGTCGGTTGGAAAGACATTCATGAATGGTATGACACTAAAGACTTCATCCTTTTAAACTTTAAAGTGAAGGGTCAAGACGGTGCATACATCTTGCCTAAACGTATGGATAGCAAGAAGTTTCCATTTTCGACCATTCGTAAACACTTAAATGAAACTGTAGGCCCTGCTAAAGCTATTTAAGCCAAACAGACATTTATGTATAAAAAACCTCCGCTTTTTGGAGGTTTTTTTATCTGTTTAATTTTCGAATGATCATTGATAATTACAATAATGAGAATGAATATTACTTACTTTTTCCACATTCTCTACTACATCATCGTTTATAATTCGTCGCAATTCAGCAACCTTTTATCAATATTAAATCCATCATGTTTAAGAAAACCCTTTTCCAGATTCACTGGTTCTTGGGGATTAGTGCCGGCTTAATACTCTCGCTTATGGGGGTTACAGGTGCCATTTATTCCTATGAACAGCAAATACTTAAAGCAATCAATCAGGACAGTTATGTGGTTCAGGCTCAACAGCAACCTAAACTACCCCCTGCTGAGCTTTATCAGCACTTTAGTCAGTCTGATCCTGACATGAAAATTAACAGCATCTCTATTGCCTCAGATGCTACCGCCTCAAGTACCGTGAATATTGTCAAAGAAGGTGCTCGTCGTGGCTATAACATGATGGTTAACCCCTATACAGCCGAAGTTTTACCTGAAATCAAAGGTCAAAAATTCTTCCAGTTTGTACAGCAACTACACCGTAATTTAACTGTTGGCCCTGTAGGTAAACAAATTACCGGCGCATGTACACTGATGCTGATTTATTTTGTATTGAGTGGTTTGTATCTGCGTTGGCCAAAAAGACATTCTGTAAAACAATGGCTTGCAGTAAAACCGAAACTCAAAGGACGTAATTTCCTATGGGATTTACATGCAGTCGTCGGCACATGGGTGATTGTTTTTTATCTCATTTTGGCATGTACAGGTCTGTACTGGTCTTATGATTGGTGGCGTAATGGCATGTTTAAAGTCATGGGCGTTGAACGTCCACAGCCCCAGTTACAAGAACGTCCAAAACCGAATGGACAACCTGCTGAACAAGCGGGTGCAAAGCAAGGTGGTGAAAAACAAGCCACTGAGGCAAAACAAACTCATGGCGAACACCAAGCACGTTCTGAAAGAAATCCTGCAACGTCGAGTCCCTCTGAACACGGCGCTCAAGAAAATAAACATGGTGCTGAAGGTCGCGGAGAAAAACGTGGTCTAAAACCAGAACAAGTGAATATTGCCCTTACGCAAAGTTGGAATGGCTTTAATCAAAATATTGGTCGTGAATACTCAAGTGTCACTTTTAATATTCCGAAAAAAGCCAATGGTGAATTAGAAATTAACTTTGTGGATGCCGTCCCTCAACATGAGCGTGCGCGCAACAAAGCGACTTATAACTACAAAACGGATGCTCTTACCGATATCGAGTTATACGAAGATAAAAAGCTAAATGAAAAAATCATGACCAGCATGTTACCTGTGCATCGTGGTAGTTTCTTCGGACCGATTTATCAGTTCTTTGTGGTTATTGCATCCCTCATGATGCCGCTGTTCTTTGTCACAGGATGGATGCTCTATCTCAAACGTCGTAAACAGAAAAAACTGACACAGCAAGCCCGTCAAAGCTTAGCACCAGTTACCATCGACCCAAATGCACAGCCTTGGTTAATTTGCTATGCATCACAAACAGGTCAGTCTGAACAATTGGCATGGCGTACAGCAACAAGCTTACAAGAGGCTCGTCAGCCTGTCACAGTGAAAGCTGTTCAGCAACTTTCAGCAGATGACTTAACGCAAGCCGCTCAGGTTTTATTTGTTGCAAGTACCTATGGCACTGGGGAAGCACCTGACCTTGCTTCAAGCTTTGAACGTAAACTGATGGCACAAGGCCTCGATTTGAGTCATGTTCAGTTTGCCGTATTAGCTTTAGGTTCAGAAGAATATCCGGATACTTTCTGTAGCTTTGGTCATGCGATTCATCGTTGGATGCAGAGTAATGCTGCGAAGCCCCTGTTTAACACGATTGAAGTCAATAATGGCGACACCCAAGCCATTCAAGCATGGAATAGCGCTTTAGCCAAAGCGACTAAACTTGAACTTCAGCACATGCAAATTGAAAAAACTTTTGATGCATGGACATTGACCAAACGTGATTTACTCAACCCGAACAGTTTAGGTGCACCTGCATTTAATATTGAGTTAAAACCGCAACATGAAGCCAATTGGCAAGCGGGTGATATTGCAGAGATTCAACCAGGTAATAGTGCTGAACGTATTGCAAACTTCATGCAAAAGTACCAAATACAAAGTCAGCAAGTGGTTGATTCTACTCAGCAACGTATTGAAGATGCATTATGGGATCGTAACCTAAATACGGATGTTGAACCATTTGCCAACCTTGATCATTTGCTTGAACAGCTTCCACCGCTTCCAACTCGTGAATACTCGATTGCCAGTATTCCAAGTCAGCAAGTATTACGCTTAGTGGTGCGTCAGCAATCCAATGCGGATGGTGAGCTCGGCTTAGGCTCAGGGTGGTTAACACAACATGCTGCGATCAATAGCACACTACAACTGCGTATTCGCACCAATGAATCATTCCACCTGATTGCAGATAATCGTCCTGTGATTTGTATTGGTAACGGTACAGGTATTGCTGGTTTACTCAGCCTGTTACATACACGAGTTCGTCAAGACTATACGCAAAACTGGCTGATTTTTGGTGAGCGCCAACGCGCACATGATTTCTTTTATCAAGACGTCATTGAAGCATGGCAAAACACCGGTTTAGTTCAACGCATAGACCTCACCTTCTCTCGTGATCAAACGGAGAAACGCTATGTGCATCATGAGCTACGTGATCAAGCGGCCTTATTAAAATCATGGGTAGAACAAGGTGCCGTGATTTACGTCTGTGGTAGTATCAATGGTATGGCAACGGACGTTGACCACGCATTGATTGATATACTAGGTGAAGATGTTGTTGCTGAACTGCGTCAAGCTGGGCGTTACCGTCGTGATGTTTACTAATAAGATGTTTACTCATAAATAGTCCCAACTAAAAACCAGACCTCGTGTCTGGTTTTTTTCACGCTATACTTAGGCCAAATACGGATACTGCTTTAATTTTTTGAATGAAAAGAATACTACTGCTTTGTGTAGGCTTGCTGCTCTGTGTAGATGCCATTTGGTTGCTTACATTAGATAAAATTCATTTAGGCATCCTTTTACCCTTAGTCATTGGGTGTATTTTTCTTTTATCAGGACTATTTGCAACGCAAATTCAAAATATTTTAGATCAATACCCCAAACTCAAAAGGCCCTGGCGTGCGGCATGGTGGTTGTTTTGGTTTTGGCTATTGAGCCTTTTACTGTTTTTTGCGTATTTACACTTCAATAGCCAGCAATCCAAGCCATTTACTTCCGCCCAAGCCATCATCGTTTTGGGCAGTGGTATTGAAAATGGTCAACCTTCTCCGACCTTAAAGGCGCGTCTCGATGCCGCAGCACCGTATGCCTTGAAACAGCCCAATACTATTATGATCATGACGGGTGGTTTAGGCTTTAATGAAAAAATGACCGAATCTTCCGTCATGAAACGCTATTTACTTCAACACTATGACATTTCAGCGGCAGGCATATATGAAGAAAGTAAAAGTACTAGTACAGAACTCAACCTGATCAACAGTAAAATGATTTTAAAACAACATCAAATTTCGCTTGATACACCCATAGCAATTGCCAGTAGTGACTTTCACCTTCCACGTGCAAAAGCAATTGCACGAAAGTTAGGCTATACACAGGTGTATACCATTGCAGCGCCTACACCGCTGTACATCCGCTACAACTCTTGGCTACGTGAATATTTTGCTTTTTTGAGCGGTTTTGTACTTAACGAATATTAAAAAAAGCCCTTGTTTGATCAGTAAACAAGGGCTTTTTTATGCTGTAAATAAACAATTAATTTAAACGAATGCTACGTGGCAAAGGAATTTTAAGGTTTTCAAAGATTTCTGGGCGCTGTTGATAGACTTGATATAAATAATTTTTAATATCTAACAGCATCTTTTCAGGCGCAACCAAAATATTTTGCCCTTCCGGGGTCAAATCTAAAGATACCGTAGTGCTCTCGCTGCGTAAAAACGGAATGACTTTTTCGATAAAGTCTTTTAATGAAATTTCCTGAATTTCATAATTGGACCAATTGTCTTTAATTAATAAACGTGCCAAACCACGATTTTGCCAAATGGCGAAGGAACGCTGACCTGTAGGTGTCGCACAAAGTGCCCAACCATCTTGATATAACGCAATCACGCCACCTTGAGCGACCATATTTTCAATAAATTGTTTATAGGTTTCTTGAGGATTGTAATTTGTAGTTTGAGTTTTAGACGCTGCCTTGCGCTGATATGGATTTCTCATAGATCACATACAATATTAAAATTATTATAGAGCGGATTCTATGTAAATCAGAAAATTTAGGCAAGCTTTTGGGGAAAGAAGTTTCTATAGAAGAATATGGTGGGCGCTGACGGGATCGAACCGCCGACATTCTGCTTGTAAGGCAGACGCTCTACCAACTGAGCTAAGCGCCCTGAGCGAAGAGTAACAAAGCGAAGCTTTGTCTGAGCGCAAGAGAAAAATCGAAGATTTTTCTAAAGGCATTCTCTTGAACAGAGATTTTTAAGATAAATGGCGCAGCGGACGGGACTCGAACCCGCGACCCCCGGCGTGACAGGCCGGTATTCTAACCAACTGAACTACCGCTGCATCACGTAGTTTCTTTCGAAACACAACCTATATCTTAAAAGATATGGTGGGCGCTGACGGGATCGAACCGCCGACATTCTGCTTGTAAGGCAGACGCTCTACCAACTGAGCTAAGCGCCCTCAAAAGATCTATCATGTAAATGGCGCAGCGGACGGGACTCGAACCCGCGACCCCCGGCGTGACAGGCCGGTATTCTAACCAACTGAACTACCGCTGCACTTACACAATGTCGCTATTGTGGTTCAAACGAATTAAGATTTAAAGTGGCGCAGCGGACGGGACTCGAACCCGCGACCCCCGGCGTGACAGGCCGGTATTCTAACCAACTGAACTACCGCTGCACTCTAAATATCTTAACGCTGAAAATGTTTGGTGGGCGCTGACGGGATCGAACCGCCGACATTCTGCTTGTAAGGCAGACGCTCTACCAACTGAGCTAAGCGCCCTTTTCAAAACATGTTCATCGTTTGATGAGGTGCATTATAGAGAATCCTCACGGTCTGTCAAACGCTTTTCTAACTCTTTTCCACTTTTTCTGTTTGAGTGATTAAAAAATAAGTTATATTGCGGAAAAATCAGTATTTTTGAACATTTTTTAGCTATAAACCTGTAAATTTATTACTAAAAATAGGACTTATATTCTGCATCATTCACATAAAAAACAGTTTTTCAGATGGACTCATAACTAATCATTCAGCGAACCGACGATTAATTCACCACACTCACGGCATTCTAAAACAACCTAGTGTACAAAATACATTCAAACACGATTTTCTGTTAGTTTGCGAGCATTAGTCCTGACAAAAGTCCTGACAAAAAAACGCCTTTCAAACTCACTTTAATTTTTCAAATCTTTGTTTTGATGCCATGAACTTCGGTTTTCATGGCTTGTAATTTTAACGACGTGTTCAATGTTCAGTGATGTAAACCAGCGCATTTAATGGAATCAATTGATAAAGTTCTACAACATCGCTGTTTCGCATGCGAATACAACCATGTGACATCGGTATACCCATAGGCTCGCGATCTGGTGTGCCATGGATATAAATATAGCGTTGATAAGTATCACAGCCCTCACCTGCATTAAAGCCCGGTTCCAAACCACTGAGCCATAATATTCGAGATAATATCCAATCCCGATCAGGATGTGATGCGGCAAGTTGCTCGTCGTAAACCTCTCCGGTCCACTGCCGTGCTTTAAAAACTGCATTTTGAGGTTGTTGTCCACCAAACTTTTCAGCCACTTGATGCCAGCCTCGTGGAGTCTTACCACTATTTTCCTGTTCACCAATGCCATTTTTACCCGATGAAATGAGGTAAAACTTATTCAGCTTCGGCAAAGTTAAGGTTTGATCTTTCAAGTTAATCAGGATATCAGCTTGATCTTGGGTATATTCAGACATGCTCTTGCTCTTTCTGCTTATCTTTATCTACTGGTTGTGTCTGCTTCGATTGTTCAATAGTCCTAATCTTATTTGGCTCTGGTCGTGTCCATAACCAAATACCAACGATCAACATGGTTAAGTCAGTGAATATATTGACGGCAATCGGTGCTGATGTAAAAAGCATAATCAGGCCACTCACAAACATCATGATCGATGCAAACCATTTTGCTTTGCGGGGGACGGTGCCATTTTCGCGCCAAGCGCGTAGGGTTGGGCCGTATTTAGGATGATTCAACAACCAAGCATCCATTTGTGGCCAGCCTTTTGAAGCCGCCCATGCCGCTAAAATTAAGAAGACTGTCGTGGGCATTCCCGGCAATAAAGCCCCTATAAAGCCTAAAATGACAAAGACAACCACTAAGCTTCGCCAAAACAACGTCTTCATACCGCTACCCTGAACTTTCAATTCAGGTAGTATAAGATGTTTTTAACAATTATCCGTTGTTATTCTACATTATTCAAAAGGTTTCAATATGGCTGTAGCCCCGACAACATCGTCTTATTTTGAGCCATGGTTGCAATTTAAACAGCCCTTAGTTCGGCAGTTAGCTTTCTGTATTGCTAGCCCAAATATTCTACAGCAAATTCCCAATGAACTCGAAATCCGCTATCCCTTTCATTTTCATCCAAGCGAGCTTTGGCAAAAACATTTTGAAGCCTACCTTCCGCGTTTAAAACAACTCGAACAACACCCAAGTGAATTAGTAGAGTTTTTACAAAAATTAAAAAGTACTCGCCTTGGTTTACGTTTCGAAATGTTCATATGGTTTTGGCTTCTCGATCACCCATACCATCCATACCAGTTACTCGGACATAGCATTCAAAAAATTGACGGCCCTCGTACAGTAGGTGAACTCGATTTTGTTTTAAAAAATACCGAAAGTGGTGAAGTTGAACATTGGGAAGTGGCTTTAAAATATTATCTAGCCGAGCGTGATTTTCAATTACCTTATTGGTATGGCTTAAATCGTAGTGATACTTTGGCTCGAAAGCTCAATCATTTCACCCAAAAACAATTCCAATTTGATGAAGCACTTGGGCAGCAGATTCAACAGCGCTATTGCGTTTTAAAGGGTCAATTATATTTACCTATTCAGCGTACCAGCACATTACCAAACTGGGTCAATCCTGCACGTAGAATAGGTCAATGGGGACATGTCATTCCATCTACGAGTCAAGGCTATTATCGCCTACAACGACATGAATGGATTTGCGTGCAGCAGCAACCGACAAGTAAAACCGCACATTGGTGGACAGATGGTTTATATAAAAAAGACAGTGAGGAAAGCTATTATATGTATAGACAGCCACGCTTGATTTTGCCGCAAACGATTTAAGACTCAATCCACCATTTAGTAGAAATTTACATTTATTTACTCAACCACCGTAAAAACCACCTACTGTTTGATACGGCTATTTTTTAATCTAAATCTCACATCAGAATAATTTATCCCTCTAAAAATTATTCTTTCATAATGGAGAATACAGTCAATGAAAAAAATTTTAGCTGCATCACTTATGGTTGCTTTTGTACTGACAGGTTGTAATACAGTAAAAGGTGTTGGTAAAGACGTATCTAAAGCTGGAGATGCGGTAACCAATACTGCTGAGAAAACTTCGGAAGAAATTCGCCGCAATTAATTTCTTTCCCAAGAATTTATAAAAGAGCCCTATTTTTTAATAGGGTTTTTTTAGCTCTAAATTTCCCTTCGCTTGTTGATTCGCCTATTATATTGCGACATTTTTGACTTCTGTATTTAGCATGACCTCAACAGCAACTCTTGATCTCAGCCTAGAACTACTTCGCCAACCGTCGGTGACACCGATTGACCATACCTGCCAGAACATTATGGCGGATCGTTTAGCCAAGATTGGCTTTAACATTGAAAATATGCGTTTTGATGATGTAGATAATCTTTGGGCACGTAAAGGGACTGAAGCACCAGTATTTTGCTTTGCAGGTCATACTGATGTGGTACCTACGGGTAACTTGGATGCATGGGGTTCTGACCCATTTCTTCCTGAAATTCGCGACGGAAAACTATATGGTCGTGGCAGCGCAGATATGAAAACCGCGTTGGCAGCTATGGTTGTTGCTTCAGAACGTTTTGTTGCGAAGCATCCAAATCATAAAGGTTCGATTGCCTTTCTCATTACTTCTGACGAAGAAGGCCCTTCGATCAACGGTACAGTCAAAGTTGTTGAAACTTTAGAAGCGCGTAATGAAAAAATGACTTGGTGTTTGGTGGGTGAACCATCTAGCACCAACACACTTGGCGATATTGTTAAAAACGGTCGTCGTGGTTCGCTAAATGCCAATTTAACAGTTAAAGGTAAACAAGGTCACGTTGCTTACCCACATCTAGCAATCAACCCAATCCATACAGCTTCAAAAGCATTGGCTGAGCTTTGCGATACCGTGTGGGACAATGGTAACGAATACTTCCCTGCAACGTCGTTCCAAATTTCCAATATTAATGCCGGCACAGGTGCAACCAACGTTGTTCCGGGCACGATGAATTTACTGTTTAATTTCCGTTATTCAACAGAAGTAACGGCAGATGAACTCAAAGCACGTACCTTGGAAATTTTAGATCGTCATGGTGTTGAATATGACATCTCTTGGACCTTATCTGGTCTTCCATTCCTAACCCCAGTCGGTGAGTTAGTGAATGCCGCACGTGATGCCATTCGAGATGTTACTGGGACAGAAACTGAACTTTCGACCAGTGGTGGTACTTCTGATGGTCGATTCATTGCGCCTACAGGTGCACAGGTGCTTGAACTGGGTGTTTTAAATGCCACGATTCACCAAATCAATGAACACGTCAATGTGGCAGAGTTGGAACCACTTTCTGAAATTTACGAAAAGATTTTAGAAAACCTGTTGGCTTAAATATTCCCCACATAGTCAAAAAAAGGAACTCAATGGAGTTCCTTTTTTATATCTCGTTTTTTACAAATACTAAGCCGCTTGAAGCCCAATGCTGTTTTGAATATTGGCTAAATTTGGAATATGAAATACCTGATCGGCCATGCGTACATATTGGAAAATATTGGCGTCTTTCACGGTTTTTTCTTCATCAACCACTTCAGAAATACGCAGACGAATGGTTTTCGGCATTTCATTACACATCAGTGCAAAACGCTGTCCAACATCATCCCCTTCAATCACCAAAGCCACGCCCTGATTTTTTGCAGGATCATTGACTGAGAAAACAGGCAATTTCAATTCATGCCATTCAACAAAAGGAACATTGGTTGCACTATCGAGCGCTGAAAGAACAATATTTTGTGGCAACAACATTGGCTCTTTACCATGACAATCGATGATATACGCATCGATAAAACCGGTAGAAACCGTAATGAGATGTTGCAGTTCCTGCTGATCAATTTTATCGCTGACAACCTGAGAAACAGTGTTTTGGCTCATAAATTACCCCTGCTTTTCTGCAATTAAAGCTTCAATATTGGCAAGCAATTCAGCTTCTTGGAATGGTTTACCCATATAGTGAGTCACACCTAAGCTAAATGCACGCTCACGATGTTTTTCACCAGTACGCGATGTAATCATAATGATTGGCAAGTCACGGTGAATGTCGTGGTGACGGACTAAGTTTGTCACTTCGAAACCATCCATACGTGGCATTTCAATATCGAGTAGCATCAAGTCTGGACGGACATTTTCAAGCTGCTCAATTGCATCTACACCATCTTTCGCGGTCACGATGTCATAACCTTGACGTTCAAGTAAGCGTGAAGTCACCTTACGTACTGTCACCGAGTCATCGACAATCATCACTAAACGACGTGCATTGGATTGACGGCCCAAATCACGCTGTTCAGCTGAATGTTTAACACGCTGCGTAGTTTGAATTTGACGTGCAATATTTTGCCCATCCAAAATCAAACATACATGACCATCACCTAGAATCGTGGCACCTGCAATCGCGGCCACACTGGTAAATTGTTGACCAATTGGTTTCACCACGATTTGAGAACGTGAACCCACCAACTGATCGACCAATAAAGCAATGGTTTGACCACTGTTGCCTTTTATTAGCAATACAGGCAATGAATGACCAACATTATTTAAACGTGGAATTGGCTGGTTTCCAACGAACTCTGATAAATAACGTAGTTTGTAATTGGTGTTGTCAATTTTAAACACGTCATCCTTACTATTGAAGTAAGTTTCGAGTGCCGTCGGTGCAATACGGACAATACGTTCAATTTGCGCTAACGAAATTGCGTATTGTTGATCGCCGGCTTTCACCATCAAGGCATCGCTGACGGCTACCGTCGTTGGTACACGAATGGTAAAGGTCGTCCCTTTACCTAACTCAGACTCAACGGAAACATGACCACCCAAGGCTTTAATTTCACTTTGCACCACATCCAGACCAACACCACGACCCGAAATTTGCGTTACCGCTTGTGCCGTTGAGAAACCTGGATGGAAGATCAATTGCAAGATTTCTTGTTTATCGAGGAACTGATCTGCTTTGATTAAACCAAGTTTTAAGGCTTTGTCTTTAATCTTGGCTTCATCAATCCCTTTACCATCATCACTGAAAGACACCAGCACATCGGTACCCTGACGACTAATGTTCAAGACGATGCTACCCACTTCTGGCTTTTTCAAAGCCAAACGGTCAGCAGTATCTTCTAAACCATGGTCGACCGCATTACGCAGCATATGTTCAAATGGTGTCACCAAACGCTCTAAGATCGTACGGTCCAATTCACCTTCTGTATTTTGAACAATCAATTCTGCAGGACGGTTCAAGGTCGAAGAGGTTTGACGCACAATACGTTGTAAACGTGGTAACAAACGATCAAATGGCACCAAACGGGTACGCATCAGACTTTCTTGAATTTCTGACTGAATACGTGATTGTTGTAATAACAGACCTTCCGCATCACGGATTTTTTCTGCCAAAGTACTCTTGAAGTCAACCAAATCCGACGCAGATTCGGCTAGAGATTTTGACAATTGGTTAATCGATGAATATTGGTCCATCTCCAATGGGTCGAAATCCGCATAGCGTGAATTTTCAGAACCATGTTTGGCAATAATTTGTGACTCAAGCTCACCATCCATTCGACGTAACTGGTCGGCAAGTCGCTTGATGGCCAACTCCATTTCATTCAATGTATTACCTAGCTGACCTAAGTCCATCTCGATACGTGAACGGTTAATCGAGTTTTCGCCTGACAAGTCAATCATCTTCTCGACGAGGTCGGCAGAGATACGAATCATCTCATTACTATTATCAGACGAATTGGCTTCAGACCATTCACCTAGCATGGATGGTGGTTCAACACCATCACCTTGAATAAATCCAAAGCCTTTGCTAACAATACCTTGTTCTAATTCTGCAACACGGTTTGGTAATTGAACCGTAACATCCACATATTGAATGGACTCTAAGCTCAATTTGATACTGTCAAAATTACTATAGTCATGGTTAAAGATCGCTTCTTTTAACCATGCCAAGGTCGTTTTGAGTAAGCCGTCATATGCATTTGAGTTGAAATGATGAACCGCGAAATGCTCAAACGTCGTCTCTAGTTGATACGCAATTGCGGCAACAGGTTCATTTTCAACCATACGTGCACCACCTTTAATACTGTGGGCAGCACGTTGTAATTGAAGTAATACGTTACGGTCACTACGTTGCTCAGTCCATTGATTTAATAATTGAACGGCTTGTTCAAGAATTTCCTCAGACTCTTCAAGGAAGGTTTCTTCCATGACTGAACGTAGATCGTCATCTGGATGCTCAACATGTTCAGCAACCGCATGTTCAAGATGTTCAACAGCAGACTCAGTGTGAGCAGTGGTGTGAGCTTCAACCACTGCGTCTGCTGTGTCTTCAGCAATATTCATCGGCTCTGACACCGACACATCTGGCTCTACTGTAGCCTGTTCAGTTTCAGTTGAAATAGGAGCTGTAGCCAATGCAGCAGGTTCTGAACGCTCTCCTGCCACAATTGACTGAATATTCTTGAGAATATCGATGACATTATTCGCAGGGTAGTCGATCCCTTGATCACGAATGGTTTGAATACGATCTGAAATATCATCCTGCACCAAGCGAATAATCTGAATCAACGCAGGCGTAATCGAAATTTGCTGACGAATAATGCGCTCATAAATCGATTCTAATTCATGCGAAATTAAACCCACATGAGATGCGGCAATCATATTTGCACCACCTTTTAGGGTATGCAAATAACGCATTAAATTATTCAAAGCTGAAGTATTGGTCTGATCACGTGTCCAAGTACTGAGGTCTTGGTCAATCCCCACCAATAATTCTTCTGCCTCTTCAATAAAGATCCCTAAAAGATCTTCATCAAAGTCATTATTCGCATCCGCCGCTTGCATCTGTTGATGATCAAGTTGGATACGCTGACTTAATTGTGCAAAGTCTACTGCTGTTGTATTTGGAACAGCGGCTTTATCTTCTGCAGTGGCAACAGGTTCGGCAACGATATTGGCTTCTTGTGTAGTCATTGCTGCAACTGCTTCAATGTCTTGTTGAACAAATGTAGCTAGCTCATTTAAGAAACGTTGAACCTCTTCACTTAACACTACACGCTGACCCGCAGCTAAAGTGTCAAATAAATGAATAAACTCTTGATGTGCTTGCGCAAATAACTCATAGCCATAATCAGCATGGAGTAATTCAGGCTTTTCAATTAAAGACTGATACGCTGCACGCAGTTGAGTTGTGAAATCATGGATTCCAACAGACGCACGATTATCCGTATGTTCAATCAACTCTAAAGCTTGCTGACTGAGCTGTTGAATATAGTCTGGGAATTCAGCAAGGGCACGTTTATCAAACTCAAATTCAGCATCTAATAACTGATCAATATTTAATTCGATTAGTTTAGAAACCAAACCTTGCGGATTATCTTCAGGCGCCAATTGATCTTGGCTTGCAAAACCATAATCATCCCAAGCGGCTTTAAAGGTTTCATAAATAGACGCAAGATTTGCCTTATCTCCTGAACGCAGCACGTGTAAATAATCACGAACAAATTCAGCATATTGAATCAATAAAGCAGTTTCTTTCGAGCTCGATACGATTTCGTCTTGTAATAAGGTTTTGAATAAGTTTTCAACTTTTGAACTGGCTTCAAAAATCTCTTCGATTTGCGCCATTGACGAACTACCACGCAAGGTGTGTAGCGCGCGAATCAAGCCATTATAGTCTTGTGATTTACTGTCATCAGATTGGAGGAACTGATCAATCGTTTGTAGATGTTCTTCAGCTTCTTCAATAAAAATGCTCACTGTCTCTTCGACCAGTGACGCATCTGCATCCACTTGCTCAAGAACAGGTTCTGATTCAACGACCACATCAATCGTGCTTTCAAGCACTTCTACAGGTGACGTAGCTTCAACATCAGTCAGTTCTAAACCAGTGACATCATCTTCAGATTTTAATTGATCTGCCAGTTTTAATAATTCTTCGAGTGCAGGCTCAAGGCTGATATTTTGTTGTAATTGTTGCCCCATTAAAACCAATGGACGTAAGTCAACATCCAATTCGGCAACATTTTTAAACCGTGGATAGAGCTTATATTGATAAACATTTAAAACTGTTTGTGCAAACTTTTGAACGTTCGGCGTTAACTGTACCGAACCCGCAATAACACGGTTCAGCGTATCTTCAACTGCCCATGCAGATTCACCCGCCGATTTTGCCCCGACCATACGACCCGAACCTTTCAGGGTATGGAAATGACGACGAATCGTCGTTAAAGTGTCTTTATCTTGTGGATTTTCCAACCAAGTTGTAAATAAACCCGCTAGTTCTTCAAAGATTTCTTCTATTTCTTCAACAAAAATCTCTAAAATTTCTGCATCTTGATCAAGATAACTATCTTCAGGAAGCGTAGTTGTTTCAACTAAATTTTTTAATATTTCTTTCATAGCTAAGGCTTCTTATGTTTTGCCACCAAGAAGGTTGCTCAAACTTAATTGTAACCATCACCTAAGACTTAACTGTGACGTTAAGTTCACCTTATCGATGTGTTATCTGTAATCGGTGCAGTACCCTAACCGTAGCTAAGGTACTGCAGGTTTGCGCCTGACTTACTCTGGGAGTTTAAAGTCAGATACAGATTCACGTAATGATTCAGCCATGTTCGCCAATTCAGATACCGAACGTGCAGTATCAAATGTTGCACTGGTGGTTTGCGAGGTAATTTCTTGTACAACGTTCATCGTTGTCGCAATATGACCTGCTGAAGCAGACTGAAGTTTTGCAGCATCCGAAATGTTTGCAATCAGTTTCGCCAAGTTACCCGATACAGACTGAATTTCATCCAGTGCTACGCCGGCATCCTTAGACAAGTTCGCACCACGTACAACTTCCGAAGTCGTTTGTTCCATTGAAATTACGGCTTCGTTAGTATCCGTTTGAATGGTTTTTACCAAGCCTTCAATCTGTTTGGTTGCAGACGCTGAACGTTCCGCAAGACGCTGTACCTCATCCGCTACCACGGCGAAACCACGACCTGCTTCACCCGCCATCGACGCCTGAATTGCTGCGTTTAATGCCAAGATGTTCGTTTGGTCGGCAATATCGTTAATCAGTGCGACAATGTTACCAATCTCTTGAGAAGACTCACCCAAACGTTTAATACGTTTTGAAGTTTCTTGAATCTGCTCACGAATCGTGTCCATACCTTCAATTGAACGGTTTACAACATCTGCACCGTTTGCAGCAATTTGTACTGAACGTTCTGCTACGACAGCTGATTCTTCAGCGTTCGAAGATACTTGGTCAATCGACATTGCCATTTCGTTAATCGCGGCAGATGCACCAGCAATCTCTTGCGCCTGATGCTCAGATGCTTCTGCAAGCTGGTTGGTAATACCCTGCGTATTCGCCGTATATTGTGCAACTTCTTGAGAAGTTTCTGTAATACGCGATACAAGGTCACGTAATTGGTCGATTGCGAAGTTAATCGAGTCGGCAATCGCACCGGTAAAGTCTTCAGATACCGTCGCATACGAACGCAAGTCACCGTCTGCAAGATCGGCAATTTCATCGAGTAAACGTAAAATCGCGTTCTGGTTACGGTCATATTCTTCTTGAAGACGGGTTACACGGAATTTATCCGATTGACCACGTAAAGAAAGAAGTTTGAATACACAGATCAAGAAGGCAGTTAAAGCAAGAATCAACAGTACCGCAGGTAAAATGGTTTTCAGACCAGTACTAGAAGACAATTGATTTAAGTTACCCAACAATTTGTCTGACTCTGCAAAAATTTGTGAAGATGCTTTACGTACGTTCACAATTTGCGTTGAGTTTTTCAAAATTGTCGCAGCCGCTGATTTTAATACGTCATCATATTCAGCTTTAATACCTTCAAGTGACTCACGTAATTCAGGGCTTTCAATACGTTGTACACCAAGCTCTGTACTACCATCCAATTGAGCATTTAAGTACAAACCAAAGGTTTCAGTATCAGCACTAAAGTCATCTGCAGACTCACGTGAGCTATCAGAACCTGAAAGCACCGAACTGATCGAACGTAAAATACGTTCCGCAATGAATACTTGGTTTTTCGCAATTACCACCTGGTTCGAAGGCATGTCTTGACGTGCCATTTGGTCGACCATCAAGTTATATTCAGCCTGAATCCCCGGAATGGTTTCACCAATCGCGATGTTCGTGTCATATAACTTGTTAATGATTTTTTGTTGCGAAGTAATCAAGTCAATACTTTTTGAAACTTCAGCCCACTGCGTATCTACAGATTTCAGCGCATCGGTATTTGCATGAATATCTTTTACAGTTTCTAAGTTTTCTTTGAACGAATCTTGAGAAGCAATTAATTTTTTCATTGCATCTTCAGTACCTGAAGCTGTTGCCTCAGTTGCTTGACGCGAAATTGTTTGCGAAAGAAGACGGAGTTCACCCAAACTTTGCGTTAATTGGTTACCGCGAGGAACGCTATAGAATAGGTATAATAAAATGATCGTTGCCAGTACTAATGAACCAATCGCACCATAAATAAATGGTTTGGATTTTTCACTATCACCAAAAACTCGAGATAATTGATCTGTCTGTGATTGCAGTTTTGCCAGAAAAGCATTACCGCCTTTACGACCACTGGTGCTTTCACCCGTATTTTTCTTTTTAAGTTTAAAGCCCATTCAGCTTCTCCCCGATTACGCCTTCTTTCGTTCGTGCGCGACAATTAATTTATAAATTTTATAGATGCGTTCATGTATTTTGGATTTTGCAGTAAACGACTGAAGAGAAATACATTCCACTGCTGGTTATGCTGGTGGAAATACCCCTGACAATATTCCTGTAAATTTCGATCCAACTCATTATGTTTAGAAAAATAACTTTTCTTATTAAAGTGTTGAATACCCAAAACTTGATCGACTACCAAACCGACATAATGGTCATTATGACTAATACATAAAACTTTTTGAGTCGGTGAAAAACTACTTCGATGACCGGTTATATATTGTGCTAGGTCAGACAAAGAAAGTAAGCGTCCCCGAATATTGGCTAGTCCCATCACCCAAGGTTGGGTGTTAGGAACTGGCGTATATTTTGGTGGGTAGATCACTTCAGCTACTTCACCTAAAGGAGCAACGTAATATTGCCCCATCATCTCAAAAGCAATGCCTGACCATCGGTTTACTTCATTTTCAGTGGAAACGTAGTTTTTGTTTCCTCGTTTTGCGATTCGAAGTAATTCGATAAATCCATTTGCTGCCATAGAGCTTTATCCTGCATTGAGGTGTTGCTTAATCACATCAATTAATTGTTTTTCGTCTACAGGTTTAGTTAGATAATCAGAAGCACCTTGGCGTTTACCCCAAACACGGTCAGTTGCCTGATCTTTGGTACTTACAATGACAATCGGGATATGTTTGGTGGTCGCACCACGTGCAATTTGACGTGTTGCTTGGAATCCATTCACACCCGGCATTACCACATCCATTAAGACCAAATCAGGTAACTCAGCTTGAGCCATTGTCACACCATCTGCCCCATTTGAAGCTTCAATCACTTCAAAACCGTGTTTACCTAAAATTTCTTTAAAACGGAATGTTTCTGTTGGTGAATCATCAACGATTAGGATACGTGCCATGCTTTTTCCCCAAAAAATAAAAAATCTAATTAAGCTGTAACGTGATTACGGATTGCATTCAGCAATTCATCTTTACTGAATGGCTTCGTTAAGTATTCATCCGAACCCACAACACGACCCTTCGCCTGATCAAATAAACCGTCTTTACTTGAAAGCATAATCACAGGAATATTTTGATAATTTTGAGAGTTTTTAATCAGGGCACAAGTTTGATAGCCATCAAGACGTGGCATCATAATATCGACAAATACGATATCTGGATTCGCATCTGCAATTTTTGAAAGTGCTTCAAAACCATCTACAGCAGTGACGACTTCACATCCTTCACGCTGAAGCAGCGTTTCGGCCGTACGACGAATGGTTTTTGAATCATCAATTACCATGACTTTTAGATTTTGGAATTTATCGTCCATTTATTGACCCTACCCATTGAGGATGTACAAACAATTAAGTTAGCAGCATTATTATTTACAAGTTGTGAACATTTTTAACATATCTTTACTTGCGTTTTCAATGAACATTTTCTGCGCAAACACACAAGATTTCTTGTTTTTATTAACTGCTTCACACTTTCCGATGACCAACGATTTTTTTTTAACTTGGAATAGTATTTAATTGTCTTAATTAAGCATATTATAGCAAGATTATTACTTTAAAATAAGTAATTTAGTCAACTTTAAACTGGGGAGTACAAGGTTGAGTTCGTTTACAAAAAAAATTCACTTGATTGGCCTTAAACATTTCTCAAAAAAAGTCATTCTGACGACATGTTTACTGGCTTATACCCCGCTTTTATTTGCTGCACCAACCAATACGCAGCAACCACAAAAGGCGACTTGGTATCGTTACTATGACAGTAAAGGCATAGCAAACATCAGTACCAATGTGACACCAAATCACATCCGCTATGGTTATGAAGCACTTGATCAAAATATGCAAGTGATTAAACGTAACCGCCCCTACAATGCTGAAGCGGACGTTAGACAAGCTCCTCAGCGTGCTGCCCAAGCACGTCAGCAAGCTTCAGATATCAAACTTAAAAAAGCCTATACCAATAGCCGAACTGCGGCCATTAAAAAGCGTGATGCACTGACTGGTATACGTAAACAGATCGTGTTTGAACAAGAACAATTAAAACAATTACAAAATGATCGTGTATTATTTGTTCGCCAAGAACGTGAACATTTTCGAAAAGGTGAAACCGTTCCGGCAAAATTAAAAACAATGTTGGATAATAATCAAAAAAATATGGTAGCGAAAAAAGAATACATTCAATCGTTACAAACTCGCTATCGAAATACAGAAGCTGAATACGACAGAATTATTACGCGTTTAAAAGCGATGGAATAAACTTGTTATTCAATTGCTTTTGTAGACCGCTGATATAAGGACCATTATGCAATCTGCACAGCAATCATCCCCTTTTTTAAAGCTTAGCCTGCTTTGCATAAGCCTGACTTTGGCTGCATGTCAAAAAGAAGATCCGCAGCAAAGTGTAAAACCAGAAAATAAGATTGAATTGATTCAACAAGATCTGGTGACGATCGAACAAGGCAACGCCATTTCAAAAACAGCCTTTACAGGCACCATTCGGGCAGTCAATCAGAGCAGTATTCAAGCCCAAGTCACTGCGACTGCAACCAATGTGAATGCAGAGGTCGGACAACGTGTCAGCAAAGGCCAAGTGTTGGTGCATTTAAATAATCAAGACAACGCAGCACGTCTTGCTCAATCTCAAGCGAACCTCGCATCCACGCAAGCTCAAGCCAATCAAGCCAAACTAATGATGGAGCGCAAACAGCGTTTGCTGAATCAAGGCTTTATTTCCAAAGTAGAGTTTGAACAAAGTCGTGTCGATTACCAAGCTCAAATGGAAAATGTTCGTGCCCAACAAGCCAATGTCGATATTGCACGTAAAGCCAATCAAGACGGCACCATTTATAGTCCTATCCAAGGCGTGATTACCAAACGTGATGTTGAACCGGGACAAACGGTTGCTGCCGGACAAACCCTTTTTGAAATCGTCAATCCAGACCAATTAGAAATTCAAGCCAAATTACCAAGTGATCAGCAGGCAGCGCTGAAAATTGGACAAAAGATTGAATATAACATCCAAGGCAATAGCAATTTACTCACAGCACAAATCAGCCGAATTTCACCGATTGCCGATCAAGCCAGTCGTCAAATTGAATTTTTTGCAGCCCCAAATGAAACCATTACATCATTAAGTATTGGTGCTTTTGTCGAAGGTCATATCTTAGGTACAGATAACATTTCAGGCCAAAAAATTCCACTCGACACCATTCAAAGTTTAAAAGACCAACCTTATGTCTGGGTCATACGTCAAAATAAAATTGCCAAAGTACCTGTACAAATTTTGAATCAGAGTTATAGCAATAACACCGCGATTGTTCAGGGCTTACAAAATAGTGATCTGATCAGCCGAATTAAATTTAATGATTCAGATATCAAACAAGATGTAAGTATCAGCCAAAATTAAAAGAATAAGGCAGGACAGTTGTTATGTGGTTAACCCGAATTAGTGTGAAATATCCTGTTTTCACCATCATGATGATGTTCTGTCTGATGGTACTAGGACTCGCATCTTGGCAACGTATGGGTGTTGAAGAGTTTCCTGATGTCGACTTCCCTTTTGTTGTTGTCTACACCAACTATCCGGGTGCTTCTCCTGAGTCTGTCGAATCTGAAATCACCAAGAAACTTGAAGATCAGATCAATACCATTTCAGGCCTCAAGCAAGTCATTTCTCAATCCAGTGAAGGTTTATCCACGGTCATTGTCGAATTTAATCTAGACGTCTCATCCTCTGTAGCTGCACAGGATATTCGAGATAAAATTGCACCGGTAACCGCACAATTTCGTGATGAAATTGATGACCCCATTGTAGAACGCTACGACCCTACTGCCAGTGCGATTATGTCGATTGTTTTTGAATCAAAGGACATGTCTTTACGTGATTTGAGTTCCTATCTCAATCAACGGATTGTGCCACAGCTCAGAACAGTTCCCGGTGTAGGTACGGTCAATTTATTGGGCGATGCGCAGCGACAAATTCGAATACAAGTAAATCCGCAAAAATTACAAAGTTTCGGGATTGGGATCGATCAAGTTATAAACACCCTAAAATCTGAAAATATTGAAGTTCCGGGAGGAACCTTAAAACAAAAGAACTCAGAATTGGTGGTCGAAATTAAATCTCGGGTTATTCACCCAAATTCTTTTGGAGATTTAGTGGTTGCCAATAAAAATGGCGCGCCGATTTATCTCAAACAAATTGCCGAGATAGAAGATAGCCAAGCCGAAATGGAGTCGAGTGCCTATCTGAATGGTAAAACAGCCGTTGCTGTCGACATTCTGCGAAGTTCGGACTCTAATGTGATTGAGGTGGTTGATAATACCCGTAAAACTTTAAGTAAAATTCAACAGCAATTACCACAAGGCACGACGGCAGAAATTGTGGTTGATTCATCTAAAGGTATTCGTGGCAGCATTAAAGATGTGGCACGTACCATTATTGAAGGTGCTGTACTTGCAGTCTTCATTGTTTTGCTATTTCTCGGTTCATTTCGTTCGACAGCTATTACAGGTTTAACCCTACCGATTTCGCTACTGGGCACCCTCACCTTTGTTTGGATTTTTGGTTTTACCATCAACATGATGACCCTACTGGCTCTCTCGCTGAGTATCGGTCTACTCATTGATGATGCCATTGTGGTTCGTGAAAATATTGTCCGCCATGCCGATATGGGCAAAGACCATGTCACCGCCGCACTCGACGGCACGAAAGAAATTGGTTTAGCTGTATTGGCCACGACCTTGACCATTGTCGCGGTATTTTTACCTGTGGCATTTATGGGCGGTATTATTGGGCGTTTCTTCTATCAATTCGGTGTAACCGTTAGTACCGCTGTACTGATTTCGATGTTTGTGAGTTTCACCCTTGACCCGATGTTGTCTGCTCACTGGGCAGAACGCCACGATCCAAATAAAAAGCCCGGCAAAATCAAACGCTTTTTTAACTGGATTTCGGGCAAGCTCGATAACTTAAGCCATCATTATGAAAAATTACTCAAGCTTGCTTTAAAGTTCCGTCTCATCACCCTTTTAATCGCCGTCGCATCATTATTTGGTGCATTGGGTTTATCCAAACTGATCGGAACCGAATTTGTACCGGTACCAGACAAAGGTGAAATTCGGATCAAATTTGAAACACCCGTTGATGCAACCCTTGAATATTCACAGGCGAAGCTTAAGCAAGTCGATCGTATCATTCGCCAGCATCCAGAAGTCAAAGCCACTTATGGTGCCATTAATAGTGCCACTGATCGCGGTAAAAACCATGCCAGCATTCGTGTCACCGTTTCACCACGTACAGAGCGTAGTCAAACCTTAACGGATCTCAACAATGAATTCCGTACCCGTTTAAAACATGTGGCAGGAATTACTATTACCTCGATTGCCTCAGCTGATGAAACAGTTTCGGGCGGTCAAAAGCCGGTCATGATCTCGATTAAAGGCCCTGACTTAGATGAGTTACAACGCATTTCAGATCGATTCTTGGTTGAAGTTGCCAAAGTCGAAGGTATTGTCGACTTAGAAAGCTCGCTTAAAGAACCTAAACCGACGCTAGGTGTACATATCAATCGCGTTTTAGCCAGTGATTTAGGTTTATCCGTCAATCAGATCGCCAATGTGTTACGCCCTCTTCTTGCGGGGGATAATGTAACAACGTGGAAGGATGATAAAGGCGAAACCTATGATGTAAATTTACGTCTCACTGAAGATCAGCGTCGACTACCAACAGACATTCAAAGCATGTACATCACATCGCAAAAAACCGATGCCACAGGCTTACCTATCTTGGTTCCATTGGCAAGTGTGGCTAGCTTTGAAGAAACACTCGGTGCTTCACAAATTAACCGTCGTGATCTGGCACGTGAAGTGATGGTTGAAGCCAACACGGCAGGTCGTCCCGCGGGTGATATTGGAGCCGAAATCAATGAGATTGAGAAAAATTTCGACTTGCCACCGGGTTATAGTTTTGTCACGCAAGGTGCCAATAAAGATATGGCTGAATCAGCGGGTTATGCAATGACAGCGATTACGCTCTCTATTGTGTTTATTTATATTGTTTTGGGTTCACAATTTAATAGCTTCATTCACCCTGCAGCCATTATGGCGTCATTGCCCTTATCATTGATTGGGGTGTTCTTAGCCCTATTCTTATTTAATTCAACCATGAACCTCTTTTCCATTATCGGGATTATTATGCTCATGGGCTTGGTGACAAAGAACGCAATTCTACTCATCGACTTTATTAAAAAAGCCATGGATCATGGGGTAAATCGTTATGAAGCGATTATTGAAGCAGGTAAAACCCGTTTACGCCCCATTTTAATGACCACCAGCGCAATGGTGATGGGTATGGTTCCGCTTGCACTTGGTCTGGGTGAAGGCGGTGAACAAAGCGCGCCAATGGCACATGCCGTGATTGGTGGTGTGATTACCTCTACCTTACTGACACTCGTGGTTGTTCCAGTGATTTTTACCTATTTGGATGATTTCCGAAACTTCCTTGCACGTCAGGCCAAAAAAATCATGTCATAATGACAAAATCTAAAATGAGGTGACTTTGGAAAATGTTCACCTCATTTTTTATTGTATACTCTCCACTTTAACGCTTAATTTTTTAGGACAGTTTCCATGCGCGCGAGTCGCTTTTTATTTGCAACGTTAAGAGAAACCCCAAACGATGCTGAAGTTATTTCACATCAGCTTATGCTTCGTGCCGGGATGATTCGTAAATTGGCTTCAGGTTTATACACTTGGCTGCCGATGGGCGTTCGCGTATTAAATAAAGTTGAAGCGATTATCCGCGAAGAGATGGATCGTGCTGGTTCACTTCAAGTCCTGATGCCTGTCACTCAACCTGCATCTTTATGGGAAGAATCAGGTCGTTTCGTACAATATGGTCCAGAACTTTTACGTTTTAAAGACCGTCATAACAATGACTTTGTACTTGGCCCTACACATGAAGAAGTGATTACAGATCTTGCTCGCAATGAGTTGAAAAGCTATAAGCAATTGCCTGCAAACTTCTACCAAGTACAAACCAAATTCCGTGACGAAATCCGCCCTCGTTTCGGTGTGATGCGTTCACGTGAATTCATCATGAAAGATGCCTATTCTTTCCATGTTGACCAAGCCTCTTTACAAGAAACCTATGACAACATGTATGCAGCTTACTGCAAGATTTTCACGCGTTTAGGTTTAAATTTCCGTCCAGTTCAAGCGGATACAGGTTCAATTGGTGGTTCGGGTTCTCATGAATTCCACGTACTTGCTTCTAGCGGTGAAGATGACATCGCATTCTCTACAGAGTCAGATTATGCTGCTAACGTAGAAATGGCTGAAGCCGTACTAGTTGGTGAACGTGCTGCTCCGACTAAAGCACTTGAAATTATTGATACACCAAATCAAAAAACCATAGCTGATGTTTCTGAATTCCTTAAATCAAAACCTGCTCAATCTGTAAAAGCATTGTTGGTTCAAGGTGTTGCTGAAGAAGGTAAAGCTGCGCCAGTGGTTGCCTTATTCCTACGTGGCGACCATGAACTGAATGAAATTAAAGCTGAAAAACACCCATTAATTGCTGCTCCATTGGCCTTTGCAACTGAAGCACAATTGGCTGACTTAGGTTTAACGGCTGGTTTCTGTGGCCCTCAAGGCTTAACCGAAAAAGGCATTACAGTTATTGTTGACCGTGCAGCGTCTGTACTTTCAGACTTTGTTGCTGGTGCAAACCAAGTCGATAAACATGCTGTAGGTGTAAACTGGGAACGTGATGCACAATACACCGAAGTTTATGACCTTCGTAATGTTGTTGAAGGTGACCCTTCTCCAGACGGTCAAGGTACAATCTTGATTAAACGTGGTATCGAAGTTGGTCATATCTTCCAGTTGGGTCAAAAATACTCTGAAGCACTTGGCTGTAAAGTCTTAGGTGAAGACGGCAAACCTCTCGTTGTGACTATGGGTTGCTATGGTATTGGTGTAACCCGTGTTGTTGCTTCTGCAATTGAACAAAACTTCGATGACAAAGGGATTATTTGGCCGTCTGCAATTGCTCCTTTCGAAGTTGCTATTGTGCCAATGAATGCGCATAAATCACCGCGCACGTTAGAAGCAGCTGAAGCACTGTATGCAGAATTAACTGCTGCTGGTTATGATGTTCTTCTAGATGATCGTAATGAACGTCCTGGTGTTAAATTCTCTGATATCGAGTTAACAGGTATTCCACACCGTATCGTTATTGGTGAGAAAGGTTTGGATGCTGGTACATTTGAGTACAAAGGTCGCCGTGATGAAGAATCAAGCAACCTCAGTAAAGAAGACCTTTTAGCGAAAATTGCAAAATAATTTGCGCTAAATATAAAAAAATCCCGCTAAGTGCGGGATTTTTTTTATATTAAATACTTTAAGCCTTAACAGAATTTCAGCCCGCCGAAGCAGTTAGAACGAAACTCCTGTCCAGAAAGTTTTAAATTGTTTAATGGGAAATCAATTAATGACGGGTTTTTAATTTCTTTAACATCTAAAGCCGAACCTGCAACACAACCAAAGATTAAATCTCCACAATTACGAACATTGGTACTTAAGTCATGGTTAATTCCAGCGATCGTTTGTTTCAACACTTCATCCGTAATCGCCACTTTATCTGAAGGTGTAATACTCCCCAAATCGACCTCATCTTCCATCGCCAACCACCAACCTCTTTCTGCTGCAACTGCAGCACCAGGCCAGAGTATTTTTTGAGCTTGTAAGGATAACGAAGCAGGGTTATTTAGATAAAGTGCATGGATCAAACCTAAACTTTGATTTACCGTAATATCGGTTTGTAGTCCAGTAAGATAGCCTGTTACGTCTTTATTCAAATTAATATTTAACCCAAGTAGAGAGATCTGAGCTTCTAATGGACCACTAAAATCTAGACGATCAACTGTACCTGTGCCTTTTAATACCGCAATATTATCCTTAATTCTATTCCCGCTCACGACAGTGGCTGGAATTGTAAAAGGTGCTGTGGTTGATTTTAAATTAAAGGAATAATTATCTGATTTGTAGTGAAGCGGTAGATCAACTTCAGCACCAAATAATGTCCCCTTAACAGCCCCTTCAATGTATTGCTGCGTAGAAGCATAGTCCATCACACGCTCGGCAGTTGTTGCAACACCCGCAGACGCTTTGGTTTTCATATACCCACTAAAGGTGTTGATACCATTGGGTGTATTACTATTTTCTGTACCTAATGTCATTAACCCAGAAATTTTTTCAGCGCTCAGACGAAAGCCCATCACTTCACGAGTTGCAGCTGATTTGGGATCTTTAATTGCAATTTCGATAAAAGGATTGGTCAACAAAGCAGAAGTTGCCGCACGTTCATCAGACGTATAATTGCTATTTACAGGCAATCCACTCAATGAAATATGATCGATATCAATATCACAAGCACCTGAGCCATTTGCACCACCACACCCCAATTGCAGCTTTTTAATATTGGCATTGAGCTCCATTTCAGCTTCTAAACCAAGCTTATAAAAGCCGACATTGGATTGGTCTACGGCTTGTCCACTCTCATCCACAGAATTATACCCCTGCGTATATTCCATGGAGAGTAATGCTTGACCATCAACTTTTGATAAGCTTTCATCATCTAAAGCCATCATTGCATGAGATAAGCTACTCATCGCAAATGTCGAGAAGATCAAACCTCTGATTAACTTCTTTTTCATAACAAATTCCCTGTTCGTTATTTTATTTATTTGTTATTGATTTAATATTATTAGCGTGGAGTAATCCCCATGGTGCTTCGCATTGTTCCACCGGTTAGGGCTATATCCGCCATCTTTTGCATATTGCCATTTGTTAACATCGATACTTCTGCACGAAACGCTTTAGACATATTATTGGTTGGATTGAATTTCACCTGATTATCAAACTCTACCGAATCTTGTTTCATTTTAATTCGAGCATCAAAACCTAGATCGCCCTGCATTTTATTAATATTGATACTTGAAGCTGAAACGACACCGCTGGCATTTACATCTTCATTCATCAAACTTAAATAGCTTCCCATAACTTTTTGATCTTTCTTTTCAGCATCTGTTAATGCTTTAAATTCAAAGCTTCCACGAAAAGATAAATAATTATTTTCTGCACTGTCATTTAGGCCCGGTACTATAAATAGCTCACCTTTACCATCAAGTTTAAACGCAATATTCGTCAACACATCATCACGTTTAGAGAAATTATCTAAAGGTACTGTAGTCCCACATTTGGCAGAAGCTGTAGTCGCACAGTTATAGGTTGAACCCGGAAGTTGACCAATCGCTAACTCGGCATTAGCTGCAATCAATAAATTATCTGCACGTACATAGATGCCATCATTTTCATAACCAATCACACCATCAGATTGAATAAGGGCATTGATGTTTCGTAAGCCTGCATAATAATTGACTTCTTGACCATTAATACCTTTTTTACCATCAATCAAAATAATGGAAGTTGTACTTGGTGTTCCTGTTTTTTTATCAACACCATAACCATCTGTGCTCATTACAAGGTTATAGCCAATACCTGATTTTTCAGCCGCATTTTTATAACTGTATTTTTTCTCTGATAATGCAACATTGGCATTCATATTATAAATCGGGATACCAATCCCCCAACTGTTGTCATTACTTGCAATTGCAGCAATTGAGTTATCAGAAATAAATCGTGCGGTACGCGCGATGGACTGAAAATCCATACCACGAATCGCCACAAGTGCAAAATTTCCACCCGCCGTTTGATTTGACAGATTCTGGGTTAAAACATTATTGGTTAAGCCTAATGTCGCTTTTAATTTATCATTTACCAGAAAATCAAGGCTTTTGGCTTGAATGGTATTGATATAAATATCGCCAAAATCAATATAGGCATTTTTATCAGCAACTAAAGACGTTAAATTAGAAAATTCAATGGCATAACTACCAATACCCGTATGGCCAATTTCTAAGGTTGTCGGTGCTTGACCTGCAACAAGACTCGGATCATCCTTTGAAGTAAAATCCGCGCGCACTCCTAAATGTAAACCACCTGAACCAACAGACTCATATCCTGAAGCTTTCGTTGCTAGACCAAAATCTTTAATTCCGTCTTGATTGGCATTTAAGGCCACTCGTGCATTGGTGACAGCACCCGATGCTCCCATACGAATTAAATTCCGCTGTGCACCACCATCGGTACCGTAACGTAGATCGATATTAACGCCGGGGTTTGTGGCATCGCTACGTGAGCTATGCACATCTGATGTGTCCTTGACCCGCCCCAAATTGACCGTATGATCTTTGCTCCCTGTGGATTTTGTGGTGAGAACAATGCCTTCATCAGCTGCAACATACATATAACCTGAACCAGCAAAGTTAAAGTTAAAGTCCTTTAAGGTTACGCTATGTCCATTCATACCATGACTAATACTGGCATTTTGCAATTGAAATTCCATATACGCCGTATCATTACGGTTAAATAGACCATTGCTGGTTTCAAGTAATACTTTTAAAGGTGAAGATGTTGCAATCGTAAGTGAACCTAAATTTTGCGTAGGCGTTTGGCACGTTGTTCCTTGACACAGCAGCATAATATTTTGTGCAACAGCCGTAAATGGACTGACACTTGCAGCTATACGCATGCCTACACCAGCATCCGTAGTCCCAACATCAAAATCTAATTTTGATGTAATGGTGCTTTGCCCAACACCATCTATTTGTACATTGTGCAAACCCATTTTCATCTTATTTTGGTCAGTTGGGTCAACCCAATTTAACTGATCAACTTTGACTCTAGAAACTTCATAGGTAATCGAAATACCATCTTGGCCAGTAACTGCACCCAAGCTTTCATCGGTCATCGCTTCAAAAGCATATGCATGTTGAGCAAGTAAAATACTGGTTGCGAGTGCCGTTAAAGTTGTTATTTTTTTCATCACTATATCCTTATATTCAGTCACAGCTGATTAACAGCGACCTGCACCATTTCCAGTGCAGTTAAAACTGAAGATGTTTAACTTTCCACTCATGTGCATGTTGCCGTGCACATTAACACCCATAAATCCTTGTTCTGAACCACGATCAAAATCAGGCACAGCTAAAGTTGAAGTTGTTCCATCAGCTTTCTTTTCGGTATAGGTCGTATAAGTACTGGTATTCTCATAACCTTCCTTACCTGTCGTACCTGTTTCCACCGCCAACGTAGCAAAGCCTAAATTCCTAATTTTTAATGGCTTATCATCATAAAATGTCAACTGCATAGCCGTTTGTGGATTACCTTCACGATTGATAATCGTCACACCATCTAGTGAAAATTGATCGATCTGTAACGTTCCTTGAAACTGTTTAAACACCAACCATTTCTTATTACCATTTGCATCCACATGATTATTGGGTGCAAGAGCTAAGCGACAAAACTCATTGGATGAACATTGATATCCATAAAAAGCCTGAGTAGTTTTACCATTCGCATCCATGATAGAAATGTTGTTTTTCGACATATCATTGGCGTATTGATGGTTTAATGAAAGCGTCCAACTGAGATCTGCACCGCCTTGACCGGTTGCAGCGGTAAGTTCCCTATTATCCATAGACACTAAACCTGCATGAGTTTGTGTCAGTGCAGCACAAACAACAGCGCATAAAATTTTATACATGTGATTTCTCCTACAGCCCTGTTGTTCTTATTTTTAAGTGCTGAATCAATACGCCATCTATGGCAACAGATCCTAAATTCGTGCTTTGTCCATTGACACCTTTAAACACCACACCTGTCGCAGTATCCGTACTTTTTGCATTCAACAGATTACCAGGCAAGCGCTCTACTGTACCGATCGCAATGCTACTGTGTGTTGCATTACGTCCTTGATATAGTGCTGTCGCATCTGAAGAGTTTGCTTTTAACTCCGTGCCACAACTATAGACATTACAGGTTGAACCTTTAAAGTCTGCAGCAGTTAAACCCGATGTACCTGTGGTATTACCAGCGATATCCGTATAGTAAGTATAAATTTTACTGTAAATAGAAGGTACATTTGGAATACGTGTCACTTCCAAAATAATATTTCGACCTTCTGAACCCACAATAAAGGGCTGATACATATTTCCTAAAACTAAATTGATATTTGGGCTATATAAATATAGACCTTCAGTTTCATGAAAGATTGGAGCTGCAGATCGATCCATCGCTGGTGTCGCTGCTGTTCCATCATCCAATTCAGGGCGTGCAGCTGTACTGATACGCATGCCGCGAGCATCCAAATCTCCATCATTGATACTCAGTGACTCAGCACGATCATTGGTATTAATACGAATTAAACTGGCTAAACCTAAGGTTTGGTTGTAATTTGTATTTGTAGATTTTAGGGTTTGAAAAATTCGAACTTGTGATCCATTAAAACTCAGGCCATTCGCAACAATTTGAGTCCGTAAACGATAGTCTTTATCTAAGCCGCTAGTCGGCGCACCGGTAATCGGATCGACGACATTGCTTGAATTCAACGACCGTGAAAATACATCCATCCACAAACCAAGCTTGATGTTGTTAGATGCATCATCTGCCGCAATTTTCTTTAATGGTGCCTCAATCGCTAAGTAACCAACATTCCCCTTATTATCTTTCGCAAATTGTTCAACATCTTGATTACCCGCATGGAAAAGCCATGGGTTTTCTGCTGTACCCCAATTAAATCCTTGGTCTGTATAGCGCGTTGCTAATGAACTTTTTCCATTTTTATCTTTGCTATTGGACAGGGCTAAGCCATATATAAATACATCTGCTTTCGATCTGAGGCTCGATACGGTCGCAGTCGAGGCAATTTGTTTTGCTGTAATTTCAGCATTTTTTTTCACCGTTGCTAATGCTGAATCACTCGCCTTTTGAGCTTCAAGCTTGGCATAGTCCGTTGCCAACTGATTGAGGGTTTCTGCAGCTTTGGCATTTAACTGAGCATCTTTTGTTGGATCAATAAGATTTGAACGTGTAATTTTTCCTGAGACATAATTTTTATAAAACGTAGACCCAGTAGGTAAATTACCCGTACTATTGTTACCGTATAGTAACTCAATCATTTCATAGGTATTTTTTAAAGCAGCAGCTTGAGACTTTTCTTTTAACCACGGTGTAATTGATTCTTTCGTTGTACCATCATCTTCTAATTTCAAACCAGACGATGAACCATCATAATAATCTGCATAACGCTGATCGTAATATGCCTTCATCGTTGGTGATTCAAGATAAGACTGTACTAATCGGCCACGAT
This sequence comes from Acinetobacter sp. YH12052, assembly GCF_013419835.1. Lineage (NCBI taxonomy): Bacteria > Pseudomonadati > Pseudomonadota > Gammaproteobacteria > Moraxellales > Moraxellaceae > Acinetobacter > Acinetobacter sp. YH12052. Next base: position 165,972 of record NZ_VOZI01000003.1, read on the forward strand.
ATTCTGTTGAATATGTTGCTATGGTTTCATTGGTAATACGTGTAGCATTATTGGTCTCATAGGTGCTTTTAGAACTTAAGAAAGTGGAGTCATAAACACCGTTATAGCCCGTAACTCGGCCTTGCTGATAGGCATCAACATATGCAGCTTTATAGATTTTATCGTAAGCACGCTGGCCTAATTGTTCATAGTTTTCACCTGTAGGAATAATCCGAATAAAACCTGTATCGCTTTTCCCTGGATCAACCATACCAGACGCATAACTAGAAGCCGTAGAACGGTCATTTGGCCCTTGAAAGACCATTTTGAAATTTTCTAAAGTGAGTGCAACACCTTCACCTGTTGTGGCTGAAAGTGCTTCATCTGATAAATCTTGAAGCGCATAAACAGATGGTGCAGCAAACATGCTGACTGCGGCTGCTAAGCAACTCTGGCGGAATAACTTAGCCTGGGTGAATTGAGTCATCTCGACCTTCCTTTTATCAGATGCTCTGCATCTCTCTTATATTTATTCCTGAGAACTGGCTTTGATGTTATTGTCCATTTATTCCTTAAATGGAGACTTGTGATAGACCAGTCACTTAACTTTTTATTATGCTGAATAATTACTCAATTGCAAAAACTTCCCCACCGAATGGTCTATTTTCCGATGAATGACCCAACAAAAAAGCGGGCTAATTCGCCCGCTTTTTTTAAACTAAATCCGAAGGATTAAGCTTTCGGTAAAGTCACACCGGTTTGACCTTGGTATTTACCACCACGGTCTTTATAAGAGGTTTCACACACTTCGTCTGATTCAAAGAACAACATTTGTGCGACACCTTCACCCGCGTAAATACGTGCAGGCAAGTTGGTTGTATTCGAAAATTCTAAAGTCACGTGACCTTCCCACTCTGGTTCAAGAGGCGTCACATTGACAATAATACCGCAGCGAGCATAGGTTGATTTACCCAAACAAACGGTTAACACATTACGTGGAATACGGAAATATTCGACTGTACGTGCTAGTGCAAACGAGTTTGGCGGAATGATACAAACGTCTGATTCGATATCAATAAAGCTTTTATCGTCAAAGTTTTTAGGGTCAACAATTGCTGAATGAACATTGGTAAAGACTTTAAATTCACGAGCACAGCGCACGTCATAACCATAGCTCGACACGCCATACGAAATAAGCTTTTCGCCATTTTCATCATAACGGACTTGGTTTTCTGCATACGGTTCAATCATGCCGTGTTTTTCGCTCATTTCGCGAATCCAACGATCAGACTTAATAGCCATTTATCTCTATCCAAAAACTTAAATCAATTATTGCGTGGTACTTTAACTGAAATCCGACTTAATGAAAATAAGCTTTGCCGAACTAAGCGGATTTAGTCATTTTCAAATCAATTTAAAGTTTTAAAATCGCAGAATAACTCAGTGGTATCGAAAAACTAACCAAGACTAGCGATGCTGTTCGTTGTAAATTGGCTTGATTGAGCCAACTAATTTTATTCGATGCCAAAACGGAACCAAGGAAGGTCCAAAAAAATGCAATAGGAACGATCAACAACAAAAAGATCAGCATGTGAGCTACATAATACTGCGCATTTTGCCAAGCCAATGCAGGAAAAATCGCAGATGCAAATAATAGTGCTTTAGGATTTAATAACGTCGCAACAAAGAGTTCGCGTGCACGAATGCCCTTTTGATTAAAATTTTCAGCAACAGTTGCTGTACGCCATAATCGCATAGCCAAAAATAGAATATAGCCAGCACTAAACAGTTTTAAAATGGTCGGCAGTAAAGGCAGATGTACGGAAATTTTACCAATGAGAAAACCCCATAGGCTAATCGAAATAAGATAACCAAAGGCTTCCGCTGGAATGAGTCGGAATGATTTACGTAGCCCAACTTGAATACCCGAAGATGCGAGTAAGGTATTGGTTGGTCCTGGCGTTAACAAAATACTGATAACTAGACCAATAAAAAACCATGAAATCATACTTTGACCTCAAACTTAATCCGCGAAGATTAATTCAGTTGTTTCGTATTAGCAAAATAAAAAATAGAAATGCTTATAAAAAACTCCTTATTTAATTATAAATTCAGTAACTTAAATAGAAAAACAAAACCTTAGCTGAACAGTCATTCAGAGCACCTTACAATTCAAAGAAATATCTTGAACTTATATTTATAAAAGAAATTTCACATGATTCCATGTATACCCTACAGTTTTTACACGTAACAAAATATTATTAAAATAAACGATATAGCTCCATGCCATTCTTACGCATAACCATTATTTATTGGAGACTAAAAAATCAAAAAAAAATACTTTTCAAAAATAATTGATTAAGTTATGTTCAATTGAGTAGTGGAAATTAAAATTAAAACTCATCAAATCAATATTCAAAATTTATGTGTAAAAGGACGTTTCTATGAACCAATGGACAAAACTCACGTTACTCTCGGTTACTTTGGCGTGTATTACTGCTTGCTCAAATGATCAATCTACTTCAAAAAATACCACGGAAGGAAAAAGCGCAGAAACTGCTACATCTGACAAACTTCAAACCAAGTTCGTAACCATTGCAACTGGCGGAGCATCAGGACCTTACAATGTGATTGGGACGAGTCTTGCAGAAATTTATAACAAAACTTTTGGTGTAAATTCTAAGACTCAGACTACAGGTGCATCAGTCGAAAACTTAAACCTTCTCAAACAGAATAAAGTTGAAATGGCATTTGTTATGAGTGACAGCTTAACAGAAGCACTGAACGGAGCAGGAAGTTTCGCAAATGGTAAAGTTGAGAATGTCAGCCAAGTCGCAGCGCTTTATCCAAACTACGTACAAATCGTAACCTCTAAAAAATCAGGGATCAAAAATATCGAAGATTTGAAAGGTAAACGTATCGCTGTGGGTGCACAAAATTCAGGTGTAGAAGTAAATGCACGCACACTGTTGAATGGTTTTGGAATCACCTATAAAGATATTAAAGTTGATTATTTAGGCTATGCTGAAGCCGCTGATGCTTTAAAAGGTGGCAAGCTTGATGCAGCATTCCTGACCAGTGGCATTCCAAATTCATCACTCATGGAACTTCAACAAAGCTTTGATCTACAGTTAGTTTCAATCAATGCAGATAAAGTCAAAGAAATAGCTAAAGATCAAAGTTATTTCTTACCGATGATTATTCCCAAAGGCACATATGGCAATACTGCGGACATTCAAACTGCCGCAATTAAAAATGCATTAGTTGTTCGCACAGATATATCGGATGATGATGTCTACAAACTAACAAAAACTTTCTTTGACAGTTTGCCTCAATTGGCAACTTCACACCAAGCAGCAACAGAAATCACGCTTGAAGGTGCTCAACAAGGCCTTGTAGCGCCTCTACATCCAGGCGCGAAACGCTACTATGATGAAGTGGCTAAAAAATAATAAGCTTCAAAAAAATGCAGTTTATACTGCATTTTTTATATTGTTCTTCTTAATCTATGCTAGCTATCCAACACTGTATACGCAGGTTAGAGTTGAAACTGATATATGCAAAATTTCAACTGATCAATTTGATTTACAGTGGAAGCATTCAGTAGAAAAGACGGCTTGGTCTGAACAATATCAGCGTCAAAAGAATAAGTTTTTACTGCGCCACACCGATTTGATTTCATTTGGTGCAGGTACACCCTCAAATTATCCCATTGAGTTTCAAAAAAATGGTGTGATTAGAATGCGGGTCAATCAAAATATAGATGAAATCAACTGGGTGATTTCTAGAAATATGCAAGGCACGATCCTCGCTGACCAAAAAATTTGGTCTATTTTTCAAAGTTACCCAGACTATAGTTTGGTCAACATCTCGGTTCAATATCAACCCAAATGGAAGTCTTGGTGGATTGGAGAATGCCTATGAATTCCAAAGAAGATAAAGTTGTATTAGAACAACTCGATGAGAAACAACAACAAGCCATATTAGAAAAATTTGATCGGGAATCTGTTACTCGAATCAATATGAGCAAATCTGTTACCTACTTTGTTGCATTTGTAGCGATCTTTTATTCATTATTTCATTTATTTATTACGTTTAATCCTTTACCTGAGTTAATACAGCGTGCAGCCCATGTCGCTATTGGCCTAGCACTCATTTTTTTACTCTATCCAGCTCGTCAAACAAGCTCCCGACAGCATATTTCACTTCTCGATTGGTTCTTGGCTTTGCTTTCCATCTTCAGTTTTTTATATTTATGGAAAGAATATCAATCTATTATGACCACTCGAGGTGGTATTCCAAATACCTTAGATATCGCGTTTGCAATTATGAGTGTGGTATTAGTCATAGAAGCAACTCGCCGGGTCATGGGGTGGATGCTGCCCATTTTAAGTTTAATTTTCCTGACCTATACATTTATCAGTCACTTTGATTGGTTGCCAGATCGATTAATTACTCGCCCTTATACCATCAGCGACATTTTCGGACATATGTATTTAAAAACCGAAGGCTTATATTCTTCGGCAATTGGTGCATCCGTCACTTTTATTTTCTTATTTATCCTTTTTGGTGCTTTTCTTGCAAAATCAGGTATGGGGAAATTGTTCAATGATCTTGCCATGGCATTGGCGGGTCATAAACAAGGTGGTCCTGCCAAAGTTGCTGTAATTTCAAGTGGATTTATGGGCAGTATTAATGGAACTGCTGTTGCCAATGTTGTTGGCACAGGCTCATTTACCATTCCATTGATGAAAAAAATTGGTTATCACAAGAATTTTGCTGGTGCCGTTGAAGCCAGTGCATCCGTCGGTGGACAAATTTTGCCGCCAGTCATGGGTGCGAGTGCCTTCATTATGGCCGAAACAACTGGCGTGAGTTATGGCACGATTGCACTAGCCGCATTATTACCTGCCTTATTGTATTACCTTGGCGTCATGGCTCAAGTTCATTTCCGTGCGGGTAAAGATGATCTGAAAGGCGTACCTAAAGCTGATTTACCAAAAGTAAAAGAAGTTCTAAAAGAGCGTGGACATTTACTTATTCCAATTTTGGCACTGGTCTTTTTCTTATTTCAAAATATTCCTGTGAGCTATGCTGCTGTCTACACCATCGTCCTGACCATCTTTGTAGCAGCTTTAAGAAAATCAACACGAATGGGTGTAAAAGATATTTTAGATGCGCTCGTTGATGGAGCCAAACAATCATTATCTGTGATGGCTGCTTGTGCTGTCGTTGGTATTATTATCGGCGTAGTAAGTCTGACAAGTTTTGGTTCAGTAATGACTTCTTCAATTATGAGTTTAGGTGCAGGTAGTCTCTTTCTCACTTTATTTTTAACCATGATTGCATCGATGATTTTAGGCATGGGGCTTCCATCTATTCCGGCCTATATCATTACTGCCACCATGGCAGCACCAGCACTCGCAAACTTTGATATTCCTGTATTAGTCGCGCATATGTTTGTGTTCTATTTTGGTTTATTTGCAAACATCACCCCACCAGTTGCCCTTGCCGCCTTTGCGGGCGCAGGAATTGCAGGCGGTGATCCAATGCGCACTGGGTTTCAGGCCTTAAAACTATCTCTTGCTGGTTTTATTGTTCCATTTTTATTCGTTTATAACCCTGCCATGCTGATGATTGATACCACCAATGTTGCAGTCAATGCTCGAGAATTTGCCTTTCCTGCATGGACAACTATAGTGAGTATTACTGTCACTTCAGTGATAGGAATTCTCGCTTTAGGCTCCGCAGTTGAAGGTTATTTCAAGACCTATCTCAACTGGTTTTGGCGTATTTTTTTAGGTGTGGGTGCGCTGTGTATGATTATTCCCGAAACCTTTACAGATATTGTAGGCATTTTCATGGTCATCATCGCAATTACGGTGAATATTATCACTGCTAAACGTAAAGCAAACCCGTCTCTTTCTTCCTAAAAAACCAATTATAAAGCCCGGTAATTACCGGGTTTTTTAATTTCTTAGACTAGGGCGTACCCTCATTTGATGGATGGATTTTAATGACTCCAAATAATATTTAAAATAATTTGTTCCCCTATATTTTTTCAATGCTAAGCCCCTTGTAACAGAGGAGATTTGGCAAAAAATCTAAGACACAATGCGTTTGTACAGTTACTGCCGTTCAGAGAATTGATCCTAGCCAAAATAATAGAAATATCGTGAAAGCTATTTTGTAAAAACTAAGTACAAACGCGACATCCTTTGATATGCCTCAAGAATTTTATCCTTAGCAGACGGCTTATAATCGCAGGAAAAATAAGAAATTGTGCAAATCGTTTTTTAGATGTGTAATTCATAGACATCGTTGAATGTCTAAAGTTCAGTACTCATAATTTTCAAACACTCCCAATACCACGTTATAAAAAATCTGGCACGAGGCCAGATTTTAATACGATCAACTTAAATTTCAGTTCACCCTTAGAAAATACGGTTTTTATCTTTTTCAGCCTGAGGTAATGCATCTGCAACTTTTTGTGCAATCGCCATGTAGCTTTCAGCAGCATCATCACCTGCTATCACAGATGGTTTCCCTGCATCGGCATTTTCACGAATTTGTACATTCAGCGGTAAACGACCTAAGAGCGGAATGTCGTATTGGGCTGAAAGTTGGTCGCCACCACCTGTGCCAAAGATTTGCTCTTCGTGCCCACAGTTCGAACAGATATGAGTCGACATATTTTCAACCACGCCCATCACAGGGATGTGTACACGGTTAAACAACTCAATACCTTTGGTCGCATCCATTAATGCAACGTTTTGTGGTGTCGTCACAATCACAGCACCTGTCACTGGTATACGCTGAGCAAGCGTCAATTGAATATCACCTGTGCCTGGTGGCATATCAATGACCAATACATCCAGATCAGGCCATAAAGTTTGGTTAAAGAGCTGCATTAACGCCCCCGTCGCTTTCGGCCCACGCCAAGCCACAGGGGTATTGTTATCACCTGTTAAATGGCCAATCGATAAGACTGCCAAACCATAAGCTTCAATTGGTACAAATTGTTCAGCTTCAATCATAGGCGTACGGCCTGCATTGCCGAGCATCGTTGGAATACTTGGACCATAGATGTCTGCATCTAATACCCCAACCTTTAAACCCAGCTGTTGTAATGCGAGCGCCAAGTTCACAGTGGTGGTCGATTTACCCACACCGCCTTTACCAGATGACACCAAAATGACATTTTTAATGCGTTGATGTTTCGGCACATCACGTTGCAGAGGTGCCGCTTTTTGAATTGGTGGATTGTTTGGATCTTCTTCAGCCTTGGCTTGAGTAGCAGATGCATCCACAACAGGTGGCAGATTACTCGTAGTAGACTTTTGCTCAGTTTGTTCATTAGCTTTAGGCTGTGTTGAACAGCTTTCACCTTCTGCATGGTGATGACCGCAACCACCCGATGTATGTCCAGTCTTTTGCTGAATCACGTGCATATTTAATTCTGTGATGCCACATTTTTCCAATGCATCGGCCAAATCATCATGGATTTTTTGTAAGTCATCGGCTTCTGAAGGAAAGGTATTAATCGTGATCTGTAAGATCTGACCTTGCACATTCACCTGAGTAATACGGTCTTTTAAGGCATTATCTGATTTGGGAAGTACATAGTTTTGTAAAACCTGTTGGATTTCCTCCTCTTTCACCTCTTGGGAGGGTGAAAACACAGATTTTAGAGAAGAAAGCCACGACATTATGTTGTCTCCAAACAGGAACATCAAAAGATAATAGCGATAGTTTACCTGTTCATCTGCCACAGAGTAAGAGGGAGATGAATGACTTATCCCTATAAGCTTATAAAGTTGAGTAACTGATGTTACGCACCTAAAAGTAATTTCGCATTTTAAAAATGATTTTTAAGTCTATTCAACGGAGTCTTATATCTAGGGTTTGAATAAAGAGATTAGCCTTCGGCTGGAGGTACTTTTGTTTTGGCAAAAGTACCCAAAACCATTGTCATCCGCAAAACTCGTTCACTAGCGTCAAATTATTCAAAGTATCGCAAAACCATTTTTGATTAGAAGGAGTCCTGTCTCAAACACTTGCGGATGACCTTACCGCGTATCATTCTTTTATTTGAAGCAAACGGTGCGTCTGATGTTACTGCGTAACATCAGTGAGTAATTTAGTCAGCTTTCAAGCAAGTTTTCAAGCGTGTGCCACTTAAAATGCCCTTATAGTTGATCTATGCGGCTAAACCAAAGCCATTAAATTTTAAATTGATTACATATCAACCATACTTTTACAGCGTAATTTCAGTTTATATTTCAATCGTTTCAACAGAATAATTATAGTGATGGATGTGCAATCTAAAGGCACATTTTGTGCTTTTTAGTTTTTAAAATGGGGATGACGATGTATCCGAAGACTATCTATAAGAAGAATATTTATAAAACGACTTTATGTGCCTTGATGCTCCTGACTTCAGCAGCCTATGCAGAAATTGCGACTGAAGCCATTCAAACACCTGACCGACAAACTGTGGCGATTGGTGATAGCCTCGATCTCATGCGCTCGCGTATGCAAGCTTCTCCGATGAAAATGGTGTCTTACCCACTGCAAGAGAAAAATCAACCTGCAAAACTAGCAGTAGATTACACCTATGAAATTGCCAATATGCGCTACGTGATTACCGTAGTCGATGATCACGTCAAAAATATTAAGACTGAAAATTTAGATGGATTAAAACAATGAAACCTAAAAAAGCCGCTCACGATAGAGCGGCTTTTTTCATTAGACCTAATTAAGCTTGGTCATCTTTTTTAAACTTATGCAGTGTGTCAGTGGCTTTCTTTTTTAACTCGTCAAATTTCTCTGTCGCCTGCACTTTTAGTTCATCAAATTTTTCGACAGCCTCATGTTTAAGTTCGGAGGCTTTGACTTTGGCTTCATCAAATTTATGACTCGCTTCTGCTTTTAACTGCTCTAGACGGTCTTTGGTTTCAGCATGCTGTTCTGCATGTTCATGTTTGGCGTCATTTAAGGTTTTTTCACCCTCAAGCTTGAGTTCTTCAACTTTATGCTTTGTACCATCGAGTGCTTTTTCACCTTCAAGTTGCGCCTCTTTGGCTTTGAGCTTTAGATCATCACCCAACTCTGACGCTTTATCTTTCAATTGATCAATTTTATTTTCAGTTGTCATCGTTCTCGCCTCTTCTCTGTTATTGTCTAACAATAGTTATAACGCGATTTGAAGCAGATACTTGAAATAGACGCATTTAGAAACAAATCAACCACAGGAAAACGCCATGTGATTGCCTATTTTCACAATGGCTTGATGCAAATATGCATGGTCGATTTTACTCTATGCTTTTAATTTTAAAGGATGATGTAATGCAAAGAGATCAATGCCACTCCTATGCATTGATCTCTTGAAATTAAACTTATTTGCTGACCGTACTCATAAAGCTCACTGCGGAAAACAGCCAAATAAACAGGATAAAACTCCGTCCCTGATTAAAATGCGCGACATCGGTACCATGCAAAATATTATGACGGGTCATCGCTACGGTAGAGCTGCTATCCATTTGATAGGCCGCCAATTCGGCAAAATACGGATTCAACTCATTGGCAATTTTAGATTTGTGCCAAAGGCTTTTAATTTCACTGCCTTTAAGTCCCGGTACAATTTTATAGACATCGACAAATTTAGTGCCGTTTTGATTTAAGAAACCGGTTTGAATCAAGACGTCCGTCAAAATACCTTCAAGCTGTGCATATAACACAGGGATACAGCCTGCATGAATATTTAATTTATACAGTTTAAACGCATCTAAAAGTACCTGACGGCGCGCTGCTTTATGTTCACCAATATTCAAAGCATCAAAGGCTTTCAACATTTCAGTTTGGAAAAACTCGCTATTGATGACATTCAGAAAATCAAAGTCTGCATCATTTTCATGTTGATGAAGCAGTTGCCAAAAATACAATAAATTTAAAGCATCATTCGCTACTTTCATTTCTACCGGCTGATCTAATTCATCGGCCAAAATATCGAAGTAAGGCTCATCTTGTGCCAAATGACGCAGGGTTTGAATCAGTAAGGCATGCTCATCTGCTGAAATCTGTTCTAAATATTGCTGCGCATCTTTGATAATGTGATGCCCCAATTTATGACGCTGTTCATTTTGAGGAATACGAGTGATTGGCTGATCGTCTTCATAGTCATCTTCATACATGGGCTTGTTACTCTTAGGCATCACAGTTATGCCCTATTATCACTGTAATTGTGTCAGCAATATAGATTTTTTTACTTTTGCAAAGATTTCACCTATTCCCTTGTGCAAGTACTGGCTATCTCATGTAAAATTACAGCCCATTGCATAAATACGAATGAGAGAGTCATATCCGTGCGTAATATTTTAGTTACTAACGCCCTTCCATACGCGAATGGCCCAATTCATATGGGTCATTTACTCGGTTATATCCAAGCTGATATTTGGGTTCGTGCCATGCGTGCAATGGGTCATAACGTGACTTATGTATGTGCGGATGATGCTCACGGCACAGCGATTATGCTACGTGCGGAAGCCAATGGTATTTCGCCTGAACAGCAAATTGCCAATGTGCAAAAAGAACATGAACGTGACTTTGCTGGCTTTAGAGTTGACTTTGACCATTACGACTCAACTAATAGCCCTGAAAACCAAGCACGCGCTTCAGAGATTTACATTAAGAACCGTGAAGCGGACAACATTGCTGTACGCCCTGTGACGCAATTGTTTGACCCTGAAAAAGCAATGTTCTTGTCGGATCGTTTCATTAAAGGTACATGCCCGAAATGTAAAGCGGAAGACCAATACGGCGACTCATGTGAAGTGTGTGGTACAACATACAACGCAACTGAATTGTTGAATCCAAAATCGACTTTAAGCGGTGCGACACCTGTAGAAAAATCTTCAGATCACTACTTCTTTAAGCTACCGAATTTTGGTGATTACCTACAAAAATGGACACGTGACGAAGGTCGTCTGCCTGTGTCGATTGCCAACAAACTCGATGAATGGTTTGAAGCAGGTCTGTCTGATTGGGACATCTCACGTGATGCGCCTTACTTCGGTTTTGAAATTCCAGATGCGCCAAACAAATACTTCTACGTTTGGGTTGATGCGCCAATTGGCTATATGTCGAGCTTTGAAAACTACATCAAGACTAAACGTCCTGACCTAAGCTTTGAAGACTACTGGAAAAAAGATTCTAAAAATGAGGTGTATCACTTCATTGGTAAAGACATCGTTTACTTCCACGCGTTGTTCTGGCCTGCAATGCTTGAAGGTGCAAACTACCGTACCCCTACAAGCCTATTCGTAAACGGTTTCTTGACTGTAAATGGTCAGAAGATGTCTAAATCTCGTGGTACATTCATTAAAGCGGAAACGTATCTTGAGCATTTAAACCCTGAATACTTACGTTACTACTTCGCGTCTAAACTTTCTGACAAAGTTGAAGATTCTGACTTGAACCTTGATGATTTCGTTCAGAAAGTAAACTCTGACTTGGTTGGTAAAGTGGTTAACATCGCAAGCCGTTGTGCGAAATTCATCAATACTAAATTTGATAACAAACTAAGTGCAACATGTGCTGAACCTGAATTGGTACAAAGCTTTATTGATGCAGGCGCTTCAATCGCAGCGCAATACGAAGCACGTGAATTCTCTGCGGCAATCCGTGAAATCATGGCGCTTGCAGATAAAGCCAACCAATACATCGACGAGAAAAAGCCTTGGGCACTTGCGAAAATTGAAGGCGAGGAACAGCAAGTTCATGATGTATGTTCTGTTGGTATTAACTTGTTCCGTCAATTGGCGGTTTACCTTGCACCAGTACTTCCTACCTTGGCAGCAGAAGTTCAAAGCTTCTTAAAATTAGAATCTTTCGACTTTGCGTCTGGTAAAACGATTTTGGTGGATCATGAAATTGCTCAATTCCAACCATTGATGCAGCGTGTAGACCCGAAAGCGGTTGCTGCTATGGTTGATGCATCTAAAGATTCTTTAGCTGCACCTGCCGAAGCACCAAAAGCTGAGAAGAAAAAAGAGAAGAAAGCTGAAAAGAAACCTGAGCTTAAAGTTGGCGAAGCTGAAATTATCGGTATCGAAGACTTTATGAAAGTTGACCTGCGTGTGGCTGAAGTTTTAGAAGCAGCTCATGTTGAAGGTTCAGACAAACTGCTTCAATTGACTTTAAATGTCGGCGAAGCTGAGCCACGTAACGTGTTTAGCGGTATTCGTGAGTTCTACCAACCTGAAGACTTAAAAGGCAAATTGGTAGTGATGGTGGCTAACCTTGCACCACGTAAGATGCGTTTTGGTATTTCTAACGGTATGGTATTAGCTGCGGGTAATGGCGATGGCGTTTGGGTGATTTCACCTGAAAGCGGTGCTAAAGCTGGTGATAAAGTGTCTTAATTTTTAGATTAAGATAAGAAAAAGCCTCTACGTTGTAGGGGCTTTTTTATGCCTTTAGGTTCCCTCTCCTTTTAGGAGATGAGAAGCACTGCTTCGCAAGGTAACAAAAAATCTTTTGTTTACTTGATGGTGCGTCCATGTATCACAAGTGAACGGCGACATCCATGTCGCCTACCATCTAAAACAATGCTCTGTGACTAGTTCTGTTTTTTATGAAATCGAGCAAATCAGCTGTAAATTTTAGAACTTCAGCATTTGCCTTGTCGTATTGCAAAGAATCACTTTTAGCTACTCATATACTTTAAATAAATGATTCATTTCGACAAATTGACGTAACTTTTGATCAAGTTGATCTGGAAACTCCCCAAAAAATTTATCCAACTGATCCAATTGAATACTTTCAGCTTCGGTGCTGTTTTTTAAAATATTAAATCTTAATCCTTGCTCAAATGGAACCTCTAAAGCACCAAATAATAGTATTTTCGCACTTTCTAATAATTCTAAACTTTCAAAAGCCTGTAACGCTTTTAGAGCTTGTATCGTTTCAGCATAATAATCGCCTGAGCTATTATGAAAATATTGATCAAATCCACCATTAAAAACTTCTGCAATTAATATTTTCACAACAAAATAGACTTGATTCTCAAAACTTAGTTTTTTCAAATCCTCTAAATCAGATACCTGCTGTGATAAATTCAACCAATATACATATTCTTCAGATGCTCTATATTTTTTCTCCTCATCGTAGTATTTCTTAGCTGCTTCTATTTGGTTTCTATAGCCTTTAGCACAAGGAACACATAAACCCTGATTCTTTATTGCCGTATCAGATAAAATAAGTGCTTTACAAGTCAAACAAGCAATTCTTGTTTCCATTTACACCTCCATATATTTTATGCTTGCAGATACACATTACCCTAAGCAACTTCCAATAATAAGATTATTCCTACTTAAAAAAGGCTTTGTTGCACAAACCTATCTGTAAAGGCTTTTTCAGCGATATAATTTTCAAATGAAGAAGCTTACACACAAAATCTACCGCACAACCAATTGGGCCCGCATATAACCGAGCACTCATGAGTCGCGGAAATATTGCCCTTTGGTTTGATTCTGCTACGCAATGGTATGCACCATCAAAAGGCAAACAAGGGCGAAATCAAACCTACTCCGACGCAGCCATCCAATGCTGCTTAATGATTAAATCCTTATTTCGTCTGTCTTTACGTATGGTTACTGGCTTTGTGCAAAGTCTGATTAAACTTTGCGGATTAAATTGGATAGCTCCAGATTACACCACGCTTTGTAGAAGACAAAAGCATATTGATATTGTAATCAGCTACCAAAAAAGTAGCGATGGGCTGCATCTACTCATAGACTCTACAGGCATGAAGTTTCTAGGTGAGGGCGAATGGAAGCGCAAGAAACATGGACCTGAATATCGTCGCCAATGGCGTAAACTTCATATTGGTATAGATGCTGAAACCCTTCAAATACGCGCCATTCAACTCACTACAAATAATGTGAGTGATTCACAAGTGCTTGGTGATTTACTCGATCAGATTCCACAAGATGAGCAGATTGACTCTGTTTATACCGATGGAGCTTATGACACCAAGCAATGCCGTCAGGTCATTGCAGATCGGCAAGCGCATGCGGTGATTCCACCTAGAAAAAATGCGAAACCATGGAAAGATATAAAGAGTAGCTCGCTAGAGCGAAATGAATTACTTCGAACAGTTACACGTTTAGGCAGGACACTATGGAAAAAATGGTCAGGCTATCATCGGCGAAGTTTGGTTGAAACTAAGATGTACTGCATTAAATTATTAGGAGATAAACTCAATACAAGGAGTTTTGATAGCCAAGTGAATGAGATACATACACGTGTAGCAGTCCTCAACAGATTTACGGAATTAGGTCGACCACTTACCCAAGTTACGCCTTAAATTTGGCTCAATTAGGGGCGTTTTGCATTTCCAATCTTTGTGCAACAAAGCCCTTAAAAAATAAAAATTAAACCAAAAATAATCACATTTATATTCGAGAAACGATCAATTTTTTTTATTAAAAGGAAAAACAACCTAATGTATGCTAAAAACATCCACTATCTTACAAGGTATAAGAATTCCATGAAAAATATAAAACCCCTATTCTTTGCACGTATTCTCATCAACACATAAACATAACAACTAAAAAGCCCCTAACTAGAGGGGCTTTTTATTATTTCTGCGGACTTAATCCATTCTGCGCAAAGTTTGGCGAACGAGGCCCATACAACAAGCCCTTCTGCTCACTTAAACGAGGTGAATAAAGTAAATGACTAACTGTCCCAGACAACACATAAGCTTTATCGCTTAAATGATTCGAGATTTGGTCAACTAAAGCACCCACTAGCATACCGACTAAACCAGCATTATTGTTGCTGTTAGACAGCACTTGCTTTTCAGTTCCTTCCCAAAGTAACTCACCTGTTTTTAGATCAACTAACTTCGCTTCAACAGCAACCGTTGCAACAGTTTGAATAACTTGATACTTAGAACCGTATTCCTTCACTTTGACATAAAGCGCAGCATCAGCACCAAAGATTTCTTGAAGCTTTTTAGGGCTAATCGTTTGTGCATCTGCGCCGTTATAAACACCATTTTCTTTAAACATGGTGTCAACAACACTGATTGGAAAAACGTAATAGCCAGCTTCAGCTACTGGCACCGTCACAGTCGACCAGTAACTATTGGTTGCACGAGTATCAGGTGATTCATTCACAGGTGGCATCACCAAAATAGATTTTGGCATATTTGCAGTATAGGTACTTAAATCACGTGTATTTTTAGGTGCAGTTGCACAACCCGTTAATAAGCCAACAACGGCAGTAACTGTAAATAAAGTTTTTAAATGCTTCATTTTTTTGCTCCTGCTGAAGTTTGACCCGTCATTTTTTTCAATAAACGATCCATTAATACAGTCGACTCAGGATAGACCTGACGCTCAAGCTCAAAATATTGAATCGCACGCGGTGCATCATTCATATTTAGGTATTGCAGTCCCAAATGTGCATACAGTCCAGGCGGAACAGCTAAGTTTTTCGCCTTAGCTTTTTCAACGTCTTTTTCAAGTTTTAATACTTGATCTTGTGGCATCGCTTTCTCAGGCAAACTTAAAGATAAATAAGTTTGCTGTGGAAATTCACCCCAGCTGTACAATGACTTTGGCGCAGTTGCGCACCCAACCAAACTTAGCGAAATAAGACCGCTCATCAATAAAAAAATATGTCTCACAGCAACATCCTATTACTTGTTAGACCACTTGCCAGTCTGTAAATCAAGCACAAGATTATTCACTGCTTCACGTACAGCTAAATCTAAAACTTTACCATTTAATGTTGAATCGTAAGATGCAGTAGAGCCAAAGCCAAGTACTTCTCGTTCGCTGAGTGCGTACTCACCAGCACCTTGTACAGAGTGTACAATCTCAGCCGTTTTTACATCTACAATGTTTAGATTAACTTTTGCATAAGCAATTTGAGTTTTACCACGACCTAGTACACCAAAAAGCTGGTGATCACCCACTTCTTTACGACCAAACTCAGACACATCACCAGTTAATACAAAACGCGCACCTTTAATCGACTGCGCAGATTTACTGAATCCAGATTCCTGCTGTAATTCAGATAAATTATCGCGGTTAAGTACAGAGAAATATCCAGACTGCTGAAGATGCGTTTCTAAAATTGTTTTTGCTTGACCACCTAAACGATCAACATTATCCGAAAAAATACCACGCATATAGCTTGAGCGATTGTCAAATTTACCAATCGAAACAGGTGTTTTTACACCAGTATATTGAACCGCTGCGGTTGCTGCTGTGACTTGCGGCGCTTGTATAGTTCTAGAAGTCTCTGTTGTTGAACAAGCTGTTAAAGACATACACCCCAATGCAGCTATTAATAAAATTTTATTAGACATATCATCCCTCTGATATTTATATAAAAAGCATACAAATAATAACAGTAAATAACATGATAAATGAAGAAATTTACCCGTTTAATAGCAACAAATATCGATCTAATTAACTTGTTTTTAACTCAGCTCTACCAACACATATAGCAGAATTAATACGCGACAGCCTGCAAAGATACATTTGACCTCAAAAATTTCAGCATAAAAAAGCCTCTATTCGTAGAGGCTTTTTTTGGGGAGCTAAGTTCAATCACTTCATCCCAAAAATCAGCTTTAACCCAAGCACTGTCATCACTGCCCCAGCTGCCCGATCAAAACCCGCTTTAAACTTCAAATAGACTTTACGTGGTTTTTCTGCTGACAACGCCACAGCGACCAATGAGCACCAGCCTGCATCGATAAAGAAACACAAAACTGGCAATACAAAGTAGAAATACGTCGGAATCTCTTTCGGTAAAAGTGCCGTAAAAATACTGGCTAACACAATTGCAATTTTCGGATTCGACAACTGAGTAATTAAACCAGTCGTAAATGCACGACGGAGTGACATTTGCGAATTGCTCGCATCGCCTGCTTCAATCGGTTCTTTGGCATGTTTTATAATTTTAAATGCCATCCAAAGCAGATATAAACCACCACAAATTTTTAAAGCCAAATATGCAGAAGGTACAGCCAATAATAATGCCTGCAAACCCAATACCGCTAAAAGCCCAAATATTGCAGCGCCCAAACCTGTACCAAGTGCAGTAAATAAACCGTGTTTACGTGAAATCGCAATGGAATTCTTCGCCACATAAATTGACGTTGGCCCCGGGCTCATTGCACCAAGTAATAGTGCTGCCGCAATCGAGCCTAATATCCAAAATGATTCCACTGTCACACCGTTTTCACTTAAATTCGTGGCAATTTTACAGATAGAATCTCTGAATTTCTCCCTATAATTTGCAGTGTATATTTCAATTGACCAAATTTTTCACTATAAATAACTTGAATACCGCATTAATCCATCGCATGATCGCTAAAAGTACAAATTAATATCAAGACAATGAAATTAGCCGAAGCCCTACTTTTACGCAGTGACTTACAAACTAAATTGGCCTCGCTGCAACAACGAATCAATAACAACGTGCTCATTCAAGAAGGTGATGCACCTAGCGAAGAACCGAATGCTTTAATTCAAGAAGCATTTGCCGTAAATACAGAACTTTATGGCTTAATTGAAAAGATTCACGCCACCAATGCACAGGCTAAAACCAGTTCTGGACGCTCCGTGCTTTCAGTGCTCAATGAACGTGATTTATTGACCCAACAGCATCGTATCTTGCAACAAGCGATTGACAGCTCACGCCGTGAAAATGGTCGTTATAGCTCAAGTGAAATCCGTTGGATTAAAACCATTGCAGTGGCAGATTTACAGAAACAGGCCGATAGCATTAGTCAGCAACTTAGACAAAATAACTTAGAAATTCAGGCATCCAATTGGCAAATAGACCTGATAGATTGACCTGATTTAAGCATTTGAACCACGGTTCATTCCAGTTCGGGCATACTGGGCGAGTACAGAGCCTTTTTAAATGTTTGTAAGGCTTTAATCCAACAAACTAAACTGCAGAAGTAAGACGTCTACTTCAAAATGTTCACACATCTGACGTAGCACACTGCATCTGTGACTCTTTACATGTCACGTCTCACTACCGTGTACTGACAGTATGTCCACCCTAATTTTTTTACGGATCCATCTGCTAATCGTCATCTGCAGCGGCTTCATTGAATGCAACATCTTCACGCGGTAATTTATAGTCATGGTCATTCACAGGGACACCGCCAATGATCATGGTGCGATGTTCATTTTGAGGACGATGCAATTCGTCTGTCGTATCACAGCCAACCATCCAAAAACTGCACAGGCACAGCATAGGCAGCACAGCCCGACTTAATTTGCTCATTGAATGCCCTCCATTTTTATAATTATCTTGTTTATAAATTCAGCATAGCATTTTTGTGCAGATATTCACCTTATTTATCTGCCGATTTAGGGTCAATTGTCAGGAATTATGTCTCTATGTCGTTTCCTATACTAATCATAGGATCATATGATATGTGCTGATATAAACGGAATCGTTCTCTTGGTAAACTAAATATACTCAACAGGATTTCATCTTCAGCACCTCCCGTTTTACAATGCCTACCTATTTGACCTCCAACCACCAAGATAACGATCACCAACATGTTTGAATCTATCGCCCACGCCATTCCTGAGCAGACTATTCAATATCAAGGGGTTAATTTGTGTATTAAGCGTTTGGACTTGGTACACCTGCAAATATCGGGTAATAAATTTTATAAACTTAAATACAATTTTATTGAGGCACAGAAATTAGGATTTAAACAGGTGCTTAGCTTTGGTGGTGCTTATTCAAATCACATTGCAGCCACTGCATATGCTGCACATTTATTTGGTTTAGGCAGTCTAGGCATCATCCGTGGGGAAGAACTACAACATCAAGCCCGAAATCCTACTTTAGCCACCGCCGAACAGTTTGGTATGCAGCTCAGTTTTGTCACACGCCAACAGTATCGGGAAATGAAACAAGTTGACGCTTTAGCGCAATTACGACAGGAATTTCCCGAACATTATGTCATTCCTGAAGGTGGAACCAATGCATTGGCAATCCGTGGCTGTACGGAAATCTTAAGCCATGAAAATCAACAAAATTTTGATCTCATCTGCTGTGCAGTCGGTACAGGTGGAACCATAACAGGCTTGATCGAAGCAAGTGCTGAACACCAACATGTTCTTGGCTTTTCTGCGCTCAAAGGTAATTTTCTTTGCGACGATGTTGCTCAGTTGACGCAGAAAACCAATTGGAACATCAGTGATGAATTTTGCTGTGGCGGCTATGCCAAAACAACGCCGGAACTTTTACAGTTTATGCAAGACTTTGAACATCGCTATGCGATCCCATTAGAACAGGTTTATACGGCTAAAATGTTGCGAGGTATTTTCAGCATGATTGAGCGGGGTCAGATTACAAGCCATCAACGTGTTTTAGTGATCCATACTGGTGGCCTACAAGGTCGCCTGAAAGGTTCAACCGAAGCGCTAAAAAGCGTATAATCCTGCGTCCTTTCTTCCACGCGGAAACTTACCATGTCGCAAAATCAATATGATGTCCTTGTTTTAGGTGCTGGCGCATCAGGCTTAATGACGGCATTTAAAGCGGCGCAGCGTGGACGCAAAGTTTTGGTGGTTGAAAAAGCTAATAAAGTTGGCAAAAAGATCCTAATGTCTGGCGGCGGTAAATGCAATTTCACCAATTTGTATGTCGAACCAGAAAATTATATTTCACATAATCCGCACTTT
Source organism: Acinetobacter sp. YH12052 (assembly GCF_013419835.1). Taxonomy (NCBI): domain Bacteria; kingdom Pseudomonadati; phylum Pseudomonadota; class Gammaproteobacteria; order Moraxellales; family Moraxellaceae; genus Acinetobacter; species Acinetobacter sp. YH12052. The sequence goes on from NZ_VOZI01000003.1 coordinate 185,693, forward strand.
GTTATTTCGGCATTAACTCGCTATACCAACTGGGACTTCATTGGTATGGTCTGCGAATATGGCATTGAGTACGAAGAGCGCAAACATGGGCAGTTATTTACCCAAAATGGTGCAAAAGAAATTCTCACCATGCTATTGGCAGAATGTGACAAAACAGGCTTGGTGGATATTAAAACCAACTGTGAAGTAAAAGCAGTCAATGCCTTGCCAGAACAAGGCTTTCAAGTGGCAACCAATCTAGGCTATTTTGAAGCAGAATCGGTGGTTATTGCCAGTGGCGGTCTTTCTATTCCTACTTTAGGTGGTTCAGGAATTGGCTATGAGATTGCCAAACAATTTGGTCATTCTGTCTACCCCACTCGCGCTGGCTTAGTCCCCTTTACCTTCTCCGATAGTTTTAAAGAAGTCACCACTCGCTTGAGTGGCAATGCTGTTGAAGCCACGTTATCGAATGAGTTAAACAATTTTACTGAGGCTTTACTCTTTACTCACCGTGGTTTAAGTGGCCCAAGCTCATTGCAGCTTTCAAACTATTGGGATGTCGGTCAACGCTTTAACATCAATTTCCTGCCAACTTTAGATGTTTTAGATTTCCTCAAATCTAAAAAATCCAGTCAACCCAAAGTGTTACTGCGTACACTGTTCAATGAACACTTACCGAAAAGTGTGGTTGTGGAATTACAAAATCTGATTTGGCCTGAACAAGCTGAATTAGCCATTGGCAATATCAGTGATGAAAAACTGGAACTCATTGCAAGCCGTTTAGAAAGCTTTGAAGTGAAACCATCAGGCACTGAAGGTTACCGTACTGCAGAAGTTACACTGGGTGGTGTGGATACCACTGAAGTCTCATCAAAAACCATGGAAAGTAAAAAACAGAAAGGCTTGTACTTTATTGGCGAAGTGCTAGATGTAACGGGTCATTTAGGTGGATACAATTTCCAATGGGCATGGGCTTCTGCACATGCGGCTTCTGAATACGTCTGATCTCGACATAGCGTTAATTAAGCACTGAAGTTACGCCAGTAAGAGTAATTTCACATTTATAAAAATGATTTTTACGTCTATTCGACGGAGTCTTACATCTAAGGATTGAATAAAAAAATTAGCCTTCGGCTGGAGGAACTCTTACGAAGCACGCTTCTCATTAGGCAAAATGAGAAGTGAAGCTTCGCAAGGAAACCATCTTACGGAGCAATGCTCCTCACCGCAAAACTCGTTCACTACCTTCAAATGATTCGATGTATTGCAAAAACATTTTTGATTAAATGTAATCCTGTCTCAAACAATTGCGGATGACATTACCGCGTATCATTCTTTTATTTGAATCAAATAGGACTTCTGATGTCACGCAGAAACATCAGATAATCATAATCCGCAGATGAACTCTGCATAAAAAAAGGCTGATTCATTCAGCCCTTTTTCTTGCCCAATCTGACTTATTCAAGATAGTCGGTTTTAAATAATGATACTGACGACGTCGAAGTTCGTTGAATTGTCAGATCCATTTTTTCAACGGCAACTGAAATATGTTGTGGTTGCACGCTTGCTGTTTGTTTGAGTGTCGAAACTAAAGTATTGAACATTGAAATTACCCCCATTTTGCCATTCCTTTGCACGGATCATAGGTGTCATTCATGACAGCAATATGAATCCTAAGTTTTTATATTTTAAGTAATATTCCATATATCACTATTACTTAAAATACCAATTTTCGGGTAAATTTCAATCATTATTTTTGGACTGATTGGTATAATTTTTTTCACTTTCTGGCGGTGATTGTTCTGTCTGCTCCAAATCAGTGCGTTTTGATTTTGCAAAAATAAAGCGTCGTGCGCTCGCCAAAAAACCCACCGTGATCCCTGCAATAATCACTGGGGCTAAAAATTTATTCGGTGCTTTTGCCATACAATATTCCTTATAGAGCATTAAAATCGACCACCTAAGCGTGGCCGATTTTGTACAGACGGAACAGGTTAATTAGGGTCATCCGGTTTTGGCGGAGTTACAGGTGCCGAAGGTACATCGACCTCTTTTTCAGCCTCACCAGTTGAACCAAATGGATTATTTTGGGGTTGATCACTTGGGTTTACATCCAACTGATCTGGCGTGGCCGTTTCTTTTTCACTGACGCCGGGTGCAGCCTGTTGAATGTTTGGATAGCCATCGTCGATTTTCACTTCAGAAGTCATCACAGATGTTGATGGCGTTGGACTCGCTGCAGACGATGTTGGCGTATTAAAAGTGGTTTTTGCCTTCGCCTGTTCTTGAACTGGATTCGGTTCGTTGGCTTCACGTTTTGCTTTATCAATTAGATCTGATAACAATCGTTCTGCTGGATTGCGACCGCCCAAACCAAAGGCCAAAGCGAAAGCAACTGCGACCGCGCCGAGGGTTAAACCAAAGGCCAAATTTACGATCGAGTCGGCAATACCCATGGCACGTAAGCCCATGGCGACAACCAAGCCCATAATCAGCACACGAACCAAATTACCTAACCAACGTGAACTGTTGTATTCCCCACGTTGCACCACATTTGCCACAATATTGGCAAGCCAGAAGCCCACCACCAAGATCACGGCACCAAGTAAAATACTTGCACCGAACTGGATAAACATGGCAATCAAGGCACTGATTTGTTCAAAGCCTAAACGGTTAGCGGCTTCAGATACCGCAAACAGCATGGTGAAAAATACGATCAGGCAACCGACCACATCCGACACTTTGGTATTGCCCAAAAAGCGTTGAATGTCTAATTTTTCTGGTACAGCATCGACACCAGTACCCGAGATCACATCTACCACTAGACGTGCCACAAAACGTGATACCACATAAGCCAAGATTAAGATTAAACCTGCGGCAATGATGTTCGGTATCGCATACATGATCTCATGCAACATGGCTGTTGCAGGCTGAGAAATCGCCTCGATACCAAGTGCTTCGAAAGCCACAATTAAAGCCGTGATAATGACTATAGCAAAGACGAAATTACCCAATACTTGAGCAAGTTTTGCGTTTTTGAACATGCCCACTTTTTCGACTTGCTGCTGCAGGCTTAAACTGTTCACCAAGCCTTCCACGATGCCTCGTACAATCTTCGCCAAAATATAACCCACAAAGACGATAACACCTGCAATAAAGATATTGGGAAGATAAGAAACAACTTCAGTGACCATATTTTGGATTGGGAACAAGAGGCCGTTCAAACCCAAGATCGATAAAACAATCGGTAGGAAAAGTAACAAGATTAGCCAATAAACAATTTCACTGATATTTTGACTGATTGGGCTGACGCCAACCTCGGAACTGAGTTTTTCATCGAGTTGGGTTTTATCCAGCAGTTTCTTTGAACCGACTTTGACCAAACTCGCCACGATCCAACCAATAAAACCTACAGCTACCGCAGCCAAGAGCTGTGGAATAAATAACAAGAACTGCTGAATCATATTACTGAATGGGCCACTGACACTGGTCAAATTCAGCACATTGAGCGCACCAATGACGGCAATGATCAAAATAATCCAGAACACTACTCTGGAGACTATATTTTCAACATTGGAACGGTGCCCAGTTGCATTTGAAAGTTTTTGATTTGTACCTAATTGTTGCAGAACTTTTTTGACGCCAGCAGCAATCAATAAAGCAATGACCCAACCAATCAGGAGAATTGCTACTGCACTTAAAATGGGGTGAAACTGTTCCCAATAATACATGGCATCAAAACGGCCACGCGGACCACCCAGATAATCATTCATACGTTCGCCCTCATTGTTATACATGATCTGTTGTTATGTGCATTTTTACGTATGCCGCGATATCACACAGCATTGGTGCTTTAAACTTGAGCTTTCTTTTCCACCTTAGTTTTTGCGTATTTTTTAATCAACCAAAGTATGCATAACTCCAACAAAAGCTCACAATTGAATGTAAAAAAGCCTTGGCATAACCAAGGCTTTATTTGTGTCATTCTGATGAGATGCTTAAGGTTCAGATCTTGCAATCATGTAAATCTGACTCATGTATTTATCATCAATGATCTGTCGCAGTTGCAGTATTTGAATCATTGGCAACAGCTTCATCCCCCGCTGTACCGCTAGTCGTATCATTGGCAGTTGCAGTTTGTGCATTCGGTGCAGGATGATCAGGTGGTGCATCCGAAGCAGACGGTTTCATATCTGCAAACATATAAAACAATAACGCGATTAAGAAGATACCCACTAAAATTAGCATATACACTGGGATACGTTTTTTTTGTGTTGTTTCTTCTGCGCTGGTGGTATGGGGCGGTTTATTAAAATCGTGTGTCATATTCCCCTCGCTATTTTGTTGTTCGTCGTTCACTTTTTATACTAACAATACAATATCCTTTGTTGTGTGAAGAACAATTACAATCCGTGAAAACATGTAACTTGAAAGATCAGTTCAATTTACATCCGTCTTGCTGTTTAAATAGATGACTGATTTTTAGATTTAAAATCAATCGCTAAGGTAAAAACATCGGAGCATGAAATGAATGTACCATTTCAATCGTATTCATTTTCAGAGTATCAAGTGTTGCAAAAATAAATGCTTTTTTGAGCTAGATGGAATTCTCTGCTTTTGATGAATGAAATGAGCTATAATCATGCACCTTATTTTTCACCTGTTATCAAATCTATGGCGTACCATCAACAAGGTGTAACGCTTGATCTTGACACTGACGTCACTCATCAATGTTCCCTTCATTACACTCGTGATCAGCATCTTATTGGCATTATTGAATTTAGTAAGCCAAGTTATGTGTTGAAATGGGGTGATTTGGAATATTTTCGCCGACGTACTGAAGAGTTTTCAGTGATGCCATTCCCTGAATGCATCAATGCGATGGTGATTGATATTCGAAATATTGCGGCTTTTTTAGATAATGAAGTGCCTATTATTCCTTGGCGCTTGCTCGAAGAAGAATGCCCGATTCGCTTAGTTGTTCCCCAAGATCGACTGGAGCATTATGCTGGCTTTTTTGAACCGACTTGGTTGACTTCCGACGTAGACACAGCGATTCAAGAAATTCGTGAATTTATGGATATGTTTGTGCATTAACACGGAGATTAAACTAAAGTTTAATCCCGAAAACCTCCATTTGGAGGTTTTTTTATGCCCTTTTATTTTAATGATTTATTTCACAATCAAATTAATTTAAATGATATTCAACAACTTACAACAAATTTACTTATAAAAAATCTTCATAACGTATCCCATTTCTTAGTAACAATTCGGCAATAAATTTTGCTTGAGCCTTGTTCGATTTATCACCTAAGATGTAGAAAATGATCTCTTTTTTATTGTTGAAACATTCTTAAAAACAGAGCAATAAAACTAAATACGTAACAAGATCATAAAAAGTGGATATTAAATCAGGGTAAAAGGAGTTTTAACGATGACGTCAAAAAAACATTTAGCAACTTTGTTCTGTGCAAGTGCGCTCACTTTAGGGCTTAGCGCATGTAGTGACAATAAAGCACCTACAACGGATAAAGCTGCAGGAAGTGAAGCTGCTGTTTCTGACTCAGGGACTTTAGATAAGATCAAAAAATCGGGCACGATTGTTTTAGGCTATCGCGATTCATCGATTCCATTTTCATATATCGCAGATAATCCAAACCAACCTGTGGGTTATGCGCATGATCTTCAATTAAAAGTAGTTGAAGCAGTAAAAAAACAATTAAATCTTCCCGATTTAAAAATCCGTTATAACTTAGTGACCAGCCAAAACCGAATTCCATTGGTTTCTAATGGCACCGTCGACTTAGAGTGTGGTTCAACCACCAACAATAAAGAACGCCAACAACAAGTTGATTTCTCAACAGGTTTCTTTGAAGTGGGTTCACGCTTACTTACTGCAAAAGACTCTGGGATTAAAGACTTCGCTGACCTTAAAGGTAAAAAATTAGTCACCACGGCAGGAACGACATCTGAGCGTTATATTCGTCAACATGAAAAAGAGTTAGGTATTGGTGAAGTCATTTCTGCCAAAGACCACGCTGAGTCTTTCCTCATGCTACAAAATGGTCGTGCAGCGGCATTTATGATGGATGATATTTTGCTGGCGGGTGAAAAATCGAAAGCCAAAGATCCAAATAAATGGGAAATCGTGGGTACAGCACCGATTCAAGAAATTTATGGTTGTATGCTACGTAAAGGCGATACTGGCTTTAAACAAGTGGTTGATGATGCAATCAAAGCGACCTATAGCTCTGGTGAAATCAATGACATGTATAAAAAATGGTTCCAAACGCCAATTCCACCAAAAAATATCAATTTGAATTTCCCGATGTCTGATCAATTAAAAGCATTGATTAGCAATCCACATGACCGTGACGAATAACTTTCCCTAAACATTCTAAAGATGCTTAAGCCAAACGGATTTTGGCTTAAGCTCATTATAGGGAGTTCCTATGAATTATAACTGGAATTGGGGTGTGCTGTTCCAATCTACTGGTGTAGGTGATTCGACCTACCTGAATTGGATTTTAATTGGAATCGGCTGGCTGTTTGTCATCGCTTTGGTGGCATGGAGCATTGCGATGGTGCTCGGCAGCATCTTGGGTATTATGCGTACCCTACCGAGTGCTGTAACACGAGGTATTGGTACTGCCTACGTGACTATTTTCCGAAATGTACCCTTATTGATTCAACTGTTTATTTGGTTCTATGTTGTACCTAACTTCCTCCCTGCTGCGATTAAAAGCTGGTGGATGAATGACCTTGGGGCAAATACGACCGCCCTAATTTCTGCAAGTGTCGGCTTGGGTCTTTTTACAGCTGCACGGGTCTGTGAGCAAGTCAGGACAGGTATTGAAGCGCTTCCTTTGGGGCAAACCAATGCAGGTTATGCCATGGGATTTAGCACGGCTCAACTATACCGCTATGTGATCTTACCGCAGTCATTCCGCACGATTTTGCCACCACTGAGCTCTGAGTTGACCAACTGTGTCAAAAACACCTCAGTCGCGTCTTTGGTCGGTGTTGCAGAAATCATTTCACAGATGAAAACCATCAGTGAATACACGCAAAACACCATCGAAATTTATACCTATGTCACCATTATTTTCATCGTGATCAATATCTGTTTAATTGGTTTCATGAATTTTCTGGAAAAACGCCTACGCGTTCCTGGCTTAATTGCAGGAGATAAATAATGGAATGGCTCAGTTCTTTTATTCAAGACCTTCAAGCGTCTGGCCCTGCGCTATGGCATGGTTTCAGCATCACACTCAAAGTGGTGATCACGGCAACCATTGGTGGTGTCTTTATTGGGACTTTATTGGCGTTGATGCGCCTGTCCTCGATTAAAGTATTTAATATTTTTGCTAAAGGCTATGTGAACCTCTTTCGTTCTATTCCTTTGCTCTTGGTGCTGATGTGGTTCTACTTTGCAGTACCCTTTATCTACACAGGGATCACAGGTAACTATCTGACGATTGATACTGCCCTTGTGTCGAGTATCGTGGCCTTCATGCTATTTGAAGCGGCTTACTTTTCAGAGATTGTCCGTGCCGGGATTCAATCGATTCCTAAAGGTCAAACTTCTGCAGCTTATGCCCTCGGTATGAGCTATAGCCAAGCGATGCGCTTAATTATTTTGCCGCAGTCCTTTCGCAAAATGACGCCACTGCTTTTACAGCAAACCATCATTCTGTTCCAAGATTCAACCATGGTTTATGCCATCGGGCTCTTAGACTTTTTCCGCACCAACTATGTTCGAGGCGATCTCATGTCATTGTTAACTCAATACATTCTGTTTGCCGGTTTGGTGTATTTCACTATTAGTATGATCGCCACCTATGCAGTTAAAAAATTACAACGGAGGTTAAGTGTATGACCGATCAAAAAACGATGATTGACCTCCAAAATGTCAGTAAATGGTATAAAGATTTTCAAGTGCTCACCGATTGCACGACTCAAATTAAACAAGGTGAAGTGGTTGTGGTGTGTGGACCTTCGGGTTCAGGTAAATCAACGCTCATTAAAACCGTCAATGGACTTGAGCCTTTTCAGGCCGGTAAGATTTTGGTCGACGGTATTTCCATTAATGACCCAAAAACCGATTTAAATAAATTGCGTAGTCGTGTCGGTATGGTGTTCCAACACTTTGAACTGTTTCCACATTTATCCATTACCGAAAACCTGACCATTGCGCAAGTTAAAGTCTTGGGCCGATCAGAAGCCGAAGCCAAGAAAAAAGGCTTGGCTTATTTAGATCGTGTGGGTTTAAGTGCGCATGCCGCTAAATTCCCTGCACAGTTATCAGGTGGACAACAACAACGTGTTGCGATTGCACGTGCGCTCAGTATGGACCCGATTGCCATGTTGTTTGATGAGCCGACTTCGGCACTTGATCCAGAGATGATTAACGAAGTGCTTGATGTGATGGTCGGTCTTGCCAAAGAAGGTATGACCATGATGTGTGTAACCCATGAGATGGGCTTTGCGCGTCAGGTTGCGGACCGTGTGATCTTTATGGATCAAGGAAAAATTATGGAAGACTGCAGTAAAGATGATTTCTTTAATGCCCCTCGTGGTGAACGAGCGCAGCAGTTCTTAAATAAAATTCTGCATTAACATCAAAACGTTTATTTAACTGATGTTACACAGTAACATCAGAAGCGCAATTTGATTGAAATAAAAGTACGATACGCGGTAACGTCATCCGCAAGTGTTTGAGATAGAACTTCTTCTAATCAAAAATATTTTTGCGATACTTTAGATAATTAGACGCTAGTGAACGAGTTTTGCGGTGAGGAGCACTGCTCCGCAAGATGGTTTCCTTGCGAAGCTTCGCTTCTCATTTTGCCTAATGAGAAGCGTGCTTCGTAAGAGTACCTCCATCCGAAGGCTAATTACTTTATTCATTCCCTTGATGTAAGACTCCGTCGAATTGGCTTAACAATCATTTTAAAAATGCAAAATTACTTTTGCATGCATAACATCAGTTATTTAATTTCCGAAAATAAAAAAGCTCATCCTTCGATGAGATTTTTTTCATGGCAGATTACCAATAATTTTCTACAGCAATATTGCCTTCACCACGACGGTTCATGGTCAAACCACGCGCTTTTAAGGCCGCCTTGGTGTCATCAACCATTTGTGGATTACCACACAGCATGACATGCGTCGTATCAACATTAAACGCTAAGCCTGCCGCCTGTTCTAACTCGCCATTTTCAATTAAAACTGGTAAACGGTCATGCAACGGTGCATTTGGATCACGTGTCACAATAGGAATAAATTTGAAGCCCGTATGCCCTTCACCAAAGGTCTCAGCGATTTCTTGAATCCGCTCGACATAAGCCAGTTCTGATACGGTGCGCACACTGTAGACTAGATTAATTTTTTCGTATTTAGACCACGTTTCAAAGTCTTGTAACATTGATAAAAACGGTGCAAGACCCGTTCCTGTCCCCAACAGCCATAAGTCCTTCGGCAATGGCAACTGATAACGTGCCAAGGTAAGGAAGCCATATGGTATTTTTTCTAAATACAGCTCATCGCCCACTTGTAGATGCTGCAAATTTGAAGTAAACGCACCATCTGGAACGACGATAGAGAAAAACTCTAAAGTTTCATCAAAGGGTGATGACACCACAGAATAGGCACGAACCACCAATTCATCGCCCACTTTCAAACCAATTCGTGCGAACTGACCAGCGGTGAATTTAAAATGTGCAGGGCGTGTCATGGTAAAACTGAACAAAGTATTGGTCCAACGGTGTACAGATAAAACCTTTTCTAAGCTAAATTTTTCAATTGACATGATTTGAACGTGGCGTGACAGACTGTGCTCATGTTAGCATGACAGCATAATTTATTAATATTTTTTAAATGTTAAGGCCTGATTCATGCGCATGACTTTACGCCAGTTGGCTGTTTTTGTAGCAGTCGCTCAAGAAGGTACCGTTACCAAAGCCAGTGATGCTGTCAAACTTACTCAAAGTGCAGCAAGTATGGCATTGGCAGACCTCGAAGATGGTCTCGGTGCTCCACTGTTTGACCGACTTGGTAAACGCTTGCAATTGAATGACTTGGGTCGTTTTTTATTGCCACAAGCTTTGGAAATTTTAGGGCGCTGTGAAGCTTTTGAACAAGCAGCAAAAGGCGAACTACAAAGTATTGATCTGCGTTTGGGCGCGACCCTGACCATCAGTGACTACTTGATGCCAGACCTCATGGCAGATTTCTTACAAATTCAACCTCAAGCACATTTACAACTTCAAGTCGGCAATACCCGCCAAATGATTGAAGCGGTAAATCAATTTCAGTTGGATTTGGCCTTAATTGAAGGTTCATGCCATCTGCCACAGTTGCAATGTATTCACTGGCGTGACGATGAACTTGCAGTATGCTGTTCACCAGAGCATCCCTTAGCGAATTTGGATCGTGCGCTAACTGCGGCTGACTTTGATAACGTGGAATGGATCTTACGTGAAGAAGGTTCAGGCACACGTGAAGTATTTGACAACGCAATTTTAAAAGACCTGCCAGATGCCAATATTCGTTTAACCTTGGGTCATAACGAAGCCATTTTAAAAATCGTGGCAGGTGGTCTTGGTATGTCATGTATTTCTAAACTTGCGATTGAGCCTTTACGTGAAAAAGGTCAATTAGTGGTTTTAGATACGCCGTTCTGGCAACTTGCCCGTCCATTATTTATGTTGGTACATCGTCAGAAATACCAAGGACCGGGTCTCAAAGCCTTTATGCAATTTTGTGAAAAATCTGTTTAAACTAAAAAGCGCCTAATGGCGCTTTTTTTATTTATTAAATTGTCGTTCGCAAGGTATTCCGTCGTTGTTTCCGTCCATTTTCGTACCTGGACAATGTTGTAGAAAATACACCGCTTCTTCATAAGATTTCATCTGACTACAATGCGTACGCCCATCACAACTAAACTGTGCTTTCTCTACTGCCCTTGGCGTATCACTTGAAGAAGGTGCCCGCGCAGTGTATTGAACAACAGACTGAGCTTGCGTTGAAGCTGTGCCGTATAGATTTTTTTCACCTTGCTCAGACAGCACCCGATCGGGCAAATCACCCTGAGCTTTACGTTGTTCTTTTACAATATTTTCATTTTCTTGCATGAGCTGTTGTAAATGTAGCTGCTTCTGTTCTTGGTACTGCTGATATTTCCCATAAACAGCCACAGCTAATACTAGAATTACAATGAGTCCAATCATGCTGAAGATTTTACTGCCCCAAACTGTGCCTTTGGCTGTATCGTGAGGAGTAGCTTGGTCATTCACTCGATCCGACCTTGATTCAAATGACGGATTTATCTGTTCATGAGTGGACTGCTCTTTTTTCAAATCTAAACGGATGATATTTACAGCTTTAAATTTACCTTGATCTTCTTCAATCCTGTATTTGAGATTTTCTCCAACACGTGGTTCGATGTGTCGGCTAGGAAAATCACGAATATGAAAAAATAAATCCTTTGCTTGATCTTGTTGTATAAATCCAAAGCCGCGCTCAACGTTATAGCTTTTGATTTTCCCCTCTTTAAACATAAAAATTGTCTCTCATCTTTTCTTTTAATACTCTTATGATAATAAAAAAGAGGCCCTATAGACCTCTTTTTCAATTTCAAAGATTTCCACGAAATCTTAAAATCACATTATTTACGCAAATTTGAAAGCAAAGCTGAAGTAATTGACTGGTTATTTGCCACTACTTTAGATTTTTTAGCTTTTGCAGATTTGTCTTCTTCACGCTCAATGTTTATGGCTTTATAACGATCACCATTTTTCACCACATTAAATTTCACACGATCATTACGTTTTGGCTCGACACCATCTGCGGGAAAGTCAGAGATATGGAAAAATACATCACCTTCTTCACATGAAAGAAAGCCAAAGCCCTTTTCAGGATTGTACTGCTTCACTTTACCTTTATATTGTTCGGACTTCATAAAGTATCCTATTCCATTTATTCCAATGTCTTTAGTATATAAAAAAGAGGCTATAAAAGCCCCTTTTCTGTTCATGATGCAAAAATTAGTCTTTTTGAACTGAACCGAAAATTTTATCGCCTGCATCGCCAAGACCAGGAACGATATAACCGTTTTCATTTAAACCTTGGTCTACAGATGCTGTGTAAATGATCACATCTGGGTGAGCTTCATTTACACGTTTAATGCCTTCTGGAGCGGCAACAAGCACCATGACACGAATATCTTTACAACCACTGGCTTTTAGAACGTCAATAGCAGCAACGAGCGATGAACCTGTTGCAAGCATTGGGTCAATAATCATCGCTAAACGGTTTTGTACGTCTGGTACTAATTTTTTGTAGTAAGTACGCGCTTCTAAAGTTTCTTCATCACGCTCTAAACCCAATACAGATACCTTCGCACTTGGAATCAGGTTTAAGAAACCATCCAACATACCAATACCTGCACGTAAAATCGGTACAACTGTTATTTTTTTACCGGCAATACGATCGACAGTTACTTTACCATTCCAACCATCAATTTCATGATCGACCATCGGTAAATCTTTCGTTGCTTCATAAGTCAGAAGCATAGTCACTTCTTGAGCAAGCTCACGGAAGTTTTTAGTACTAATATCTGCACGACGAAGTAAGCCGAGTTTATGTCGAATAAGAGGATGACGGATTTCATGGATAGCCACGGGAGAACACCTAAAAGGTTAAGATAAAATTTCAACCATTATAAAGCTATTTAACAAATGATAAAAATAAAAAAGCCCCCTTTACAGGAGGCTTTTTTGTAATAAGCAAATTAATTGCTTAATTCATTAGTTAAATCCACTTTGAATTAAGCTAAAAATGAACTGTTGTAATTCAGGTGAGATCGCAAAGTATGCCACTTGAGAAACTGCAATGATTGGATCTGGATATACACCGATCAACAACACAAGAGCAGCTGCGCCAAGCACCATAATACCACCCACTTTTTGACCCCAATGATCGACAGCGTCGATACGTGGGTTATCTGGTGGAGTCATGTACATCACAACCATCACACGTAGGTAGTAGTACAAACCGATACCTGAACCAAGGATCACCATCGCAGCTAAGAACCATGAACCACCAGCAACTGCTGTTTTGATCACAAGGAACTTACCAATAAAGCCCGCTGTTAATGGGATACCTGCAAGAGATAACATCATGACAGTGAGTGTTGCAGTCAACACTGGACGACGCCAGAACAAACCACGGTACTCAGCAAGGCTACCTGCTTCGTCTTTGTTGTTGTAAGGGCTAGACATCAGTGTCACAACACCGAACGCACCAATCGTTGTTAATACATAAGTAATCACATAAACGTTGACGCTGCTGAATGTTGCAAAGCCTTGTACTTGAACAAAGTCAGTATTACGTGCACTGACAATCGCAACAAGTAAGTAACCAAAGTGAGCGATTGAAGAGTATGCAAGGATACGTTTCAAGTTCACTTGACGTACTGCTAGTAAGTTACCCGCAAGGATAGACAATACTGCAATGATGGTCACGATCGTGATGAAGCTGTCAGAAAGGATTAAGCCAGAAGCCAAGAAGTAACGAACGAATAGACCGATCATTGCCACTTTAGCCACAGTCGCTAAGAATGTCGCGATTGGCGCTGGCGCACCGGCATACACGTCTGGTGTCCATTTGTGGAATGGCGCAAGAGACAATTTAAATGCAACAGCAAAGACAATTAGTGCAAGACCAAGGACTACGCCCGGTTGGCTGAAAGTTGTGAACATTTTGCCTGGTTCAGCAACGAATGCCATTGTACCTGTGTACGCATATACATAAGCCATACCCATCAACAACATCGCAGAAGCGGTTGCTGAAAGCACCAAATATTTCACACCCGCTTCAAGCGACTGTGAACGTTGGTGTGTATAAGCCAATAGGCCGTATACAGGAATCGACATTAACTCAAGGCTGATAAAGAATGACGCATAGTGAGAACTTGCAACCATTAACAATGCACCTGTTACAGAGCACAGCATCAAGATATAAAGTTCTTCACGGTTATCTTTATAGGTTTCGATATACGCATGTGACAATGTGCAGCAAGCAAGTGCTGCAATCAAAATCACGAATTGGTACAACATCGTAAATGGATCTACGATGAACAAATTCATTACGTTTGCAGGTGCATACTGCCCTGCAACGAAAACAAAAATAATATAAAAGGCTGCAAGGTTCAGACCGATAACGGAAGTCGTTGCAACTAAATTGTGGTTACGCTTGATTGCAATTAGCAACATCACGACGATCGCAGTTAAAGCCACGATCATCACAGGAGCTAATGGCATAAGCTCAGAAAATGACATTGTGAAGTCCATGGCTTATTGCATCTCCACATTTTCAGGTTGTACAGCAATCTGCTGCACAACATCAACGACTTCTTGAACTGGGATATAGCTATTTGCAATCCACGCCATGCTTGAATTTGAAATATCAAGGAAGGTTTGTGGGAATAGACCAAGCCATACTAGACCAAGAGCACAGATTAAAAGAATCACAACTTCACGCGCATTTAAGTCTTTCAACGGATTTGCGTAATGCTGTTTTTGTTCTTCGTTTGGTGTACCAAACAATGCTTTGTGGATCAGGATTAAACCGTAAAGACCGGCAAATACTAAGCTTACTGCAGCAAGGATTGTATACACAGGGAACTTGTCATAAGAACCCATCAAGATCAGGAATTCACCGATGAAGTTACCTAGACCTGGAATACCTACAAGTGCCGCAACAAAGAACATTAAGAAGAATGAAAGGTATTGGAACTGACCACGGATACCGCCCATCAAACGCATGTCACGTGTATGCAGACGTTCGTAAACCTGACCACACATAATGAACAATGCAGCAGAAGATAGACCGTGAGCCAGCATCATAATCATCAAGCCTTGGAATGTCAGGATGTTACCTGCATACAAGGCAAGAAGTACGAAGCCCATGTGCGAAATAGATGTGTACGCAAGCAGACGTTTCATATCTGTTTGTTGGAATGCACACCATGCACCGTAGAAAATACCGATTAGACCAAGAATGATCGCGATGTCAGCAAACTGAGCAGATGCTACTGGGAAGAATGGAATAACGAAACGTAAAAGACCATAAGCCGCAGTTTTAATCAAGATACCTGCAAGGTCGACAGAACCCGCTGTAGGTGCTTGCGCATGTGCATCTGGTAACCAGCCGTGTAAAGGGAAAACTGGAAGTTTTACCGCAAAACCAATGAACATACAGATCATGAATGCATACGCAAGTGCTGGAGCTTTCGCCTCAACAGTGTGTGCAACACTCATCAAGAAGTCATAGTTAAAGCTGATTTGACCGTGAAGTTGGAAGCCAACAACCACTAGACCCAAGATACCGATCAACATGATCAGACCCGCAACCTGAGTATAGATAAAGAATTTAGTTGCAGCGTAAACGCGTGACTTACCTTCTGCCCCTTTATGACCCCAAAGTGCGATCAAGAAGTAGATTGGTACCAGCATCATCTCCCAGAAGAAGAAGAACAGGAACATGTCAATCGCTAAGAATACACCGATCACACCACCTAAAGACCAAAGTAGGTTTAAGTGGAAGAAACCAACGTTCTTTTGAATCTCACCCCATGAACAGCCAACTGCAAGTACACCCAGTAATGCAGTTAAACCCACCATAAGCAGTGAAAGACCATCCACCGCAAGGTGAATGTTAATCCCTAAAGTGGTAATCCACGGTAGGTTAAATTGAGCAGCCCACTGTGGAGCTTGTGTACCCAACTCATAGTTATAAATACCGCTTTGCCATAAAACGACGGTTAACACCAACGTTAATAGCATACCAATTAAGGCAATATAGCGTGGTAAGTGCTTGTCGAGTTTATCGACAAGCCAGCATACAAAACCTGCAATGAACGGAATAAGGATCAGAGCGGGTAGAATTAAATTGTTTGGAGTTTCCATTTTATTTCCCCACGACCTGAATCACGACCAGGATCAATAGTAATGCAAACGTACCGAATGCCATACTAGATGCGTATTCACGCAATGAACCTGTTTGACGTGAACTTGTAAAGCTATTACCGCCTTTAACAAGTGCAGGCAATACAAGCCATAAGCCGTCAATTGGATCACGACCAAAGATTTTAGCCAGTAGCAAATAAGGCTTAACGAAAACAATGTTGTACAAAGCATCGAAACCAAGTGCATTACGACAGATATTTGCAAGACCCGCGCCCAGTGAAGTTTTCGCGAACGATTTCACTGCACCATAAGCAAAGGCAAATAACACTACACCTACTGCAAGACCTGCAAGTGCAATACCAACAGCTGTGTATTCAGCGCTATGCATACCGTGTTCTAGTGCTTCTGGAATATTAAACGCTGGGATTTGTGCAGCATTTAAAATATTCGTTACTGGTGCTTTTAATACATAAGCTAAACCAGTTGAAAGCACTGCAAGAATCGCCAATGGACCCCAGTAAGTAACACCTTTGATTTCATGGTAAGGCGTGTTTTCTTTACCAAAGAATACAACCCAAATAAGACGGAATGTATAAATTGAAGTTAAGAACGCACCTGCTACACCAGTCCAGTACAAGCAGTCATAAACTGCAATCGCTTGACCTTTCACCCATACCGCACCAAGAATCGCATCTTTCGAGAAGAAGCCGATAGTGATGAATGGAATCGCTGCC
This sequence comes from Acinetobacter sp. YH12052, assembly GCF_013419835.1. Lineage (NCBI taxonomy): Bacteria > Pseudomonadati > Pseudomonadota > Gammaproteobacteria > Moraxellales > Moraxellaceae > Acinetobacter > Acinetobacter sp. YH12052. Next base: position 202,380 of record NZ_VOZI01000003.1, read on the forward strand.
AATGCACCGCCACCAATCGCGAAACAAGCAAACAAGAATTTGTTTTTGTGGAATAGACCACCCATCTTGAAGATGTTTTGTTCGTGATGGTAAGCCAAAATCACAGCACCAGAAGACAAGAATAATAATGCCTTGAAGAATGCGTGAGTCAGCATGTGGAATAGACCAGCTTGGTAAGCTTCAGCACCTACAGCCATAAACATATAACCCAACTGACTCATAGTTGAGTAAGCAAGAATACGTTTGATGTCTGTTTGTACCAATGCAGCAAAGCCTGCAACCAACAATGTCACTGCACCCGTGATTGAGATGAACATCATCACTTCTGGCGCTTGTTCAAATACGCTGAACATACGGCTACATAGGTAAACACCTGCTGTTACCATTGTTGCTGCGTGGATCAATGCAGATACTGGTGTAGGACCAGCCATCGCATCTGCCAACCATGTTTGTAATGGGATCTGAGCAGATTTACCTGCAGCACCCAAGAACAACATCAATGCAGTCCAAATCGTAATCGAAGAACTCTGAGCCAAAACTGTTGGCGCAGCAGCTACAACTTCTGCAATGTTTAAAGTGCCGAATTGTTGGTAGATCAAGAACAATGCGATCAGTAAGAATACGTCACCCACACGTGTCACAGTGAATGCTTTAATTGCAGCAAAACCGTTTGCAGGTGTTTGGTAGTAGTAACCAATTAATAGGTATGAACATAGACCTACACCTTCCCAACCGAGGAATAACAACGCTAAGTTGTCACCCAACACTAAAAGCAGCATGCTTGCCACGAATAGGTTGAAGTATGAGAAGAAACGTGCAAAGTCTTCTTCGCCACGCATGTACCACGTTGCAAAGATGTGAATTAAGAAACCCACACCTGTGATCATGCCCATCATCAATAATGATAAGCCATCTAAATGAAGCGTGAAGCCCGGTGCTAAGTTACCTGCACTGAACCAAGTCCAAAGATGCTGAGTTGTTGCAACTGAACCATTATTAACAAAGTCGATACCGGCAATTAATGCAAATAAAGCTGAAAGACCAACTGAACCTGCACCAATAATTGCAGCAACTGATTCAGGAAGATTTTTACGACCTGCCGCCAACAGGATAAAACCAATTAGCGGGAAAAGTACTGTTAAATATAAATAACTCATCCGCGCATCTCACTAGCAGCATCCACATCCAGATGATGGAAGCGATGATAGAACTGAAGGACGATCGCAAGACCGATACACGCCTCTGCTGCAGCAAGCGTTAAGATCAAGATAAACATCACTTGACCATCTGGCTGTGCCCATGCGCTTCCTGCCAAAACGAACGCTAAAGCAGCAGCGTTCATCATGATTTCAAGGCTCATTAAAATAAATAGTAGGTTGCGTCGAACCATCACACCGTAAAAACCCAGTGCAAAAAGAATGGTTGCAACGATCAAACCATGTTCTAAAGGGATGTTGCCCATTATTCTTTGTCCTCTTCTGCACCTGGCTCACGTTTGCCAAGATGGAATGCAGCGACAAGTGCGCCAAGCAATAACATCGCAGCAACTTCAACCAGCAATAAGTACTGAGTAAAGAGTGAAGTACCCACTTCTTTCGGACCGACAACTTGAGCACCCATGACAGTGCCTGCAGTTGTGTAGTCTGACTTCAACATCCAAACAAGGATTAGACCCATTAGAAAGCTCATCAACGCAGGATATGCCCACGCTGAAGAAGTCAGCCATTTGCTTTCTTGTTCAACTGTATTTTGACCAAGATTCAGCATCATCACGACGAATACGAATAGCACCATGATTGCGCCAGCGTAAACGATAATTTCGAGGGCACCGGCAAACGGCGCACCCACGATCATGAAGATACCTGCAACTGCAAGTAAAGAGATAATCAAGCTTAATAAAGCGTGTACTGGGTTCGTGTTAGTGACTACACGAACGGTAGAGACGATGGCCACAAGCGCCATCAAATAAAATGGCCACATCATGGTAATAGACTCCGTACATCAACTGGTGTGCTTTCGCGTTGAGCCTGACCTTTATCTTTACCAGCAACAGCCATACCTGTTACGCGGTAGAAGTTATAGTCTGGGTATTTACCAGGACCTGAGATAAGAAGGTTTTCTTTCTCATATACTAAGTCCTGACGAACATACTCACCTAACTCAAAGTCAGGTGTCATTTGAATCGCAGTCGTAGGACATGCTTCTTCACACATACCGCAGAAAATACAACGTGAGAAGTTGATACGGAAAAATTCCGGATACCAACGACCATCTTCTTTTTCAGCTTTTTGTAGTGAAATACAGCCGACTGGACATGCAACCGCACAAAGGTTACATGCTACACAGCGCTCTTCACCATCAGGGTCACGCGTTAACACGATACGACCACGGAAACGTGGTGGTACGATGTCTTCCGCTTTAACCTCTGGATATAAAATAGTGTCACGTTTACGTGTCGCGTGTGAGAATACCATCCACAACGAACGTACAATTGACCCAAATCCAGCTAGAAATTTAAACATTTTATTCTCCCTGCTGTCTTAGGCCTGATTCATTAGAATCACAGCACCAGTTACCAGAAGGTTAACCAACGCCAATGGCAAGCAAATTTTCCAACCAAAGTTCATGACTTGGTCATAACGTGGACGCATTAAAGAGCCACGAGCCAAGACAAACATCATTACAAAGAATGCTGTTTTAATAATGAACCAGAACGCAGCTGGAATGAATGGAATATCTAGGTTGAAAGGCGCTAACCAACCACCGAAGAATAAAGTCACGATTAATGCAGAGATCAGTACGACGTTGACGTATTCCGCAACGAAGAACATACCCCATTTCATACCGCCGTATTCGACATGGTAACCTTCCGCCAATTCTTGTTCTGCTTCTGGTTGGTCAAATGGATGACGGTGAGTTACCGCAACACCCGCAACCACGAAGATCAAGAAACCTAAGAACTGAGGAATAACAAACCAAACATCACGTTGCGCTTCAACAATTTCACGCATGTTGAATGAGCCTGCAATCGCAACCACACCCATCAGTGAAATACCCAAGAACACTTCATAAGAAATGGTTTGAGCAGCAGAACGTAAACCACCAAGTAATGCGTATTTGTTATTTGATGACCAACCACCGAACAATACTGCGTATACCGCAATACCAGCCATTGCCATAAAGAACAATAGACCGATGCTCATGTCTGAAACACCTAGATAAGGTGAAACAGGAATAACCATGAATGATAGCACCGCAGTTGCCATCGCAACTGCTGGAGCCATACGGAAAGTCAATTTGTCAGCAAATTTTGGTGTCCAGTCTTCCTTAAACATGATTTTCAGCATGTCGGCAACAATCTGGAACATACCGCCCGGACCTACACGGTTCGGACCGTAACGGTCTTGCCATAAGCCGAGTAAACGACGTTCAATAAAAGACATCAACGCAGCGATCAATACCACTACCAGTAAGATCACAATTGCTTGAAGAACTGAATAGGCGATTGGCCAGTTTTCAGCCCACAGCGGCGTTTGACGGATTAATTCTTGTTCCATGAATTACACTCCTACCGCGACTGAAACAGGTTCTGCAAGCGATACTGTAGGTGCTAGACCCACTGGGTAACCGATATAACCTGTAGGTAAGTATTCAATCACTTGAACTGGAAGGACGATTTCAGCATCCCCTGCTTTCACAGCGATACGTTGACCATCTTGAACATTTAAGCGTGCTGCATCTTGTTCACCCACAGCAAACATTGCTTCAGGAATACGTGATTCCATCGCAGGTGTTTTCACTGTAAATTCACCAGAAGCGAAGATGTGATGCATAGGTACAAGACGGAAGCTTTCACCATTAACCGCAACAGGTGCAGGTGCAACGAAAGTACGTGCTGGACGTTTCGCTAATCGATCAAATAAACGAACGCCTGCATCACCACCTTTTAAGTGACCACCCACGTTATCTTGGAATTTGTTCCAAGCTTGTGGAGAGTTCCAACCTGCAGACCAAGCAAATGGTACTAGTGAAGCTGGAGTTTGGTTACCTACATAACCTTCCATAGAGAACGTCAACGCAGAGTCTTTATCGACTGGTTGTTTTGGTTCATGAATAGAAAGTGGTGCGCGCATCGCAGTACGACCTGAGTAACGACGTGGTTCACGTGCCACTTTCAGACCATGTACACGGAAGCCAGCATCTGGTGCGACATCTTGAATTGCTTCAAGTGCAGGAACGTTTTTCGCTACTGACTCAATCACGTCATCAAGAAGTGTCCAAGAAATCGCTTTGCCTTTCACGCCAGTTTCAATGGCATGTAACCAGCGCCAAGATTCTTTGATCGCAAGTTCAGGTTTGTAGTAGCTTGGGTCATACACTTGGTAGAAACGTTGTGCACGGCCTTCTTGAGAGACAACAGTACCGTCACCTTCAGCAAATGAAGCAGCAGAAAGTACGATGTTGGCTTTTTTCACAGTTTCAGTTTCAGAATGATCAAGTACAATCACTTCTTTACCAGAAAGTGCGGCATTCACCTGAGCGGCTGGTAAGCGACGATAAAGGTCATTTTCTACCACGATCACAGTATCGTAATCTTGTGCAAATGCTTGTTCTAGGCTTTGACCACCAAAGATCGCTAAGCCCATTGAGTTCACTTCAGGAACAGTCAATGTTAAGCCCGCATTACCAAGGTTCTGTGCAACTTGTGCAGCAGCCTCCATGATTGATGCGTCTTGTAAGCTTGTACCCGAAATCACAAGTGGTTTCTTCGCAGCTTTTAAGGTGTCGGCAATGGTTTGTGCAAATGCTTTCGCATCGTCATCAAGACCCGTAATCGCTTCACCTTTTACGCCGGCAGCAATCGCAAAGCCTAAACGTGCGATATCGTTTGGAGAAGCAACTACTTCGCCTTCTGCAACATCAGACAAACGTGTTTGTGTTGCCGCTAAGATGTAAATCGGAGATTTCGCATCTTGAGCAATACGTTGTACAGGTTCAGCCAACCACTCTTGCGTACGGCGCTCTGCAGCCATTTCTTTAGCTTTATTTTTCGCAGCTTGGCGAACAGATAGAGCCATACGAGGCGCAGTTTGAGTCAGATCTTCACCCAAAATCAACACAGCATCGTAGCTTTCGATTTCACGCATACCAGGGTTATAAACACCTTCGGTTTGCATAATAGAAGCTGCAAGTTCAACAAGTTTTTGCTCTTTTTGAGACATACCCGTTGAGAAGTTGTCTTGACCTACAAGTTCGCGAAGCGCGAAGTTTGATTCAACTGATGCACGTGGTGAACCGATACCCAATACTTTTTTGCCTTGGATATTTTCAATTACGGTATCCAATGCTTGGTCTACAGAAACTGTAGTTACATTTGCACCAGAACGGAATTGTGGTTGACGTGGACGATCTTCACGGTTCACATAACCTGTACCGAAACGACCTTTATCGCAAAGGAAGTATTGGTTCACGTCACCGTTAAAGCGGTTTTCTACACGACGTAGTTCGCCATAACGTTCACCTGGAGAGATGTTACAACCTGAAGAACAGCCTTGGCATACGCTTGGCGCATACTGCATGTCCCATTTACGGTTATAGCGTTCAGAGTGAGTTTTATCTGTGAATACACCTGTTGGGCACACTTCAGTCAAGTTACCAGAGAATTCAGATTCTAAAGTACCTGATTCTGGACGACCAAAGTAAACACGCGAAGCGTTTGCATACACACCAAAGTCTGTACCACCTGCATAATCTTTGTAGTAACGCACACAACGGTAGCACGCAATACAACGGTTCATTTCATGAGAAATGAAAGAGCCTAGCTCTTGGTTGTAATGCGTACGTTTTGTGAAGCGGTAACGACGACGGTCATGCTGAGTCATTACAGTCATATCTTGTAAATGACAGTGACCACCCTCTTCACACACTGGACAGTCGTGTGGGTGGTTGGTCATCAAGAATTCAACAACAGAAGCACGGAAATTTTTTGCTTCGTCATCTTCAATCGAGATGTAGGTATTGTCAGATGCAGGCGTCATACATGACATAACTAAACGACCGCGAGTATCTTCAGGATTCGCGTATTGAGTCACAGCACATTGACGGCAAGAACCGACAGAACCTAAGGATGGATGCCAACAAAAGTATGGGATGTCGATGCCAAGGCTAAGACATGCTTGTAGCAAGTTCTCTGAGCCGTTGACTTCATACGATTTTCCATCGACATGAATTGTAGCCATAGTCGAATTCCTTAAGCTTGTTCTACGTTGCTAGTTTGAGCTGCCGCATTTACGACTTTAGCTTCAAACTCGCCACGGAAATGTTTGAGTGCGCCCATTAACGGTTCCATCGCACCTGGAGCATGCGCACAGAAAGTTTTACCAATCCAAAGCTTACGAGTAAGTTCTTGTAAGTGATCGATATCTTCTTTCTTACCTGTGCCATCTTCCAAGGCTTTAAGCGCTTTAACCGCCCAAGGTAAGCCATCACGGCATGGTGTACACCAACCGCAAGATTCACGCGCAAAGAATTCTTCTAAGTTACGTGTCGCAGAAACCATACACTGAGTTTCATCGACTACCATGAGCAAACACGTACCTAAACGTGAACCTGCTTTCATGATGCTTTCAGCATCCATAGGAAGGTCAATATGTTCAGCAGCAAGGAAGTCTGTAGAAGCACCACCCGGTAACCATGCTTTGAGTTTTAAACCATCACGCATACCACCCGCATGATCTTCAATCACTTCACGCGCAGTTGTACCAAATGGAAGTTCCCAAAGACCTGGGAATTTTACTTTGCCTGAAGCGCCATAAATTTTAGTACCTGGATCTTTCGACTTACCTTCAGATAAACCGATATACCATTCAGGACCACGAAGCATAATTGCGGGTAAGTTGTTGTAAGTCTCTACGTTGTTAACAATCGTAGGACGACCCCAAGCACCTGCAACTTGTGGGAATGGCGGTTTAGTACGAGGGTTCGCACGGCGACCTTCAAGCGAGTTAATCAATGCAGTTTCTTCACCACAGATATAACGACCTGCACCAGTATGCACGTGTAACTCGAAGTTCCAACCTGTACCTAAGATGTTTTCACCCAAGTAACCTTTGGCACGAATTTGGTCCAATGCTTCATTTAAGTATTGAGCCGCTTCGATGTATTCACCACGGATGAAGATATAACCCTGTGTTGCTTCTAATGTATAAGCAGCAATCAACATACCTTCGATCAACTGATGAGGAAGTTTTTCCATCAACAGACGGTCTTTAAAGGTACCTGGTTCCATTTCATCGGCATTACAGATAAGGTAACGAGGGCCTGAGTTATCATTTGGCGCCATAAGCGACCATTTGATCCCTGCAGGGAAGCCCGCACCACCACGACCTTTTACAGTCGCAGCTTTGATCACTTCAAGCACTTCTTTCGGTTGCATGCCAACAGCTTTCTTAAAGCCTGCATAACCTTCAAGTGCTTCGTAATCATCTGCACTGCGAACGTGTTCCTGTTTGCTCAAACGCCAAGTTAATGGGTGAGTTTCTGGGTTACCGTCGCCATAAATTGGTTTTGGTTCAGTATTCATACATACTTCTCCAATAACTGTTTAATTGAAGTCACTTCAACTAGACCGTGAGTGTCTTCGTCAATCATTAACGTCGGACCTTTGTCACAGTTACCTAGGCAGCAAATTGGCAATAAAGTAAAGCGACCATCTGCAGTCGTTTGACCAAATGAAATGCCTAATTCACGCTGGAATGCTTCAGCAAGTGTTTCCGCACCCATCAAGAAACAAGCAATCGAGTCACATAATAAAATTACGTGGCGACCAACTGGTTGACGGTAAATACGGTTATAGAAAGTTGCAACACCTTCAAGGTCTGCAAGGCTCATGCTAAGCAATTGCGCAATAGCATTCATCTGTGCATCATCTACCCAGCCATTACGGCGTTGTACACACTTCAAAGCATCAAGACATGCTGCGCGTGGGTACGGATAGTGACCAATGTGATGTTCGATATCGTGGATTTCTTCCGCAGTTAAAATCCCTTCAACATTCACACGTGGTTTTTTGTCAGTCAAAATCATCATAATGCGATTACCCCTTAGCGATCCACGTCAGCCATTACGACGTCAATTGTCGCTAAATAAATGATTAAGTCAGACATTAAGCTGCCGTTAATCACAGAAGGCATTTGCTGTAAGTGCGTGAAGGTTGGTGTACGGATACGTGTACGGTAACTCATCGTTGACTTGTCTGAAGTCAAGTAGTAGTTCGACGCACCTTTTACCACTTCCGCCATTACAGAGCTTTCGCCTGCTGGCATTACAGGACCCCATGACACGCTCAAGAAGTGCGTAATCAATGTTTCGATGTCTTGTAAAGTTTTATCTTTTGGTGGTGGAACAGCCAGTGGATGGTCTGCTTTGTATGCACCAGAAGGCATGTTGTCTAAACATTGCTTGATGATTTTCAGCGATTCTTCAATTTCACGGAAGTGAACAAGAACACGTGCATAAGCATCGCCTTCGTACTCTAAAGGCACATCAAAGTCGTAGTTTTCGTAGCCGCTATAAGGACGGTATTTACGAACGTCGAAATCAATACCTGTAGCACGTAGACCAGTACCCGTTACACCCCAAGCCAATGCAGATTTAGCATCATACTGAGCAACATTACGGGTACGACCGATAAACACTGAGTTTTTAAGTGCTGCAGTGTAATACTCGTTCATACGCTTCGGCATCCAATCTAGGATTTCGCGAATGAGGTGCTGCCAGTTGTTTGGCAAGTCGTGCGCTGTACCACCGATACGGAACCATGCTGGGTGCATACGGTAACCCGTGATCGCTTCGATCGCGTCATAGATTTTTTGACGGTCAGCGAACATATAGAATACTGGGGTCATACCGCCGGCATCCTGAATCGCAGTACCAATGAACAATAAGTGGTTATTGATACGGAACAATTCAGACATCATGACACGGATACATTGTGCACGATCAGGAACGGTAATCCCTGCCATTTGCTCTACGCCAAGAACGTAAGGCATGTTTTGCGCACAACCACCTAAGTAGTCAACACGGTCTGTATACGGAATGAATGAGTGCCATGTTTGACGCTCAGCCATTTTTTCCACACCACGGTGGTGATAGCCGATGTCAGGAACACAGTCTTTCACTTCTTCACCGTCCAACTGCAAGATCACACGGAAGGCACCGTGCGCAGATGGATGGTTAGGACCCAAGTTTAGGAACATGAAGTCTTCATCATCGTTCCCACGCTTCATACCCCAATCTTCAGGTACGAAACGAAGATGTTCTTGTTCGTAATCCTGTTTTGCTTGGTTTTGGCGATAAGGCGTGTATTCGGTCGCACGTGCAGAATATTCTTTACGTAACGGGTGACCTTCCCAATATGTTGGCAACAAGATACGACGGAGCATTGGATGCCCTTCGAAGTTGATACCGAACATGTCGTAAGCTTCGCGTTCGTACCAGTTGGCATTCGGCCAAATATTGGTTGCCGTTGGAATGTTTACATCATTCTCAGCTAATGCAACCTTGATACGAATATCACTGTTACGCTCTAACGATAACAAGTGATAGAACACAGTGAAGTCAGATGCAGGCAGACCATCGCGGTGTATACGTAAACGCTCATCAACCGCAGACAAGTCAAACAGCATCACGTATGGACGTGACACCGTACGCAAGAACATTAAAACTTCTTGTACACGTGCGCGCTCAACCCAGACTGTTGGAAAGTCTTCAAAAGTCGTTTGCACGTAGAAGTTCTCACCAAATTTGGTTTTGAGCTCTTCTACAATTGCAAATGCAGGGCGGGAATCAACTGGAGTTGATTCTGGCATAGCAATGTCAGTTTCAGCCATTGGCTTGGCTTCCTATTTAATACAAATTCAGTCAATCAAAACGACAATTACACCCAGTCCGGGTGTATCAATATTTCGTCGCAGTGATTATTTAATTTCATCCATTGAGCGTAAGTTTTTCACTGCAATACGCTGTGCGTTCTTACGGTCACGTTCTGGCATCATCTTTGGCTTATACACTGGCTTAAGATCATCACCAATCACGGCCGATAAAGGACGGCGCTCAAGTTGAATCTGGTCTTGCAATAACATCAATGCCTGAATTAAAGCTTCAGGACGTGGTGGGCAACCTGGGATATACACATCGACAGGGATGATTTTATCCACACCTTGTACAACTGAATAAATGTCGTACATACCACCAGAGTTTGCACATGCGCCCATTGAGATTACCCATTTAGGCTCAAGCATTTGCTCGTACAAACGTTGAATTACAGGCGCCATTTTCATGAAGCATGTACCTGCAACAATCATCAAGTCAGCCTGACGTGGTGAAGCACGAATAACCTCGGCACCGAAACGTGACAAGTCATGCACGCCTGTTAAAGTCGTTGCATACTCTACGTAGCAGCAAGATGTACCAAAGTTGAACGGCCAAACTGAGTTTTTACGACCCCAGTTTACTGCTGTATGTGCAACATCCTCTAAACGAGTCATGAACACATTTTTATTCACTTCTTCTTCAAGCGGATCGGTAACGATTTGACGCTCTTGAAGTGGATATTGATCAGCATCCGGATTCGCACGGGTTAATGTATATTTCATCCCGTCTTACTCCTTGTCAGATGATGCAGTCGGTGACTTAGATTTCACACGACCAGATGATTGCGCTGGAATTTGACCTGTAGGGTCCATAACCAACTCTTCAATAGAGTTAAAGCGTGTGATTTCTGCGATGTCCATATTTGGTGAACCAATTTTCAACGCTTTACCTGCAGCTTTACGCTTATCAGAAGGCGCCCAATCTAATGCACCTACTTTTACCGCGTAAATTAAAGCAATCAATAAATCGACCACAAAAATAACCACGGTTGTAAAACCAAACCAGCCTGCTTCACGAACAGAAGTAGACCATGCATAAAGATAAAGTGCTTCGATATCAAACACGACGAAGAAAATTGCAACTAAATAGAATTTCGCAGACAAGCGAATACGTGCACCACCAGCACCTACTACACCTGACTCAAACTGCTCTTGCTTAGCACGACCCCATGATTTACCCCCAAGGAGTAAAGGGACGGTCAGCATAAAGACGCAAAGGAATGTAACGCCGATCACGAAGGCAATAATTGCCCAATCGTATGGAGTAATGGCACTCATGCGGGGATAACTCCTGGCAGGCCTATTTATTAACAAAGAATGTATGTATTGGCCTTCAAATACACCAAACACAAAATTAATCCCGCCAATTGTACCTGATTGAGGAGGCTTCTTGCTAGCTTATCGGTATTCGTCTTTAGGATGATTTTTTAATCATTTCAGCATTTAAATTGGGTTTACTCCCTTAAAATTAGGATTAATCGCTTAATTAGATTAGATTGCATTTTTTTATTAATTATTACATTTATGTGATTTTATCAGAAAATTATGACTGTTCAGTTTCATCAACAAACCCTTCATTTCTCAGCATACACATTCAAATTGCCGTATTTTTATCAACTGCGTCATTTATTAAATAAATACTCCCCCACCTCAACTTTGTTGTTTCTTTATTCACTTCTTCTGATTTTGGTCTTTTCTTCAACTGAAAACTGAACCGTATTGAGTCTATGTAAAAAGACCTTTTTTTAGCTTCTTGTGGCTTTTTTGCAATTCTTTGACACGACCTATAAAGAGTGTGATATTTGTAGTTAAAACACAAAAAGCAATCACAACGGAGAGACAATAATGACTTTAGAATTTACGCATAAACCTGATTATTTTCTATCTGCGCAATTGGTGATTCACCATATTAAAAACTACTTAGATAAGCATCCTGATGCTCAAAATGCCATTTTTGATTTACGCGATATCTATGAGTTATTACGTCAAGATTTAGCTTCTGCAACCACCAACCTTAGCGGGATTATGAATATTGTAGATGAATATAAAATTGAGACCCTAAACGGCGACCAAAAACTCATTAGCAATTATTCTATCGATGCTAAAAACAACTCTTTACTCATCGATTTCAATGCAGATGCCCTTGCTGCTCTGAAAAATGGCAAACCCATTATTGAACCTGATGCAACGATTACCGAATAAGTAAAAACCTGATAAAAAAAGCCATTCAAATTGAATGGCTTTTTTTATGTATCATTCGCCAAATGCAGCTGAGGTAGATTTATTAGGCTGCTTAGCTTTCATTGGCACTCAGCTCTTTACCATCTAGCTTCGGTTTATTTTTCTTAAAACGAGTTGCAGGCCATGTCATGGTGAAACGCGCCCCGCCTAATATTGGACTTTCATCAATATCAATAGTCCCGCCAAACCAATATGCAATGCGACTAACAATCGATAAGCCTAAACCATAGCCCCCTGAGGCACGTGTGCGACTATCATCTAAGCGTGCAAAGGCATCAAAAATACGCTTACGATCTTCTTCTGGAATGCCGGGGCCATCATCTTCAACACAGATATAGGCCATGCCTTCATCATTCACACCACCACTGATCAGCACTTTATCATCACAATAACGCACTGCATTACCCACCAAGTTTTGTACAACGCGATGTAAATAGCGACGCTCGGTTTCCACAATCACCCCAATCGGTGGTGCTTGCAATTCCAAGGTTTTCCCTGTCTTTAAGGCTTCGGTTTCAATCAAGACCTGATCTAAAACTTCAAACAAGCTGACATCTTCAAACTCTAAAGATGGCATGCCCTGTTCGAGCTTGGCATAAGTCATGATCTCATCAATCAAGGTATTGAGAGCTTCGATATCTTTGTCGATTTGTTCAACTTGCTGCTGACGGTAGTCGTAGTCGTCTTCATCCGCCATCATTTCTACACCAAAGCGAATCCGCGCCACAGGTGTTCGCAGTTCATGCGATACCGCGCGCATCAACTCACGCTGTGCTTCAATTAAACGTTCAATATGATCTGACATTGAGTTATAGCTCGATGCCAAGGTACCAAATTCATCGGTACTTTCGACAGGCAGACGTACAGATAAGTCCCCGCCCTTCATTTTATTTAACGCATAATTTACAGCACGCAGCTTACGTTGCATCGGCACCAATAGACCATAAACACCCAAGCTCAAGACAAACAAGCTCAGTAGCGTAATACCGGCTGCCAACTGAAAAGGCATCCAATTGAATAGCGGTACCGGCCCCATAACCAAGACTTCTGAAGTTGAGCTTGGAATTGGCGATACGATCGAAATGGTCGTGCCGCGTTCCGTCGCACTGTCACGATACAAAATAATACTGTGATCTAAACGTAGCCGGCCGATTTGCTCAGAATCTAAAGGCAAACTCTGAACATTTTGAATTGAAATTGGATATGAAAAATGATGCTGAATTTTTTCAAGATATTGTTTTTCTTGACCTGGGTAATAAACCAAATAATCCAGTATAAAGACAGGCAACGCCTTCATTTGGCGTTCTGAAATATTATCAGCTTTTATATACAGTAGATGTGCAGGATCATCTTTTAAACCAATAATAATATAAGCTGCTGTGGTTTGTGCGTCCCAACGCACTACAGCTTTACGCTCTTCTATACGTTTTGTTTCCGCTCGGGTTAAATCAACCTGATTAGCTTTTACATAATAAATAGGCAACTCAAGTAGATCAGATGCATCTGACACCCAATCTGACTTTTGTTGTTCATTTGGCTGACGTGCAATACCTTCACTTATAATGAAAGCCAAACCGTCAGTAAGCGATTCACGATATTCTTGCGCGCGCTGGTAGTTAATGATTTGCACCAGCAAATAGCCAAATGTAGCGACTAAAAAGACTAAAATCAGTAGCCCCGCATAAACGCGCAAAAATATACTGTGTTTAAACACGTAAAAGTGTCCTACTTTGCCAAACTAAGGGACGGTATTTTACATTAAATGCCGTTGGTTTCTTTTACGAATAAATAACCTTTACTACGTACGGTCTTAATGCGTTTCGGGTTTTCTGGATCATCGCCAATTTTTGGACGAATTCGCGAGATACGCACGTCAATTGAACGATCTTGACCATCGTATTCAATACCACGCAGACGCTCAAAAATATCTTCACGAGAAAGAATGCGACCTGCATTAGATGCCAACAACCATAAAAGGTCATATTCTGCACTGGTAAAGTCAACCAACTCATTATTGAGTGTGACAGAACGACCACCATTATCAATTACAAGATCATCAAATTCGATGCGCTGTGCAACCTCATCTTCTGGTGCTTTGTCTGTACGACGTAATAATGCACGAATACGCGCAAGTAAAACGCGAGGTTGAACAGGTTTTGCAACATAGTCATCTGCACCCATTTCTAGACCCAACACTTGGTCCATGTCTTCGGTACGTGCAGTCAACATTAAAATTGGTTGATGGTAGTGTGGACGAACTTCACGACAAATGGTTAAACCATCTGCACCCGGAAGCATCACGTCGAGTAATACCATATCTGGTTGTTCAGCGATAATACGGCGAATCGCACGATTACCGTCTGGTTCTACCCCAACTTCAAGTCCGTTACGGATTAAGTATTCTTGAGTTAAACGAGCAAGACGCTCATCGTCTTCAACAATTAAAATTTTAGGTAACTTTTCTTCTTGGCTCATTGATTGCCCCTTATTTGATTGGGCGTATCCTATTTGAAATCCGATAGATACGCTTAAACATAGTTTGCAATATACACACGTTTACATTGTAAACAAGATGGCATTCACCAAACTGATACATCAATATCGTATTTTGTAATAAATTTTAACCTGCTACATTTTTGCAGCCGTATTTACCAATCATTTCCATGCCCTATTGCTCACAATACCAACAATTATAAATTTGGATACATTTTCATCGAATAAAAACTGACTGATTAATTCACAACTTTTTAGGCTTTCTGAAGTTATCCACAATGTTATCTATAAGCACTCTTTTTCGACTTTGCTATGCTATGCCCTTGTCGGATAAGGCATATATAACAAAGATAAAAAATAGGGATTTTTTGAGATGGATTTCTGCCAGAAAAGTTCAAAGCATTTAGTAAAATGTCAATATTGATATACCCTGAATTTTCCCGTATCTTGTGTTCAATAAATTTTTAAACCACTAGGTCTTGTGTTTAAACCTCAAACACTGTGGCATAAAAATTGCCCAGTTCAAACGGTCCTAACATAAAAATAGATGACAAATGGAGCTATGCTAGCATGAGCGTAACGAATTCAACCCCTGGTCAAATTCAGGTGATTAAACGCACCGGTGACGTTGCACCTTTTGATGCAGAAAAAATCTCTGTGGCGATTGGTAAAGCGTTCTTGGCCGTTGAAGGCCAGCAAAGCGCTGACTCCAGCCGTATTCATGACCGTATCTCTCAATTAACTGAGATGGTATTGAATACCTTTAACCGTCGCTTACCTTCTGGCGGTACCATTCATATTGAAGAAATTCAGGATCAGGTTGAACTTGCGCTTATGCGTACAGGTGAGCAAAAAGTTGCTCGCTCTTACGTGATTTACCGCGAACAACGTGCCGAAGCTCGTAAACAAACTGGTGCTCACCACCACCCTACTTTACAAGTGACAAGTTCAAACGGTCAGCTTAAACCGCTTGATCTTGGCGCACTTGAGGCAAATATTGTCAAAGCAGCTGAAGGTTTAGAAGGCATCGATGTTCGAGCGATTATCGATGAGACTGTAAAAAACCTTTATAACGGCGTAAAAGAGTCAGACATCTCAACGACCATGATGATGGCTACTCGTACACGTATCGAACAAGAACCAAACTATACATATGTGACTGCGCGTTTATTGCGTAACGACCTTGTTGCTACAGGGTTAGAGTTCTTAGGTTTAGATACTGACACGAATGAAGGCGACGCTTTAGAAACTTTCTTGAAGAAAGGTATCGAGCTTGATCTTCTTTCTCCAGAACTACTTAACTTTGACCTTGCAAAATTGGCTGCTGCGATTCAACCAGAACGCTCAAACCAATTTACTTATTTAGGTCTACAAACCTTATTTGACCGTTACTTCATCCACTCAGATGGTGTACGTTTCGAATTACCACAATTATTCTTCATGCGTGTTTCAATGGGTCTTTCATTGAACGAAGCAAACCGTGAAGAACGTGCAATCGAATTCTATAACTTATTGTCTAGCTTCGATTACATGGCATCTACGCCTACTCTATTTAACTCTGGTACTTTACGTCCACAGTTATCTAGCTGTTACTTAACAACGATTTCAGATGACCTTTACAACATTTATGGCGCAATGCGTGATAACGCAATGTTGTCTAAATGGGCGGGTGGTTTAGGTAATGACTGGACGCCAGTTCGTGCGCTTAACTCGTACATCAAAGGTACAAATGGTAAGTCACAAGGTGTTGTACCGTTCCTTAAAGTTGCCAACGATACTGCTGTTGCAGTTAACCAAGGTGGTAAACGTAAAGGTGCAGTATGTGCATACCTTGAAACTTGGCACTTGGACATCGAAGAATTCCTAGAGCTTCGTAAGAACACAGGTGATGACCGTCGTCGTACACACGACATGAACACAGCAAACTGGGTTCCTGATTTGTTTATGCAACGTGTATTCGAAGATGCTGAATGGACTCTGTTCACACCATCTGAAACACCTGATTTGCATGACCTAACAGGTGCAGAATTTGCTGAACGCTATGCTTACTACGAAGGCATTGCGAAAGAAACCAACATGCTACATAAGAAAGTCCGTGCGAAAGACTTATGGCGCAAAATGTTGTCTATGTTGTTTGAAACTGGTCACCCTTGGATCACCTTCAAAGACGTATGTAACTTACGTTCACCACAACAACACGTTGGTGTAGTTCACTCTTCTAACTTGTGTACAGAAATTACGCTGAACACTAACGAAGATGAAATCGCAGTATGTAACTTAGGTTCAATTAACCTTGTACAACACGTTCAAGGCGGTGTGTTAGATCGTGAAAAGCTTGCTCGTACAGTTAAAACTGCTGTTCGTATGCTCGACAACGTGATTGACATCAACTACTACGCTGTTCCACAAGCGCGCAACTCGAACTTGAAACACCGTCCAGTGGGTATGGGTATCATGGGCTTCCAAGATGCTTTATACGAAATGAAATTGGCTTATGGTTCTGATGCTGCGGTTGAGTTCGCTGATGAATCTATGGAAGTGATTTCTTACTACGCGATTCAAACATCTAGCGACTTGGCACTTGAACGTGGTACTTACGAGACATTTAAAGGTTCACTTTGGGATCAAGGTATCTTGCCAATTGACTCTTTAGATATCGTACAAAAAGCACGTCCTGACCGTATGTTCGAAGTTGACCGTACAACACGTTTGGACTGGGATACTTTACGTACTAAAGTTCAAAAAGACGGTATGCGTAACTCAAACGTGATGGCGATTGCACCGACTGCAACCATTTCGAACATTTGTGGCGTGTCTCAATCAATCGAACCAACTTTCCAAAACTTGTATGTGAAATCTAACCTTTCTGGTGAATTCACAGTGATCAACCCGTACCTAGTACGTGCGTTAAAAGATCGCGGTCTTTGGGATTCTGTAATGGTGAACGACCTGAAACACTTCGAAGGTTCGGTTCAAAAAATTGCACGTATTCCTGAAGAGCTTAAAGCAATCTTCGCGACTGCGTTCGAAGTTGAACCACGTTGGATTGTTGATGCTGCATCACGTCGTCAAAAATGGATCGACCAAGCTCAGTCTCTTAACCTTTACATCTCTGGTGCAAACGGTAAGAAACTCGACATGACGTATAAAATGGCATGGTTACGTGGTCTAAAAACCACTTACTACCTACGTGCATTGGGTGCGACGTCTGCTGAGAAATCAACCATTAACACTGGTGCATTGAACGCGGTTAAGCCTGCTACTGTTGCAGCACCTGTAACTGCTGTTGCGAAAGAAGAACCTAAAGCTGAAGTTGCTGCTGAAGAAGAAGGTTTTGGTCAAGCAGCTCCAGTGCCAATGGCATGTTCAATTGACAACCCTGATTGTGAAGCTTGTCAGTAATCTGACAGGTTTTAAATCCTCCCCAACCCTCCTTTAATAAAGGAGGGAGATTCCTCGAAGCAAATGGCGGGATGCAAGTCCCCCTTTGCAAAAGGGGGATTTAGGGGGATTCCAAACTGAATAAAAATAAAATAGGAGGTGCGGATGTAGAGATTTATAAAGTTTAAGCAATAAAAAATGGCCTATCACAAGTGACAGACCATTAGTTTCAAAACCCAAGCTTTCAGAGGAAATACTTCCCTGACATGCTAAAGTTATTGAATGTTAAATTTGGCGATCTAACGAAAGATACTTTAGCAAAGTTTAGGGTATGAGTCACTCCTCTGAAAGCATCTTTTACAAAAAGGAGTTGCTGATGAGAGTAATGTGCTCATTGGATAAACCTGTTAGTGTTTGCGACTATACTCGAGTTCGATTCAATCGAACTGAATATGTTCGTTCACACTGCCGGAGTTTTCCAAACCACGCTCAGCTAAGCTTGTGGTAAACATGAGAGGCCTATAGGCCTCTTATTAAAGACTTTAAGGAAACTACCCCATGCCACATATGACGCATAACTATCAGTTAGGGCTTATCGCCTTGGTGGTTTCCTTTATTTTGACTTTTTATGTCCCGATCGCCTATTTCTGGTTTAAGGCATATAAATCGCGTAATCAAAATAAGTAGTGGGGATATTTGCTCTACCGAACACTTTTAGAGCAGTGATCGACAAAACTTAATTTTGCTTACACAAATTGAGCGTATAGTAGGACATCTCAGCGACGCTGGATGTCTATAAAAGATATAAAGCAACGAAGAGAGAACTGTTATGTCTATCCTAAGTTGGGACGATTTCGAAGATGATGAACCGAAACAAGCTGCACAAGCTCACCAGCCTGCGCCCGTCGAACCGCAAAAAACGACTGATTCGCAAGTGGTATCTAATGCACAGCACTCATCGCCGAATTTGGCAGCTGCACAACCCGCTCGAACCAGTACAAATCGACCAACAGATCCAACCGATCCGTTGGCAAGAGCATCTAACGCTCTAGAAAATCTAGACGTTGCACCTGGCTTAGAAGAGCTAGAAATGGGTGCTCAGCGTGTTCAAGTTGACGATAAAGCGATGATCAACTGCCGCGCTGACTTAAACCAACTTGTACCGTTCAAATACGAATGGGCTTGGCAAAAATATCTAGACGGTTGTGCAAACCACTGGATGCCGCAAGAAGTGAACATGAACCATGACATCGCACTTTGGAAGTCTGAAAATGGCTTAACCGAAGATGAGCGTACCATTGTTATGCGTTCTTTAGGTTTCTTCTCGACTGCGGATTCATTGGTTGCGAACAACTTGGTTCTTGCAATCTACCGTCACATCACAAACCCTGAATGCCGTCAGTACATCTTACGTCAATCATTTGAAGAAGCGATTCACACGCACGCTTACCAATACTGTATCGAATCTTTAGGTATGGACGAAGGCGAAGTCTTCAACATGTACCGTGAAATTCCTTCAGTGGCTCGTAAAGCAGCTTGGGGTCTGAAATATACACAATCTTTAAGTGATCCTACGTTCAAAACAGGTACACCTGAAAACGACCAAATCTTGCTTCGCAACTTGATCGCGTTCTACTGCGTCCTTGAAGGTATCTTCTTCTACTGTGGTTTCAGCCAAATCTTGTCTATGGGACGTCGTAACAAGATGAATGGTGTTGCTGAGCAATTCCAATACATCTTACGTGATGAATCCATGCACTTGAACTTTGGTATCGACATGATCAACCAAATCAAGATCGAGAACCCTCACCTATGGACTGCTGAGTTCCAAGAAGAAATCATTCAAATGATTCTTGAAGGTACAATGCTTGAAATCGAATATGCTCGTGACACTATGCCACGCGGTGTATTGGGTATGAATGCAGGCATGATGGAAGAATACTTGAAGTTCATCTGTAACCGTCGTTTAAGCCAATTAGGTTTACCTGAACAATTTGCTGGTGTGAATAACCCATTCCAGTGGATGTCAGAAATGATGGACTTACGTAAAGAGAAGAACTTCTTTGAAACTCGCGTAACGGATTACCAAACTGGTGGTGCGTTAAGCTGGTAATAAATTTTTCAGCGAAATATCAAAAGCGGAACCAAGTGTTCCGCTTTTTTTATGAAGAATTTCATTCACCCAAGCAAATCTATGCATTTAATTTAATTCATATTCTGCTAATATAAAACGGTATAAAAATACATTAATTAATAAAAATCACATAATAAAAGAGGACAGAATGAAAGGTCAGATATTAGATTATTCAGTACAAACCAATTCAGGCATCATCAGTGGAGATGATCAAAACCGTTATGAGTTTACAGGTGCAGAATGGCGTGGCCAAAACTCACCTAAACGTGGCGATCATGTAGATTTCGATATCAGTCCCGAAGGTCAAGCGGTTCAAGTATTCAATGCACTTGGCAGCAGTAATCCTATTCAACAAATTTCACAGCACCTCGATAAAATTTCAAACCAAGACCAAGCTGAATCAAAATTCAACATGATTGATTGGTTTGTCAAATGTCTAAAAAATTATGCCAACTTTACTGGACGTGCACGCCGTAAAGAATATTGGTTTTTTGTTTTGGTCTATCTTATCGCAATGATTATTACTCTGATTGTCGATTCAGTGCTTAGAACCAGAGGAATATTCACAGGTATTTTCATCTTAGCAATGGTTATTCCGTCCCTTTCTGTTGCAGTACGTCGTTTACATGATATTAATAAATCTGGTTGGTATTGGTTAATACAAATGATTCCACTCGTTGGGCCAATTCTGGTTCTAATTTGGCTTGCAACGGAAACTAAACCTGAAGTAAACCAATGGGGACAACCTGCAAAATAAATAAAAAATCGTGGCTACTATTTATGTAGCCACCCTATCAACAGCACATTAACTCAGGAAAAATATGAAAGGACAAATACTAGATTTTTCGATTCAAACTAATACTGGGGTGATTAGTGCTGAAGATGGAAAACACTATCAATTTGCTGGTCATAAATGGCGAGGTCAAAGACCACCTACACGTGGAGAACAGGTTGATTTTGCTTTGGACGAAAGTGGGCAAGCGATTCAAGTCTATATTGCATTACACCAACAAAATTTTTCCACGAATACGCGAACAAACTACAGTGAAGAAGAGGAAAACTATGACTTTTTCGCGTGGTCATTCAAACCACTGAAAAAGTTTGCTGAATTTGAAGGACGTGCTCGACGTAAAGAGTTCTGGTTCTTTTGGCTATTTTGTATATTGGTCATTATACTTGCCTCTGTTTGCGATTTCGTTATTGGCAGTGAACCTTGGCTAGAAAATATTACTAATATCGTTTTACTCATTCCTAGCTTAGCTGTTGGCGCACGTCGACTACATGACACAGGACGTTCAGGTTGGTGGCAACTTTTAATGCTCACAATCATTGGGATCATCCCACTGATTATCTGGTGGGCTACAGACACCAAAGCCGAGAACAACCAATGGGGGCAACCCGCTAGAGATCTGCAACAATAAAATAAGGCGCACAATGCGCCTTATCTTTTAACACAAAAATTTAGCCATATTTACGTGCAAAATCTTCATCTGAAGTGCATAGATAAATAATAAATTCAATAAAAGCAACAATGGATGGAATAAAGGTCCAACAGAATAGTAGATACACAATCCCCCATCCAATACGACCCAAATAGAATTTATGGATACCAAATCCACCAAGGAAGAATGCTAAGAGTGCAGCAACAATTCGACTCTTTTGACCGTATTGCGTGCCTAAAGCATTCGGCACAGCGACTAAGTAAATATCGGTTGCGTAACCCATTCCACTTGTCTCAAAATCAACAAATTGTCCACGAGCAGGAACAGTTTGTCCTTTCCAATCGCTTCCAGAAAATTGATAACGATTCTGATCATCTCCGCTGATGATGCCTGTATTATTTTGAACAGAAAAATCGAGTATTTGCCCTTTCATATAATCCTCTATGTTTTATCTTTATTTGATGATTCTTGGACGTTATTTTCATCAGCAATATAACGAATTATTGATGAATATCATATCATTAACTTATCTTGCCAAATAGCATTTTGTAAACATCAATCTCAATGCATATACCACTGCCATCGCAAATATTGCATAACCCGCAGGAGTAATAAACAACGGAATACACAAAACAATCACCACGGTTAAAGGATATAAAAGTTTTCTAAAGCCACTTTGATGATGCAATTCATGGAGTAAATATAAACTTGTCGTATAAATCACGAGGTTGATCGCCACAAAGTAGCTTTCTTTTTCAGAACTAATCAGTACCTCATGCGAAACCATATTGACTGCGGCAGCTAAACTAGCACCAATCGCCGCAATACTAATAAAGACAAAGAAATGTCCATAACCCCAAGTAAATGCCATTTTGCGGCTATTTAAACGCTCTGCAATACTGGTATCAAAATAAGACCACCACATGGTGAACATCATCATCAGGCCGCCCACCATCAGAAAAATCAGTTCAGTACTAAAATGCTGATTTGTTAATGCATCGGTTATGGCAATCGAGGATCCGACAATAGATTCGCCTAAAACGATAATGGTAAGCAGTGAATATCGCTCTGCAATATGATGCGCATGCCAAGGTGTACGGCTTGCAGCTTCTGCAAAAACTGGGATAGACAGTTCAGCAATTGCGAGCAAAATGAAAAGATAAACGGTGAAATGCAGCGGTGAAAAATGAAAGAACAGCCACCCCACTTGCACCAGTATGATGCCAAAAGCATAGCGTAATGCTGTTTTCCGACGGGACAGATCATGCTTTGCAACGCGAAACCACTGCTGTAACTAAGCCCAGACGCATAATGGCATAACCAATCACAATTACGTCAAAATCCTGCTTTTGAAAAGCGCTTGGAATACCTGCAGCAATGACCAAAGAACCAATGATCTGTACGAAAGTTAAGATTCGATAGAGCGCATCATCATTATCATACGCCGAAGCAAACCAACTAAAGTTCATCCACGCCCACCACAAGGCAAAAAACACCATGCCATACAGCGTTAAACCCTGAGCTAAATGATTTTCAACAATGGCATGATGCAGTTGCTGCCCTGCTGTTGCGATCGCCACGACAAAGATCAAGTCAAAAAGCAATTCTAAAGAGGTCGCGACACGATGATGCTCATGTGGATCACGTGGGTGCAAAGGTTTGAGCCACTGACTAGGGAATAAAAATGATTTGGACATAGCATTCAGCTTTATTGTTTTCTGTCTGAATTTTTTCAAAAGCCTGAAACAGTTACAAGATCGATTACATAAATCAGATGAGAAACAGTTTTCTAGAAAAAGGATAATGGCTTTAAAAACACACTTAAGATTTAGATATTTCAATTGTAGAAGTTAAAAATTCAAAGTGACAAAACTGCGAAAGACGTTTTAAGATAAAAACTCGATAGATCGATGTGTTTTTTATATCTCAGCTATATTTTTCTCT
The DNA here is from genome assembly GCF_013419835.1 of Acinetobacter sp. YH12052. Classification (NCBI taxonomy): domain Bacteria; kingdom Pseudomonadati; phylum Pseudomonadota; class Gammaproteobacteria; order Moraxellales; family Moraxellaceae; genus Acinetobacter; species Acinetobacter sp. YH12052. Next base: position 225,947 of record NZ_VOZI01000003.1, read on the forward strand.
AAATTTTAATGACATACTGCTATCCACTAAAATAATAATGAAACCTAAAAGTAATGTTAGAAGAAAAATTAGCGTCTTTTCCTGACGCAGTTTGGGTACAGATTCATTATGATCAAATGCAAGTTTTAACGCGTGATCATCAAATTGTAGCTGAACAAAACTGCCCTCTGGCTTTTATAGAACGTGGAAGTTTTGTCCGAAACTATCATGTTGCAGAACAGTGCTTCAACCAACTCATACAACAGATCCACTTCAAGTGGTATGAGTTTGGACAGCCGGTTATTTTTATTCAGTTAAAAGAACGCTTAAGTGAAGAAGTCAGCGCACTCGAGCTACAAGCCATTCAAGAAATGGCTCTAAGCGCAAATGCACATTTTGTATTTGTCTACGATAAACATGGCATCGCACTCGAAGCAGAAACCATCAAAAATGATGAGTCACCTTTGCTCAAATGGTTTTTCTGTGGGCTGATTTTTCTGATTTTGCTGATTATCTTTAAATAATCAGCATCATTCTCTTGATTAGGTGCAACTACGACACTTTCTGCTGCTGCAATTGCTCAATACTCGAAATCAAATCGTTAAAACGATCAATCACCAGTGCCGGTGCAGCCGTTTGAATTTCTTCTGCACTACCATAACCATAGCTCACAGCAATACTCTGCACTGCATTACGGCGTGCGCCTAAAATATCGTATTCACGGTCTCCCACCATCACACATTCCTTCGCATCCAACTGTTCTTGCTGCAAAATGTATTCAATTAAATCGCCTTTGTTGGTGCGCTCACCGTTCAGTTCACTGCCATAGATCACAGTAAAATATTTTGCCAAATCAAAATGTTCTAAAATTTGGCGGGCATAGACCGTCGGCTTTGCTGTAGCGACGTACAAGTGAAAGCCTTGCTGTTGTAAAGTTGCTAGAGTTTCGGCAACCGCAGGATACACTTTATTTTCAAATAAACCGGTAACGGCAAAGCGCTCGCGATAGCCAAGTAAAGCCTGATCTGCAAGTACATTATGCACATCGACATTGAGGATTTCGGCCAAAGAGGCTTTCAAAGGTGGTCCAATGATCCAATCGATATTGGTCTCATCCGAAATGGGATGTCCAATTTTCGCCAGTCCATAGCGTGCTGAAGTGGTAATGCCAACTTTTGGATCTGTTAATGTTCCATCGAGATCGATCAATATATTCTTAATCACAGCTTTTACCTTATCCATTCACTTCTGCAAAAATACTATCGAGTGTTCGCTCAAAGTTGCCTATACTATCGCAAATTTTGTGTAATAAGGACATCATTGTGCGCCCTACTGTACTGTGCTTTTCAGGTCTTGACCCTTCAGGTGGTGCAGGACTGCAAGCGGACATTGAAGCCATTGGTCAAAGTGGCGCACATGCTGCCATTGCGTGTACAGCATTAACCGTTCAAAACTCACAACAAGTGTATTCATTTGAAGCAACCTCACGTGAGTTATTGCTGGCTCAAGCACATGCTGTCGTCGGTGACCTCCCTATTCGCTGTGTAAAATCAGGAATGCTAGGAACGACTGAAAATATCGCGGCTCTCGCTGAGTTTTTACGTGAACATCCCGAATATCATTATGTTCTCGACCCCGTTTTAGTTGCCAATAGTGGTGGCTCTTTGGGCGATCAAGCAACTTTGGTCAAAGCCTTTGCAGAACTAATTCCACTTGCCACTGTGCTTACACCCAATACCGTAGAATTACGTGCGCTCACAGGTGAAGAGGATATTTCTAAAGCAACTGCGCAACTTTTTGCGATGGGTGCTCAAGCGGTATTAGTAAAAGGTGGGCATGAAAATACGCCTGACTATATTCAAAACTCGTTATATGTTCAGGGTGAATTAGTCTCTGAAACCCGTTGTCCACGACTGGATGGGGAATATCATGGTTCGGGCTGTTCATTGGCGAGTTTTATTGCAGGGCGTTTAGCCTTAGGTGATGAGCTCAAAACGGCTGTTCATCATGCCGAAACATGGTTATTTGGTGTGTTGAAAATCGCTGAATCACCTGTTATCGGCGGACAGAAAATTCCAAAACGTTTTTAAAGTTCTCGGTTATTTATTTAAACCGGATAGAATAAAACCCTGCATCATTTAAAGCCCTGAATATCAGGGCTTTTTCAAATTAAGAGTCGAGTTGAACTCGATAGACCAAAGTTGGAATTTCCCATGCACCACCAGCAAATCCTTTGCACTGTGTGGTTTTTGCCATATAGGTTTGGATAAAGCGCTGACCATTCCACGACCACTCCCCTGTACTATGACAATCTCCAATGCCTCGTCCACGTTGATTGGAGAAAATTTGCCCTTCGCTAAAACCACTTCCAGAAAAAGTCACGGATTGTTTGATTTGCTTTAAGTTACGATCCATCAGCCAATAACCATTACCAGTATTATATGCCCCACGCCAACATGGCACTTCGACCAAGGCATTTTTCCCATTGATTGGAAACACCACGACCCGATCATCCTCTAAAAAATTTGCATCAAAGAGTTGAGGACAATCTTCCACTGTCGTTTTCTTCTTTATCAATCCAAATAATTGTTTGGCGGTGGGCGCATTGACGGCATACCGTGTTTGTAAGCCCTTACTGTAATTTTGAATATTCACTTTCGGAATACTTTTCGGTTTAAGTACATTGGCCGAACTACTATTGGCTTTACGCAATAATGCCGAATTTGTCCCTATGCGCTTTTGAAAATCATCCATACGGAGTAATACTGCGCTTGCGCCCTGCACAGACAATAACCATGTTTTGTTGTTGCCTTTCCACACAATCGGTTGATTGGCTTGTAAGGCTTGAATCAGTTTTTGAGTTTGAGCTGCACTTAACTGACCTTCCGCAGTTTTGGCATCAAGCTGCACAGTTCCCTGATTTTTACCTAAAATGTAAAGTTGAAGTGGTTGATTTGCCGCATTGAAGGTTTCAGGATCGAGTTTTACTCGTGCGCTGACTTGCGCTTGAGCGCCCGCGGCACGTTGTAATAACACAGAAATAGCGGGCTGATTGCCCTCCGCTTGATAACCTGCAACGCGACAAGTCCCCGTATTATCACAAGCGATTTCCCAATCCTTATGTGAAAAATAGTTTCCTTGAATTTGAGCAAAGCTCATACTACAACCCAATGCAGCAACGTAGCCCAATAGAAGTTGCCAGATGACATTATTTTTGTTCATGTCTTTGGCTCAAAATAATTATATTAGAACCATCTTAAAATGCTTTTCACCGAAACTCCAGCCTAAAAAGATCTGCTGCATCATTTGAAATTATGAAGATGAATCATTCAGTTGCTGTATCTCCTCACATTTTTTTCGCTTCACATTTTCATCACTGAGCGTATTCATCAAATCTGCCGCCAGTCCTTTTAACAGACTCATATCATCATCGGTCATTTGATTCGGCTGCCGATCTAAAACACAAAAACTTCCCAACGCCACCCCATTACGGTCTCTAAGTGCAACGCCTGCATAAAAGCGAATGCGGTTATGCATCAATTCAGGTAAATGCGCAAAGCGTGGGTCACGTTGTAGGTCTTCAATAATCAAACGTTCATTTTGATACACCAAATGACTGCAGATCGAATCTTGCTTCGACTGACGTATCTGCATCGGTTGCTCGGTAGCCTCAGCCAAAGGGCTACCTGGGGTATAGACCCAGTCTTGCTTGACCCAAGAAATTTGTGCATATTTCACATCGAAGGCTTGTCTGGCTTCTTCAATATATTGTTCATAGATCGGTAAATTCCGCTCATCCAAAACATTCAGTTCTTCTAATGCTTTTAAGCGCTGCGCTTCAACGCTAGGATCAGGCTCATCCAACCAAGATTCACCATGCTTCAATTGAAAAGCTTCAATGGTTAATAACAAGTCATTCATATTATTGACCACTGCATCGACGGTGAAATTTTCTTTGATCGCATCTAATTGGGATATCTCATCACAGCTCCACAGTGCAAAAATCAGTTTTATATCTGGAAACTGTGCCTTAAAAACATGGCTTAAAAGGCGAATTTGAGCTTCTGGTGCTGTATGGAAAATCGAAATACATACGATCTGAATATCCTCTTGGATATCATCCATACTTTGATGCTGATTTTGAATCAATACGTCGCTAAATGCCTGAGCCTGAATACCCCTTAAACTTAGCCCATGCGCCAACATAGCCGATACTTGAACATCAATTTCCCAACGTGCGCCGATACATAAAACCTCAGTTTTCTGATCCTCTTGTGCCACTGGATATGCCCGTTGAAAACTATGATTAAACAGCTTTAAGCCTTGATGTAAGCGTAGTCGATGCTCTGCACTAGCCTCGGTGTTGTGTCCGCTCGAAAAAATCCGTATGGCTGGAATCGCCACTTTGGCATAAAACGCATTGACCCGACGTGCCTTAATTTCATCCATGGCATCTTTCGGTAACTTTTCAGCAATAAAAGTCTGTGCAACATCCATGGCATCTTGCACATCATCAGCGACCAATCGCTGATAAAAGCGCTCATGCGGCGCCAATGCTGGAGTACTACCGATCAGGGTTTTAATTAAACCTAAGGATGGCACATAGCTCGAAAGCACCAATAAACACGCGGTTAAAGGCGTCGATAAAATTAAACCAATTGGCCCCCACACCGCCGTCCAAAACATGGCTGCGATGATAATGGCTAAAGTTGAAAGTCCAGTACTTTCCCCATACAACCAAGGCTCAATAATATTATTACTGACCAACTCTAAGAGCAGGATTAAGCCGACTGTCCACAGCACCATATTCCATGTGGGATCTACCGCAAAAGCCAATGCAATGGGGAAAATCGCGGAAATCATCGGGCCGACATAGGGAACGAAGCGCATCACAATCGCCACCATTCCCCACATAATTGCTGCCGGAACCCCAATAAACCATAGTCCCAAGGCCATCGGAATACCGTAGGTCACATTGACCATCAGCTGCATACGTAAATATTTACCTATACGATTGGCCGCTTCATCTAAGGCGTCTGTTCCGATATTTAAATTTCCGCCCAGCAGCTTAAGGAACCGATCATGCAAATCTTTCCGATTAACCAAAATCAGAATCACAAACAAAAAAACAATACCCGCAGTTGCCAAAGGATTGTGTACCCGCTCACTCCAAGTCATGACTGCTTCAGCCGTGGTTTGTTGTTGCCCCACCACTTTCACTTGCTGCACTTTAGGATTTTTCTCTTCAGGCACCACATCATCTATCGAGTTTTCAACGGTATCTATGGTGGTTTTTGCGCCATCCCAAACACTTGGGCCGCGTGCAAATTGACGAATAGAATCCATTTTCTTTTGAATTGTGCCCTGATATTGCGGTAATTCTTGGCTTAATTGCCCCAGTTGATAACCCAAATATGAGGCTGCGCCGGACAAAATCGCCAAAGCCAAACCGACCACAATAAATATAGATGGCATCTGTGGTAGTCCCCAACCACGGAGTTTCATCACCAAAGGATCAACTAAAAAAGCCAATAAAATTGCGAGTGCCAATGGAATAAAAATATCTTTGCCAAGATATAAGGCGGCAATCAGCAAACTACCGATGATAAATCCTGCCGTGATTCGAATCACTTTATGTAAATCTGCAGGGGGCATTTGCTTCGATGCGTTCAGATCTTGCAAGCCTTGCTTTTGACCTGATGGTGATGATTCAAAATCTTGCGCTAATTTATTATTTTTATGATCCATTTTCTTATCCTGAACGATGGTCATTATTTTTTAATTTAGGCTGAAGTTTTAGGGCTGCATACGCATTTCATGTAATGATTTGCAAAGAAAAAAACAGAGCGACATGGCTCTGTTTTCATACTGCGTTTCGAGAGGAATTAAAAGGTAATCACTTTACTTTGATGTGTCACAATATCCACGGGAACAGAAATATGTTGATGAACGATCTTCCATTGAGACTGCGTTTTTTTCATCCCAATGGTGTTACGACACCACGAGATCCCCGGCGTCGGTATCCCGCTCTGATCATCAATTTTGGAATAACAGTGCAGAAAGGCAATATCAGGATCTGCATGGATGACCAGTTCCCGCCTAAACACCTTTAAGCCTTCACGAAAATACTCCCGATAAAATTCCCACATTTTTTGATATGCCATTAAGCCACGCATTTCACAACTGGCATCAAAAAAGTACACATCTGCTGCGCAGGATTCAGCAATATTTTCAATTTTCAATTGGCAGATGACCTCATCCCAATTGGCTAAAAATTGCAGAATTTCGTCAGCGGCCTGTTGGTCACCAACTATTTTGATTTTATCTTGCATCTCTGGCACCTATTTATTTTATTTTTTATGAAGCATTGTTCTGGGCGGCGTTTGGAAGTTGAATTTTAACGATCTTCCAGCTCCAACCGCGGCGTTGCATACTAAATACGGTATATTTTTCTTCGCTTAGGCCTTGGAGCGGCACATACAGATCAAATCGATTCCAAGCGCTATAGCTGGCTTTGGGTTCAAGTGGCTGGCTTTGCTTTAAAGCAACAGCGGTTGCAGTTTCGTCATTTTTGGATAGTGTTGACGCATAAGGTTGTTCTGCGACCTTATTTTCAGCATGCGTGAATAGTTCAATCCCTGGGCTAATCATGCTCGGATTGGTCAGTTTGGTTATTTCTGGTAGTTGGATCGACTCTTTTAATGCTTTGCCTTGTAAAAGCAGCATGATACTGGTTGGATTGACCAGACTGTCGACTAGCGTTGCACTGAGGACTGTGCTGAGCTGCCCACCCCAAGACTGGGCAAATTCGGGTAAATGCTGTAGCCCAGTTTTCTGTTGAATGAGGTCTTCAACTTGTGGTTTTAGACTCGATTTGACTGCCGCAAAATCGATATATTGAGCAATTTTTTCAGGTTGATTGTGCTCATAGGCTTGACGTATTTGATACAACACCCAATACGGAGACGCAATCATCCAACCCATGACGATGATCAAAATCGTAATGAGCCCATAATACAAAATATGATTCTGCTTATTCATCGTTCACCACTCTAGCCAGTGAAGTTGTGGTACTTCCTTGTACCGTCAAATAAGCCTGATCTGATTGAATAGCGTCCAACCCAACAGCACTTATCTGAGAACCATATTGCTTTTGACCTAGTGATTTTGATGAGCCATCAGGGTTTATTCCCTTTCAACTATCTCTATCAGGTTATTGCAAATTTAAACTGTTAGATCTTTAATTTGGGTACTTGCACCATTGGTTTTAACTGATTCAATGCCTTTATCTCGCGATTGCTCACTGGCATAAAATTGGCTAGTTCCAATAATTTGATGGTTTGCCGCTTTCAAATTGAAATAAGGTTTGCCATTTTTGGCTGTCAGTCGTTCAAAACGGCTGTCATCTGCACTGTTCTTTTGTACAGACTCAATCCCGTTTTGGGCTGATGCTTTCGCTTTATATAATTCACTCGTTAAAATGATTTCACCGTTCCCTGCTTTTAATACAAAACGAAACTGCTGATCATTAGAATGACTGATCTCGTACCATCCCGACATATGTTACCCCTTCATTTTCATTGTTTTATCTATTATTCGATCAGGATTTGTTGTTGGAAATTCAACCTGATCTACAGAATATAAATGAACTCGGTCACATTTTTCAATGTCTTTTTTGATCAGTGTAAAGGCTTAAAATTTAATCACTAAGAAAATGATTTTTAATAAATAATTCCAATAAAAAATAATCCGACCGAAGTCGGATTTCATCATTCTTTCATCATGCTGAATTTGTGAATAGAGTTGCATTACTCAACGCATTGAATAAAGGCTTTAAGGACTGACGATCTGCTTTGAATAGGTTGCTTTATTCATTTCTAATATTTCCACACAAAGTTGCACTTCTATTGCTGAAGCTGTGACATGTTGTTTCAACACGTCCAATAGTAACAATGAAATTTGCTTTTGAACTTCAACCGTTCTACCCGTCAATAATGAAACTTTGGCATGCATATACGCATGTTGAGCGTGTTCATCCAAACCCACAACAAACTCTTCCTGAGCGACAGCACGGCTCTTAATATCATTGATGGCACTTACATGACCCGATTCAAATAAGGCAGCGTTCAGCGCTTTAAGTAAAGGACGAGCTTCGACGTCAAGGTTATTGGAATATTCCAAATGAATATGCGGCATAGTAAATACATTTCAAACCTGTAATGCGTCTATTATGCAGGCTGAAAAATAAAATCTATAGCGGATTAGTTATCTATTTCATCTTTAAGTAGACATCCTAAGCCAAGTGTGGCCTTCGCTTAGGATGATTGAAAGTTGCTTTGGAGCGAACAAAAACGAAACTTAAACTTTTTTCACGTATTCAGATTTGAGCTTCATTGCCCCGATACCATCAATTTTACAATCAATGTCATGACCATCTGTTGCATCGACTAAAAGACGGATATTTTTAACTTTGGTGCCAACTTTCACCACTGAAGATGAACCTTTAATTTTAAGATCTTTCACCACAGTAACCGTGTCACCATCGTTCAATACATTGCCATTGGCATCTTTAATCAGCACCTGTTCATCTGCAGCGCTTTCGCCTTCACGCCATTCGTGTGAGCATTCAGGACAAATCAGTAAGTCACCATCATTATAGGTATATTCAGAATTACATTGGGGACAATTGGGTAAAGACATAAAAGATCTCAAAAAAGATGGATGTAAAAATCCATAAAAACTTAATATAACATTTTTATGTATTTCATAAACTTAAAAACCATAAATTTCGTATGGTTTAATCACCTTGTGAAGGTCGTAAATTTCACAACGCTACAGCACTTGAAGGTTTAAATTTTAGATCTCTAATGAGGTATTTAATATTAACGCTTTTAAGATATGCGCATGATTTTTATCCGTATGTTTAGCCGCTGTGAGTAAGGTTAGTGGCTCCTCTTTTTCCCATGCCCGCAGTTGTTCCAACTCGGCTTGATGTGGCTGTATTTCTTGCAAATAGCGCTGTTTAAACTCGTCCCATCGAGAAGCCATTGCCTCATCTTGATGATACCAACGACGTAAATCTGTAGATGGCGTCAATGCCTTCGGCCACAAATCTAGCTCTGCGCTCACTTTACTGATACCACGCGGCCACAAGCGATCGACTAATATGCGTTTACCGTCGTCTGGGCTTATCTCATCATAAATACGTTTAATGTGTACAGTCATTAAGCCCTCCTTCGCCTATTTATAGTTTTCGATCATTCTTCAAATTATTCATCGGGGATCGTAGGATTCACTAAAAAAGCCAGCAACTGTAAAGATTCCTGCCAACCCAAATAACAGGCATCAGGTGGAATAACGCTCGGCAACCCTGCCTGTACAATCGTCACTTCGGTTCCTACTGATAACCGCTTTAAACTCAACAGTGACCTCGATTTCACCAGCTAACTCTGGCATATCAAATTGGTCTGTATAACGCAGTATATGATTCGGCACGACTTCATGATAATCGCCATGAAAAGCGTGTGTGGTTCCTGTTGAAAAATTTTGAAACGACATGCGGTACGAGCCACCTACACGCACATCCGAATGTTCCACATGGGCCGTAAATCCATGCGGTGCCATCCATTTCACCAAAGCATCTGGCTCCACAAAGGCACGATAAACGCGCTCTACAGGCGCACTAAAAACACGATGTAATCGAACAGTATTGCTCATGATGATGTCCTTGTGTCATTGTTTTCACTGAATCATCCACATGCATTCACCCTCGCTTTATCGTCCATTTTTATCACACTGAAACGTTCTAAATGAGACAGCCTTGAGACGTGCGAGAAAGGTCATTGCTGTTCAATACTATAGTGAATCCTACAGATTGATCCCATCACTTTAACGCAATGCCGTGTTATGTTTTGTGAGCTGCTTTCATATTGATTTTGATTAAAAATATTGAAAAATCAAAATTTTACACAATTTTTATAAAATTTAAATAATAAAAAACCCAGTTAAATCACTGGGTTCTTATTGCTAACGATACAATAGTTAGACTTAGCTCAATTGTGCTTCATCTTCATCCAGATCATCATCTTCATAGATATAAGCCATACAACCCCAACCGTCATATTCGCCCGAATGTTGTTCTGCAATTTTAATAAACCACTGCTCTAAATCAACGATATCTTCATAATCAGGTTCCATATAAACATAGACCGTGATAATCCATTCCACGCGATCTGATTCTTCATCTTGGAACAATGAAATTTTTTGCTCTTCTTTCAATAAGTACAATGCACACTGTTCAGCCTGCTCTTGAGTCGAAAAGGCAATGGAATATTCGATTTCGTGCGGCACAGATAGATCGTCACCATCTTGCTGCATCTGCCACAGCACATTGCCATTATCATCATCTGGAAATTGTTTAAAATCACGAGTCATTGTGCGTTTCCTTATCGTTTATGAATTTTATTCTATTGACTTAGATTAACGGATAATTGTTGCAATTTGCATTAGCGAAATATCTTTAATCATAAAAAAAGACCGCCGAAGAGATCTTTCTGATAACAATTCAAATTAAACTGCAACGTCCATATTGGCCTGAGTTTCTTTGAGATGTAAAACCAAAGCAGCCATTTTCAACTCTTCTAAGCGTAACTGAAGATAACTGTCGAGTACCTGTGCCTGACTAAAATGTACACCATGCGCATTGAGCAAGGTGAAATCATCCGCCAAAGCCTGCAATAGCTCACCTAAGTTTTTGGTATTTAATTGGGCTAAATACAAATCAGCACGACTATTAAACACCAATGTAAATAATTGCATCGCAGCCAAACGACGTTCTTCATCGACATAATTACATTTTGCAGTCGATTGCTGCTCCATTGCATCAATCATTTTGCAACGTACCGCAGTCAAATTTTGGTTTGCCGCAGATTCATTCATGCCATCCATCAGCTGATCTAAAATACTCTGTAAAGGTAAAAAGAATGCTGACTGATAGCCCCGTATTTTGTTGTCCAAAGCACGGTTGATGTTTTCCAAATGCTGCTGATCCAGCGCTTGGCTATACAAACCCTTTAACTCGGCACGGGCTTGTTCCTGTATTTGTGATTTAGCTCTTTCTTGATATTTGCTCAAATACTGACGCACTTGTTCGATCTGTGCGCGAATATCATTCAACATGATATCGGCATTGGCTTTGGTGACTTCCACCAAACCATCAGCCTGTAAAGTTCGATACTCAACATATTGTTCAATATCCACAATATGTTGATATTTCACTACTTTATCGACTTGGATTTTTAAGCCACTGTTTTGAATGCGTAATTGACTGATTTCATAATTCAGTTCATCTTGTTGCGACTCTGTTTCAGCCAGTTTTAACCGCGCACGATCGAAGTTTTCCTGCAGTGAACGTAGGGTTTTATCATTTTTCAATTTGCGGTTATAAACAAAAAGGAGAGCCACAATTAATAGGATGATAAGGACGATTAAAGCAATATTGATCATTTGCCAATCCTCAAAATAAGCTTCAATAATTTAAGTTTATTCCCCAAAACAAACCCAAGTTACAAAAGTTAAAATCAATGATTCATTAGATCTCTTTCATAAATCAAAAAACGATCTTCTTTTTGGTTAATATTTGCACTCCGGATTTCTTAGCATTCGTGCATAATCTGCGGATGAAATACATCGATTCAAACAAGCTTTCTGATCCTCAGT